>CAYTPY010000265.1:0-1521 GCA_964439725.1 uncultured Erythrobacter sp. | reverse complement strand
GAGAAGACCTATACGCTCACTCCCGAGATGACGGTGATCGCCGACGAGCGGCAGGTCCACGACATCGCCGGGATCATGGGCGGCGAGGACTCGGGCGTGTCCGAGGGTACCACCGACGTGCTGCTCGAAATCGCCTACTTCAATCCCGAGCGCATCGGCGCGACCGGCCGCGCGCTCGGCCTCGCCTCCGACGCGCGCACGCGGTTCGAGCGCGGCGTCGATCCGGCTTTCCTGGATGACGGGCTGGAGCTGCTGACCGCGCTGATCGTGGAGACTTGCGGCGGCGAGGCTTCCGAAGTGGTGCGGGCGGGAACGCCGCCGCTGGAAACGGCGCGCGTGGCTTACGACCCGCTGCTCTCCGCCAAGCTCGGCGGCGTGGAGATCGCCCCGGCCGAGCAGCGCGCGATCCTCGAGCGGCTCGGCTTTTCCGTAGCGGAAGACTGGACGGTTACCGCCCCCACTTGGCGGCCCGACATCGACGGTGCGGCCGACATCGTCGAGGAAGTGGTTCGCGTCCACGGGATCGACCGCGTCGAGAGCGTGGCGCTGCCCCGCGGTGAAGGCGTCGCGCGGCCGACCGCCACGCCCGAGCAGAAGCTCGAGCGCCGACTGCGCCGCGCCGCCGCGGCGCGCGGGCTCAACGAGGCGGTGACGTGGTCGTTCATCCCCCCGGCAGACGCGGATCACTTCGCCGAAGGGAACGGCGGCCTGTGGGTGCTCGAAAACCCGATCAGCGAGGACATGAAGGCGATGCGGCCTTCGCTGCTGCCGGGTCTGCTGTCGGCGGCGAAGCGCAGTCTCGACCGCGGCGCTGACGGGGTGCGGCTGTTCGAGATCGGCCGCCGCTACTTGCGCGGTGATGCGGGGCGGAGCGACGAGCGCCTGACGCTCGCGGTGCTGCTTGCCGGTGAGAGAGAGCCACGCGGCTGGGCCAGCGGAAAAGCGCAGGCGTTCGATGCCTTCGATGCCAAGGCCGAAGCGCTGGCGCTGCTCGCCGAAGCCGGAGCTCCGGTCGACAAGCTGCAGGTGATGGGGGAGGCGGGTCCGCAGTTCCATCCTGGCCAATCGGCCACGCTGCGGCTCGGGCCGAAGACGGTGCTGGCGCGGTTCGGCGCGTTGCATCCGACGACGCTGGAGGCGTTCGACATCGAAGGCCCTGTGGCGGCGGTCGAGTTGTTCCTCGATGCCATTCCGGCCCGCAAGGGCAGCGGCTTCGCGCGCAGCGCCTATGCACCTCCGCCCTTGCAGGCGGTCACGCGCGACTTCGCCTTCCTCGTTCCGGCCGAACTTCCCGCCGGCGAGCTGCTGCGCGCGGTGCGCGGCGCCGACAAGGCGAACATCGTCGATGCCCGCGTGTTCGACGTGTTCGCCGGGCAAGGCGTGCCCGAGGGCAAGACGTCGATTGCGATCGAAGTGACGCTGCAGCCGACTGACAAGAGCTACACCGACGAGGCCCTCAAGGGCATCTCCGAGCGGATCGTCGCCGCGACGGCCAAGCTGGGCGCGGAGCTGCGCGGCTGA
>CAYTPY010000264.1:0-1521 GCA_964439725.1 uncultured Erythrobacter sp. | reverse complement strand
GGCGACTTCATGCACGAGATCTTTGCCGAGATTGCCCGGACCGGGCGATGATCGCACTCGACTTCGGCTTCGGCGCGCTGGAGCAGGACTTCTGGCGCGTGGTGTTCCTGATGACCCGGATCGGCGCGGCGATGCTCGCGGCGCCGTTCTTCGGAGCCGCCTCGATACCCGTGACGGTGCGGGTCTGCGCGACCGGCGCCGTGGCCTTCTTCGTTGCCGCCTGGATGCCGGCCATCACCGCCCCGGCTGCGCTGTTCACGCTGGCGGGCATGCTGGCCATCGCCGGTGAAGTCGTCGTCGGCCTGGCGCTCGGCTTCATCCTGCAGATCGCCTTTGCCGCCCCGACGATCGCCGCGGAACTGATCGGCGGCGGCATGGGCATGAGCATGGCGGTTTCGGCCGACCCGAGCGGCGGCGGACAGACCACCGCCTTCGGCCAGTTCTTCACCATCGTGCTGACCCTGATCTTCCTGGCGATGGGCGCGCACCTCCACTGGATCGGCCTGGTCGTCGAAAGCTACAACGCCTTCCCGCCCGGCCAGACCTGGCTCGGCGCCGATCGCTTCGCGGTGATCGCCTCGTTCGCCGGGACCATGTTCGAGACCGCAGTGCGCATCGCCCTGCCGGTGACGCTGGTGCTGCTGCTGGTGCAGATCGTGACGGGCGTGCTGAGCCGTTCGGCGCCGTCGCTGAACTTGTTCGCGCTGGGTCTGCCGGCGGGTGTTCTCGCGGGCATTACCGCGCTCATTCTCGCCGCGCCGGTGATCTACGACCAACTCGGCGGCGTGGTGATCATGGGGCTCGAGCAAGTCGAAGGAACGCTTCTGCGATGAGCGAGACCGCGGGCGAAAAGACCTTCGCGCCAACTCCGAAGCGCCGCCGGGACGCAGCCAAGAAGGGCGACGTCCTCCGCTCGCGCGAACTCTCGACCGCCGCGGTCATCCTGTTCGGCGCCGCGTGGCTGACGTTCGCGGGCCCGTGGCTGCTCGGCGACCTGGTCGGTCTGCTGCGCGCCAGCCTGATCTTCGACCGCGCCGCGGTGATGCGCTTCGACGTAGGCCCGATCCTGATATCGATCCTGATGACCGTGCTGCTGCCGCTGGCGACGCTGGCGCTGCCGATCATGTTGCTCGCCGTCGCCTCGCAGCTCGGCTTCAGCGACGGGCGCTGGGTGCCCTCCAACCTCAATTTCAAAGGCTCGCGGCTCAACCCTCTGTCGGGCCTGAAGCGCATGTTCGGGCTCAACGGGCTGATCGAAATGGGCAAGGGCCTGCTCAAGGTCGGCCTACTGGGCTCCATCGCCTTCGCTTGGGGCCGCGGCTGGTTCGAAACCATTGCCGGGCTCGGCAAAGGTAACCTGTCACAGCAGCTCACCGCCGGCTGGGGCGCGCTGACCAGCCTGCTGTTCGCGCTGGCGGCCGGACTCATCGTCATCGCGCTGATCGACGTACCGGTACAGTGGGCGCGGCGCATGAAGCGCCTGAAGATGAGCCACCAGGAAATGCGCGACGAGAACAAGGA
>CAYTPY010000263.1:0-1524 GCA_964439725.1 uncultured Erythrobacter sp. | reverse complement strand
TCGACCGCCTGACCGACGAGCCGCTCGACGTGAAGGTCAACGGCAAGCTGATCGCGCGCGGCGAAGTCGTCGCCGAAGGCAACCGCTTCGGCCTGCGTATTCTCGAGCTGATCGGCGGCGATCAGGCACCCCGTGCCGCCGCCCCCGCTGCCGAAGCCTTGGCGATGGAAGCGCAAGCCTGATGTTCTGGTACGTTCTCAAGCTGCTGCTGCTTCTGCCCCTGATCGGCGTGATGATCTGGGGCAGCCTGAAGCTGACGCAGCGCATGCAGGGCCGGTTCGGCGCGCCGCAGGGCGGCAGCCGCGCCGTGCGGATCGTCGAAACGACGATGCTGTCGCCGACGATGCGCCTGGCCGTAATCGAGTTCCATGGGCGCGAGATCCTCGTCTCCACCTCGCGCAACGGGTTGACCCGGCTTGCCGAGGCTCCCGCCCGCCCGGCTGTCGAGCTCCAGGAGATCCAGGCATGAGACGCCTCCTGTCCTTCGGGACGGTGATAGCGGCGCTCGCGGCTCCTCAAGCCGCTTTGGCGCAGGCGGCAGCCGCGGCCCAGGCTGCGGCACCCGCCGCGGTCCCGGGCGCTCTGGACCGCGCCTTCAGCACGATGTCCGGGGCCGGCGGCGAGCCGCTGAGCCTGTCGCTGCAGCTCCTCCTCATCATGGGGCTGCTGACGATCCTGCCGGCCCTGGTGCTGATGATGACCAGCTTCACCCGCATCATCGTGGTGCTGGCGATCCTGCGCCAGGCTTTGGGCCTGCAGCAGACGCCGCCCAACCAGGTGCTTATCGGGCTGGCCCTGTTCCTCAGCCTGTTTGTGATGGCGCCGACGCTGGAGCGCGTGAACGACACCGCTATCGCCCCTTATTCCGCCGGGCAGATCGATGCCGAGCAGGCGATCGCCAATGCCGGCGACCAGTTCCACGCCTTCATGATCCGCCAGACCCGCGAGACCGACCTGGCGATGTTCGCCGACATGGCCAATTCGCCGCGGTTCGAATCCCCTCAGGACGTGCCGTTCTCGATCCTGCTGCCGGCCTTCGTGACCAGCGAACTCAAGACCGCGTTCCAGATCGGCTTCATGCTGTTCCTGCCGTTCCTGGTGATCGACCTCGTCGTCTCCAGCGTGCTGATGAGCCTGGGCATGATGATGATGAGCCCGATGCTCGTGTCATTGCCGTTCAAGCTGCTGCTGTTCGTCCTGGTGGACGGGTGGGCGCTGCTGATGGGCTCCCTGGCGGCGAGTTTCGTATGAACGAGCTCCCCGTCCTCCTCTCCTTCGCCGACCGCATGTTGTGGACGACCGCGCTGGTCGCCGCCCCGGTTCTGCTCGCCAGCCTGGCCGTCGGCCTGGTGATCGGCCTGGTCCAGGCCGCGACCTCGGTCAACGAGCAGACCCTGACCTTCGTCCCGAAGCTGGCCGCGATCGCGCTCGTGCTGGTGATCTTCGGCGCGTCGATGATGACGCTGCTGGGCGACTTCATGCACGAGATCTTTGCCGAGATTGCCCGGACCGGGCGATGATCGC
>CAYTPY010000262.1:0-1546 GCA_964439725.1 uncultured Erythrobacter sp. | reverse complement strand
CGATCGGGATCGCCATCGAGAATGCCTTCAACCGGATCGAGCGCGAGAGGCGCAACGCCGGGAAAGGCCGGTTCGGCAAAGCGGAGCGCAAGATCGCGCCCGCCAGGCAACAGGCCGCGGCGTGCAGGCTCGACTTGGCGGCCGACCAGCTCAAGGCGGTGATGCGGGCTAGTTTCCGGCCGCGCGCCTTGCTCAACCGGCCCGAAAGCCAAGTGTTCAAGGCGCTCGACAACGCGGTGATCGCCCGCAATCCCGCCTGGCAAGTGATGGCGCAAGTCAGCCTCGGCGAGTTTTTGGCCAGCGATGACAAGGACGCCTATTTTTGCATCAACAGCAAGCGGGTCGACTTCGCGCTGATGGATCCGGACGCGAACGTGCGCCACGCGCTCGAATACCAGGGCAGCGGCCACCACCAGGGCACCGCCGCCGCGCGCGACGCGGTCAAGCGCGAGGCGCTGCGCAAGGCGGGGATCGGCTATCACGAGATCGTCGCCGGGCACACCACGCCGGCGGAGCTGAAGCGGCTGGTGGAGAAGCTGGTGCCGGCGGCGGTGGGAGAGCGGGCGGCCTGAGAATTGGGTGCAAAGCCACCATGGGACGTGCATGCCGTTCCGGGACTTGCGGCCCCGGAATTGCGAGACATGGACCGGGTGTTACACAGTCCAGGGGAAAAAATTTTACCCTTGCGCATCGGACCGTCAGCTTGCGCGGCGCCCCGGCCCCGTGGCTGCATTGCGCGAGCGCTTTGAGGAACGCCACCGTCTTGGCGATGGGCCATCGGTAGCCGCCGTTGCAGCGGCGAGGGCGCGCAGGGCGCGGCAGAGGAGGAGTCGGTTCGAGCGCTCATCGAGGAGTGTGGAGCAGACGAAATCCTATTTTTGAAGTTCTTTTTTTGTTCCAGGGCGGGTGGGGCTCCCAGCTTTCGACCTCGACCACGCGCAGCGGCGCGCGCGAGCGGCAGGAGTGGGCCCTCGACAGGCTCAGGATGGCCCGGCCCCTTTCCTCGTCATTGTCCGTGGACAGCTGCGCTTCCCCGCGAAAGCGGGAACCTAGTCGGCTCCTTGATTGCCCCAACTGCGACTGGGTCCCCGCTTTCGCGGGGATGACGAAGGGTAGGTTAGATCGCCGCGTCGAGCGTGCCCGAGAAGTAGATCCACGACAGCTTGCGGTCGGCGTAGTTGGAGGTGGAAGCGAAGCTGTGCAAAGCACAACCCCGGGTCGGAGCAGGTCACCGGGTGCGAGGAGTGGCGTTGTAGAGGGGCCGGTGGCGTTGTTGGTCCCTGCTATCGGGCACAGTGGCATACCATTCGCTAATTCCAGGGACAGCATACCTGGTCCACACTGCTTCCAGCGATCCGCACTTGCTGCCGGTCGCTTCCGCGATCTTCTCCAGGATTACGGTGACAGACTCCCGGCTCGGACTAGTGCATTGTTACCGTAGTCAGTCACCGTAATTCCTGTTGCCGCACCAGTTCCACCCGGCGATTGCGAGCGCGCCCATCCTCGCTCCCGTTATCGGCGACCGGCTGGGTGCTTCCCCGCCCGA
>CAYTPY010000261.1:0-1571 GCA_964439725.1 uncultured Erythrobacter sp. | reverse complement strand
CTCCGAGCGGATCGTCGCCGCGACGGCCAAGCTGGGCGCGGAGCTGCGCGGCTGACGGTGACTGCGACGGAGCTCGTCAGCCTGACGAACGGCGTCCTCACCGCGCGCATCAACCCGCTTGGCGCGGAGCTCTGGTCTCTGACCGACGCCGCCGGGCGCGAGTACATGACCGACGCCGACCCGGCGTTCTGGACCGGGCACGCGCCGCTGCTGTTCCCGATCGTCGGCGCGCTGAATGGCGGACGGTACCGGTTGGGCGAAGCGGTCTACGAACTGCCCAAGCATGGCTTCGCGCGGCACAGCCACTTCGAACTGATCGAGGCCGCGGGCGACCAGGCGCGCTTCCTGTTGGTCGACAGCCCGGAGACGCGCGCTGCCTACCCGTTTGCTTTTGCGCTGGAGGCGGAGTTTGCGCTCGAAGGGCAGTGCCTGACGACGACGGTCACCATCGCAAATCGGGGCAATGCGTCGATGCCGTTCAGCTTCGGCTTTCACCCCGCTTTTGCCTGGCCGCTCCCGGGCGGAGGAGACAAGGCGGCGCACCGGATCGCGTTCGAGCGCGAGGAGCCGGCTCCTGTCCGGCGGATCGATCCGGCGAGCGGGACGCTGCGGACCGACAGCGAGCCGACACCGGTGCAGGGGCGGGTCCTTGCGCCCGATGCTTCGCTGTTCGAGCGCGATGCGCTGATCTGGGACCGGCTGGAGAGCCGCTCCCTCGTGTTCTCGGGCGAAAACGGCGCGGCGCTGCGCCTCGACTTTCCCGACTCCCCCCATCTCGGCATCTGGCAGAAGCCCCGTGCCCCGTTTCTGGCGATCGAACCGTGGCAGGGATTCAACGATCCGGAGGGCTTTGAGGGCGATTTTCGCGGCAAGCCCGGGGTGGCCGTCCTGCCGGCGGGTGAGAGCCGGCAGTTCCGCCTGGGGGTGACGGTGACGCCGGCCGGGCGCGCTTAGCCCGTCCATCTTCGTCATGGCGGAGAGCGAAGCGACGAAGCCATCTACCAACTTTCGTCATTCCCGCGGAAGCGGGAACCCAAGAGCGAGGTTGCGCGATGGGAGCCGGCTGGGTCCCCGCGTTCGCGGGGATAACGAGAAGAGGGGAGGGCGTGAGTGAAGTGAGGGCGGGGAAGTAGGGCTGTTCGTGTTTGAGCTTGTGCATGGACGCTCGCCGCCGGTGCCGCTAACCGGCGCCGCCATGACCACTTCCAACCGCCGCACTTTCGCGATCATTTCGCATCCTGACGCAGGCAAGACCACGCTGACCGAAAAGCTGCTGCTGCAGGGCGGGGCGATTCACCTTGCCGGCGAGGTCAAGGCGCGCGGGCAGGCGCGGCGGGCGCGCAGCGATTGGATGAAGATCGAGCAGCAGCGCGGGATCTCGGTGACCAGCTCGGTCATGACGTTCGAGCGGGGCGGGGTGACGTTCAACCTGCTCGACACGCCGGGCCACGAAGACTTCTCGGAAGATACCTATCGCACGCTGACCGCTGTCGATTCGGCGATCATGGTGATCGATGCGGCCAAGGGCATCGAGCCGCAGACGCGCAAGCTGTTCGAGGTGTGCCGGCTGC
>CAYTPY010000260.1:0-1578 GCA_964439725.1 uncultured Erythrobacter sp. | reverse complement strand
GCCTGTGCACGCCGCTCGACCGGCTCGCCGACAACGGCCATTTCCCGCGCTCGCGAGAGGGCGACCTGGTCGCGGTGTTCTGCGCCGGAGCCTATGGAGCGACAGCGAGTCCGTCGGCATTCCTCGGCCAAGGCCCGGCGCGCGAAATGCTGGTGTGAGGCGAGGGATGATAGCCCGTAGGTGCCCTAGTCGGCGGCGTTGAACCCTGGCCTGAGATAGGCCGTGCTCAGTTTGACGGATGTCCATTTCATTAATGGGCGTCCCGCCGTCGATGTGCATCAGGCGATGCTTTCGACGATTCCTCCTTCAACCCGCAGCGCTGCGCCCGTGGTCGCGCTGGCCTGGGGCGACGCGATATAGACGCTCATCGCCGCGACCTCTTCCGGGCTAGCAAAGCGCCCGAGCAGGCCCGAAGGACGGTTTTCTTTAAGGAAGAGCATCTCCATTTCGTCGACACGGACACCGCGTTCTTCGGCGAGGGCTTGCATCATGGCGACGGAGCCTTCGGTGCGCGTCGGGCCTGGTAGAATGCTGTTGACCGTGACCCCGCTGCCCGCGAGCACCTTCGCGAGCCCACGCGCTGCCGCTTGTACGGCCGCCTTGCTGACGCCGTAATGCACCATCTCGGTAGGGATATTCAGCGCGGATTCGCTGGAGATGAACTGGATGCGCCCCCACCCACGGTCGCGCATCCCCAGCGCATAGTGCCGTGCCAAGCGAAGGCCGCCGATCACGTTGACTTGAAAAATTTCCTCCCAGTCGTCGTCGGTGATGTCAAAGAATGGTTTTCCGCCATAGATACCGAGATTGTTGACGAGGATATCGGCGTCGGTTTCGGCGCCGATCAGGGCTTCTGCGCCCGCGGCCGTGCCAATGTCGGCAACGACACCGCGTATCCTTGCTCCATCGAGTCTTTGCAAAGCGGCCTCCACACTCTGGCGTGTGCGCCCGACGATCACTGTCTCCGCGCCTGCCTCGGCCAAGCCGGCGGCGATAGCGTGGCCAATGCCGCCGGTGGAGCCGGTTACGATGGCGGTCTTGCCCAAGAGATTGATCTTCATGTTCGTTTCCCTGCTTGCCGAGCGACTGCGGCACTGACGCCTGTTGGCTAGCTCGGCCTGTGGCGCGCAAACCTGTTCGTCTGCGATATCGGCTTGGCAAATCGGCCGATCCATTGCAGCTTCATCGTCAGCTACAAAAAGAGGGACCGAGAGTTCCGGTTGAGGGGATGAATATCATGCGCAAGCGGCTTGGCCTGCACCTTTATGCCTCGCTTATTCCAGCGACCCTTATGCTGGGCATGGCGTCTGGCGCTGCGGCGCAGGACAGCCATGCCCACGCTCATGCCGAGGCAGCCGCTGAACCGGCTCCTGCAGCAGTCAGGACGGTGCGCTGGTCCGATCCGGCCGCCTGGCCGGGCGGCAAGGTGCCGGCGGAAGGCGAGGCGGTGACGATCGCGCGGGGCACCGAAGTGGTGCTCGATGTCGATCCGCCGGCGCTGCGCAGCCTGACCGTCGATGGCAAGCTCACTTTCGCGAACGATCGCGACATCAACCTCGCCACCGAATGGATCTACCT
>CAYTPY010000259.1:0-1604 GCA_964439725.1 uncultured Erythrobacter sp. | reverse complement strand
GGCGCGGATCGAAGTCGGTGGAGGCCAGCACGATCTCGTCGCCCTTGCGCCAGCCGGCCGCGTTCAGCACCTCGATGCGGTTGGCGCCCTTGGCGGCGGTCTTTGACAGCTTCGTCCAGGCGTTCTCGCGGTCACCGTGCAGGCTCAGCGTGCCGCGCATCAGCATGATGCCGCGATCGCCCATCGTGTTGATGTCCTCGCCCGGCACCGTGTCGGTCAGCGTGATCGAAGCCCGGCGGGTATGGGGCTTGCCCTCCTCGCCAATGTGCAGCTCGCCGCCGCGTAAGTAGATCCACTCGGTTTCCAGCCCGAGGTCGCGGTCGTCGGCAAAGCGCAGCTTGCCGTCGACGGTCAGGCTGCGCAGCGCCGGCGGATCGACGTCGAGCACCATATCGATATCGCGGGCGATGGTGACCGCATCGCCTTCCTTCGGCACCTTCCGGTCGGGCCAGGCGGCCGGATCGGACCAGCGCACCTTGCGCATCGCCACAGGCGCCGCCTGCACCGCAGCGTCCACCACCGGGTCGCTGTGGACATGATCCTGAGCAACGGCGATTCCACCGGTGGCCATCAGGAGCGGTACGGAAAGAAGACCAGAATAGAGCCAGGACTGCCGCATGATCGTCATCCCCTCTCGCGAACGAATGTCCGCATTATTATCGTTGCAAGCAGTTTGCATGGATGGCGCCGCTTCTCCAAGGGCATAAGCGCCCGCCACGCCCACCGAAATTGTAATTGTTTGTATCGATGAACCAAGCCGGAATCCCGTTAGCGCTAGGTTCTGAATCTAAGTGAGGAAGCCCACCTGCCACCCCAGCCGCTCATGGCGAACGGCAGCATCTGGCTGTTGGCTTCTGGAAGCCGACCTGCAGCCAACGTGAAGGGTTCCGGGCGCCGGAGGCGTACGGAGGAAGTCCCGGGGCACGAACCCGCGGGCCGCACGCGGTGCGCTATGGGTATTTCGAGTTTTGGCTGATCCTGGAGTGATGAGGTCTGGAGCCTGGGTGCATGTGTGGCGCAGGATGTTGGCGGTCAGCAGGGGTGTCGAAGGCGGAGTGTTGCTCGGATCGTGGCCCGGGACGGGCACCGGATCGCTTGCCGGCGGCGATCGCGTGAGTGGCGGCCTCGCCGGAAGCGCAGCGATTGCGCGGCGATTACGCGGCGAAGTGAGGTCGGGCCGTGCCGGGTCACGACACAAGTTCCCCGGATGGGCGGCATGACAGATGGAGGCGCGCGGGGCTGCTGCAGCGTGCGAAGGCTTCGATCACGATCATGTGTCCGTTGCAGCAGGGGCATGGCGGCCGCGTATCCGGCGGTTCGTCGGACGTGTCATCCTCGGGCGGTGGCGCGACCGCGAACAGCGTGCGGGCGTGGGCGATGCTGTCCTTGCGCGTCGTGCTGGCCAGAAAGCCGTAATGGCCGATGCGGTGGAAGCCCTTGGGCAGCACGTGGAGCAGGAAGCGGCGGATGAACTCATCGGCGGCAACGGTCATCACCTGCTGCCGGTCGGCACCGCTGCGGCGGTAGTCCTTGTAGCGGAAGGTGACGGCCCTGTCTGGACGGCGCTCCGTTAGCAAGATTGGGATTATAGCGTTGCGGCTGCG
>CAYTPY010000258.1:0-1675 GCA_964439725.1 uncultured Erythrobacter sp. | reverse complement strand
TGATCCACGAGGTCGTGTTCGGCGTGGAATAGAGATGCATCGAGTTGAGGCCGGGTGAATACTCCCAGGTGAACGCGCGGCCGAGCAGGTCGCGCGTCCTTTCGTGCCGCCGCCGGCCAGGATCGGGAATGCCTTGGCCAACCATCCGGCCGAACAGCGTCTCGGCACCGGCCTCGTTCGCGAAGTACGGCGTGTTGAGAAATCCGTGGAAGTTCGTCGCCATTCCGTTGTCGAGGTCGACTACCACGATGTGCGCATCGTGGTTCGGTTCGCCTTCCAACAGGTGGCCGAAGATGAACGCGCCCGGCATCACTTCCCAGGCATTGTAGCGTCCCTGCCGAAAATCGCCCGCTCCATCCTTGCGCCATTGCAACTGGTCGTTCGAGACGAAGCGGTATTCCATCTTTGGGCCGTTGTCGTACTCAATTGCGAAGGCCTTGCTGGCCAGCGCGCCGGTCGGCGGCGTGCCGTTGCCCGCCATGGGGCTCGGCCGGTCGAACACCCGCGTACTCGCCGCGACCGCTGCCGCAACTTCCGCCGGCGTCATCTTGTCCATCGTTTCGAGTGGCCGGTAGATCCGCCGCTCGCCTTTTTTCGGGTTCTCGATCGGGATGGGATCGGCGCTGAAATCCCCCAGCTTCTGGAACCGCGCGTTCTGACCCAGCCATTCGCCGGTGCCTCGGAACATGTAGTATTCGAGATCATCCGCGCCGTTGAAGCCGAGCCGCAAGCCCGCTTGCTGCAGCCGATTGGAATCCACGAGGTACATGTGCAGCAAGCCGGAAAACTCAGCCTCGACGCGCGCGAATAGGTAGATGTCCTCGCTAATCTGGATGTAATCGGCGGGCGCCGAATAGCCGCGTCCGTCCTGGAGGCGGTCGAGCTCCACCCAGTGCGTGTACGTATACGACGGGAAGTACTCGATCGTGCGCAGCCCGGTGTCCTCGGTCCACGCATAGGCGCGCCCCTCCATGCGCAGCGTAGGGCCATGCCGCTCCTCAGGCGAGGGGCCGTCCGCGGTTTCGACGTAGCCGTGCCACACCGCGCGGTTGATCTCGCGGGTGTGCGGGGCAGGACCGCCGCCCCACCAGAGCTCGAACACGGTCGCGAGGTTGTTGTGCCGGTCCCACGCGATTGCCCAGCCTTTGGTAGTGTTCGGCACGAGATGTGCGATCAGCGTCACATGATCGAGCGTCAGCGCACCGTAGCCTCCGGTCGCCCCGTCGTGAGTAACGCGGTTTCCCGCTCCGAATTGCCAGTTCAACGTCCCTGCGCCGTCAGTGACGATGCGCAGCGAAGTGCCGGCGAGATCCGTCTCGAGCGCGCTCTTGCTGCCGGGGCCGGCCTGCGCCGCCGGCGCCAGCTTGGCCCGGATCTGCGCTTCGGTGAGCTGTGTGTATGGGTACCGAAACAATGGCACGCTCGGATAGGCTTCAAGCGCCATACCCCGTCTCTCCCTGTTTTTTCTCGTTGCCCGCAACCTGCCACAGCGCCGCGTCAGCGCAAGTCGGGAATTGAGGTGGAGGCGCGCCTGGGAAACGGAACTGCCGCCCGCTGGTTAGAGGACGATGACGTCCGCTTCGCCGCTCTCGCGCTTCGCTCCGATCCTCTTCGCAATCCTGCAGATACTGATCCCGATGCTGCCTCAGCTCGGGCTGGGTGAGCCGATCGGCGA
>CAYTPY010000257.1:0-1690 GCA_964439725.1 uncultured Erythrobacter sp. | reverse complement strand
ATTCCGGATAGAGCTGGGTGACGCGGTAGATCAGGTCGTTGCAGGCGATCGACCAAGCTTCGCTGACGGCCTGGTCGCCGACGTGGTGGGCCATCGCCGAGGCGCGCGGGCTGAAGATCGTGTGATCGGCGCCGCGTTCCTTGATCAGCTTGAGCTGGTTGGCCTCGATCGTTTCGCGGATCTGGTCGTCGCTGATCGTCGGGTAAGGCGGCGGGGCACTGCCTTCCTTGAAAGCGGCCTTCTGCGCCTCGCGCCACTGGTTATGCGGCTCTGGAGCGGTGGTATAGTGACCGTGGCAGTCGATGATCAGCGTCATGTTCCCTCTCGTTCTAAACGGGGTTTGGCGGTGCGTCGCTGCAGCACGATCGTGCCGCGCGTCATCACCGGCTCCACGCCAAGACCCTGCAGGGTCTTGGCCGATTCTTCCATCTCGGCCGCACGACGCAAGCCATGCGTTTCCATCCGTTCGCGATTGTAGGCGAACCGTTCGCGCCAGCCGATTTGCTTCTCCGAAGCGTCGAGCGAGGCGGTCACGTCGTCGAGCACACCGGCTGCCTTGGCCGCGGTGGCGCATTCGAGGCTAAGTGCCTCGAGCCCTTTGACCATGACCGACCGGATCATCTTGATCGCCGACGCCCGGCCGACTTCCTCGCCAGCCAGGCGGGTGTTCGTGAAACCGAGGTGGGTCAGCAAGGCAAGCGCGTCCGCGGCGGAAGGGCCGGCGACCAGCAGCGGCACCGAAAGCGCGCCTTCGACCGGAGCCATGACCGCGACGTCGACATAGCGTCCGCCGGCCGCTTCGATCGCGGCGGCCGCCTCTCGCTTGGTGTCGGGCGAGACCGAATTCATGTCGCACCAGATCGCCCCCGGCCGGAGCAGCGCCGCATAGCTGCGGGCCGCGTCCAGCGCGGCGTCCGCAGTGACCAGCGACAGGACGATTTCGGCACCATCCAGCGCGCTGGCCGCATCGGCCGCCGCTTCGACTCCGCATTCGGCCATCAGAGCCCTGCGATCGGCCGCAATGTCCCAGCCGCGCGAAGAACCGCTCCAGTCCCCGGCGGCGGCAAATCTCTCACCGGCTTCGCCGAAGCCGATCAATGCCACGCGAGGGGCAGGAGAGGAAGAAACCGGGTCTGACATTCGCTTGGGCTCGCGTTAGTGAATGTAAGTGTTACTTACAAGTTTGCCAGGCTCGGCCAGCCGGTGTCGCTGCTCTTGACGGACACAGTCCCGGGCGTCACCGAACGCGAGCAGTATAGCAGGAGGAATCGTACAAAATGCACGGTGTCGTCGTCCAGAACATCGAACGCCCCGAGCTGTCGGTCGTCGACGGGCTCGCCGCTTGCGGCGTCGCTACGGTGCACGAGTCGCAAGGCCGCACGGGCCTCCTCGCCAGCTATATGCGCCCGATCTATCCGGGCGCCCGGATCGCCGCGACGGCAGTGACGATCTCGGTACCACCGGGCGACAACTACATGGTCCACGCCGCCATCGAGCAGTGCCGCGAAGGCGACGTGCTGGTGATCGCGCCGACCTCCCCCTGCGAAGACGGCTATTTCGGAGACCTTCTCGCCACCAGCGCCCAGGCACGCGGCGTGCGCGGCCTGATCATCGACGCCGGAGTGCGCGACGTGCGCGACCTGCAGGAAATGAACTTCCCGGTCTGGTCGAAGCGCATCTTCGCGCAAGG
>CAYTPY010000256.1:0-1697 GCA_964439725.1 uncultured Erythrobacter sp. | reverse complement strand
CCGCTGAGCAGTTCCGCCACATCCTCGGGGCTTTGCACCAGCACCGCGCCTTCGCGGATCAGCTGGTTGCAGCCGTGGCTGCGCGCGTCGAGCGGGCTGCCCGGAATGGCCATGACTTCGCGGCCGTATTCGCCGGCGAGGCGCGCGGTGATCAGCGAGCCGGACTTGGGCGCGGCCTCGACCACCAGCGTGCCGAGCGCGAGGCCGGCGATGATGCGGTTGCGGCTCGGGAAGTGGCTGCCGCGCGGTTCGGTGCCGGGCGGCTGCTCGGCGATCAGCAGAGCGTCGCTGGCAATCCGCTCCTGCAAGTTGGCGTGCTGCGGCGGATAAGCGATGTCGATGCCGCTGGCGATGACGCCGATCGTCCGCGGCAGCGCGCCTTCGTGGGCTGCGCCGTCTATCCCCCGAGCGAGACCGGAAACCACGATGAAGCCTTCCCCCGCCAAAGCATGGGCAAAGTCGCGCGCCAGCTTGACCGCGGCCGCCGAAGCGTTGCGGGCGCCGACCAGCGCGACGCACGGCTGCGCCGCCAGCGAGACATCCCCGCGGACGATCAGGATCGGAGGCGCGCCTTCGGCTCGAGCCAGCAGCTCGGGATAGCCCGGTGCATCGTGGAACAAGTAGCGGGCGCCGGCCGCGCGGACCGCCGCGACTTCACGCTCGATGCGGTCGCGAGGAGCGGGTTGGTAGCCCTTGCCGCCGCGCGCCGCGAGATCGGGAAGCGCCGCCAGGGCCGCCTCAGCGGACCCGAACCGGCGCAAAAGCTGGCTGTAACTGACCGGACCTATATTGGGCGAGCGCAGCAGGCGGATGCGGGCGAAGGCTTCGTCCTGCGCCAGGGCCGCCGGCGCGTTCATCCTTTTTGACCCACCTTGGGTTCGGTGCCGGCGCGGATACGAGCGATGTTCGCGCGATGCTGAAAGACGATGATCACGGCTATGACGGCGAGAACCGGCAGGAACTCTTCGTAACCGACAAAGCCGGCGGCGGCCAAAGCGGCGAAAGGCGCGAGAAAACCGGCCATCGATGAAATGCGGGTCACGGCGAGCACCGCCAGCCAGCAGATCGCATAGGCGAGGCCGATGGGCCAAGCGAGACCGAAGCACACACCGGCGGCGGTCGCGACGCCCTTGCCGCCCTTGAACCTGAGCCAGGCGGGGAAGCAGTGCCCCACCACCGCGCCGAGCGCGGCGAGTCCAACGGCCTCGGGAAACCAGCGCCAGGCGAGGAACACCGGCAGGAAGCCCTTGACCAGATCGAGCAACAGGACCGCGGCGGCAAGCCCCTTGCTGCCAGTGCGCAGCACGTTGGTGGCGCCGATGTTGCCGGAGCCGATCGAGCGGATGTCACCCTTCCCCGCCGCCTTGGCGAGCAGCAGTCCGAACGGGATCGAGCCGAACGCGTAACCGAGCAGCAGAGCCAGCAGCCAGTCCATAACCTCCCCAATCATGCCCTGCGTTAGTTCAAGACCTTGCACTTCGGCAGCCGGAAAACAATCCGAAGCGGATTTGATGATGGGGTACCAGACGAACGAGGTTGGTACCGCTGCCGCGCTGACCTAGAAACCGGGCCATGGGTGAGGGAGTGACGATCGACGCGCGGATGCAGGAGGCGCTCGCACGGCTGACCGATAGCGAGAAGGAGTGCCTGCGCCGGCGATTGCAGCAGCAGACCGCCAAGGAAATGGCGCTCGACCT
>CAYTPY010000255.1:0-1712 GCA_964439725.1 uncultured Erythrobacter sp. | reverse complement strand
TCTTGGCGCCTGCCTCGGCCGTCTTGAGCAGGGCCAGGTTCTTCAGGTGCATGTCACCATCGGCGATCAGCCAGGCAAAGACCGCGCGCCGGAACAGAGTGTCCAGATCGGCCGCGGGATCGGTCGACAGCGGACGCAGACCCCGAGCCATGCGCTCGATCGTGCCGTCGTATTTCGCCGAGGTCGGGAGATCGAGAATGGAGCAGAAATCTTCCAGCGCCAGGCGGCGCTGATCGTTCGGTGCACGACGGATGTCGAAGCGCTCGACTAGCAGGGCCGGCGGCATTCCGTCGGGCATGTCGATCAGAGCCGCATCAGGCGTCTTGAAGCCCACAGCCCGGCCAAGCTCGAGACACAGCCATTCCACGATCGGCAGCGTGTCGAACCCCGCCGTGCCGGCAGGCTTGAGGATATGGGTGAACGGCTGGTCGATCGCGGGAACGAGACGCCCTTCTGAAGTCAGGCTCATGGGCGCCTTGATCTGGATGCCCGACAGCCGCGGCATCTCGGCCCGCGCGAAGATGCGCGCCAGGCTCTGCTCGAACGTCTCCTCGACTTCACCGCGTGCGGGGCCCGCGTAGATGCCTGTAAAGCGGCCTTCGTCGCAAAAGCCAGCCAGAGTTGTGTCGAGCAAGTCGGAAGGCAAGTCCGCCAACTCCTCGCGTCGCTCCACGACGGTGATGTTGGACATGTAGCGCCGCCCCTGCCGCAACGCCTCGCGTTCATCCCGCTCATGCAGTACCTGGGCGAGCCAGCCTTCCGGCAACAGGGACTCGATGAACGCTGGCAGCTTGCCCGGCGTGGTCTCGCGCACCAGGACGGGGCCGGTGCGCCGCTGCGGCTTCCATCGCCACTCGAACCCGTCATGGGTCAGCCTGCCAAGCGGCTCGCCGTGCCAGGCGACCACGAGATCGAGCGCGGCCTTGTTGACGGGCGCGTTGGCCATACCCGGTTGCGCCATCAGGAAGCGCTCGGCGCCCTCGCCTTCGCGGTACCATCCGTTCTCTCGGGCCAAGGCCCAGACGGCGTCGGCCGCGGCCTGGGGAGTGCCATGCTCCTCGACAAGGCGTGCAGCCATCTGGACGCGCATGTCCGTGGTGATCGCGCTGGCGTGTTCGCTGCGCAGCCGGAAGGCCTCCAGAAAGCGCTGGCGCGGCGAGGAGGCATCGATGTGCAACTCGCCAAGATCGTCGCCGACCACCGCCGCCGCGGTCGAAGGATGGGCCGGTGCTTCGTTCTGAACGATCTCCAGCCCTCGTATCCGCGTGCGCTGATTGCGCCGACCGCTGAGGAACAGTCGCCCATCCGGCGTGGGCGCGAGCAGCATCGCACTCGCGGACGAAAGATAGGCGTTGGGATAAAGGTAGTGCGCGATGCGAACCGCGTGCCCCAGGACCGTCGCATCGGCGTCGACGTCGTGATCGACATAGACGCCACGCACCAGCTGGATCAGCTCGCCGGCTTGGGCGCGCTGATGGGCACGCTTCGCGTCAATCGTCTCTCCGACCAGATGGAGCGGCATTGGATTCTCTCGCATCTCAGATGCGTGTAAATCCCATATCACGCCCGCCCAAGCAAGAATTATCGCGCATGTGAGATACGCGATAATCCGACGCAAGACAGGCAGGGAGCGCGCTGACGCGGCCCCCTCGACACGATCTGGACATTCATGCCGCACACGCGGCACCAGCTGGACACCTCGAAGAACCGGA
>CAYTPY010000254.1:0-1723 GCA_964439725.1 uncultured Erythrobacter sp. | reverse complement strand
GACAGATATCTACTTCATCATCCGGGACGCGATGGGTCTGAAAGAGGCGGCTGCGAAAGTGGAACACCGCGATGCCCATTGAGGTCGGCGGAACTGCCTATCCTTGCCGCGATCGCGGCGCGCCTTTTCGCACCTCGGGAAGGCAAAAAGCCCCGATTTCAACTAATGGCCGCTTTGCATGAGCGTTGTCGACGGAAGCATCAGCCTTGGGGCGCCCTGCTGGCTCGCGGCCGATGCAAATCCCCGCCAGTGCACCTTGCTCAGGAAGGCTCGAACCGACGGTCTCAGCGGCAACTGCGCCCCGGACCGCCGCTAGGGTAACGCGGCCTCAGTCGTAGCCGCTCTCCAACCGACTAACGCGGCGTGTTGCGATCGTTCGGACTACCGGGGCACCGCGCCCGCCGGCGACAAGCGGACCAACAGGGCTGGCTCGCAGCCGGTTTTCATCTGCTCCGCCGGCGCCAGCGGATGAGGGCGGCACCGGCGACCGCGGCAATGGCCATGATGGCGGCGGCCCTACGCTGGCGGGGCTGGCGGTAGCCGCCATCGATCCAGCCGTCGTCGACAGGCGGCGCGAAGGGGTTTCCGGACGTCGGCGGAACCGGATCGGCTTGCCGGAAATGACGCTTCATGGCCGCCGTTTCGCGAGGTAGCGCGGCCCACGGGCCGGCGGCCCGCCGCTTCGGGACCCACTTATCGCATCACTTCGGTGGTATGTGGCCCCCAACCGGCAGCTAGGCGGAACCGGTCCAAGTTCCCGCCGGTTCCGGCCTGCATGGCGGACGATCCAAACAGCGTGGGCGACATTCTCGACCAGCTCGAGGAGATTGCTCAGAATGAGGGGGGCGTGTCGCTTGGCGCCGCTGTCGAGGCCCTCGGTGGACGCGGCCACGGCCCCTTCCTGCTGATCCCAGCCTTGATCGATATTTCCCCCGTCGGCGGGATTCCGGGCCTCCCGACCCTGCTTGGTGCGATCATCATCCTCGTCGCAGCGCAGGTGCTCTTCGGCCGTAAGCATCTGTGGCTGCCTCGCTTCCTTGGCAGGCGCTCAATGTCGGCAGAAAAGACCTGCAAAGCCACGGCCAAGCTCCGACCAGTCGCCCGCTTCATAGATCGCTGGTTCCATGGGCGGTTGCCCAAGCTGACGCAGGGTCCGGGCGTGTTAGTCGCGGCCGCGCTCTGCATTTTCCTAGCGCTTACCGTTCCTCCGCTTGAGTTAGTTCCCTTCGCCACAACCGCACCCATGGCAGCCATCGCTGCGTTCGGGCTAGCTATCTTCGTCCGGGACGGCGCGCTTATGATCGTCGCCACCATCCTGTCCTTCGGCGCTGTCGCGGTCGGAGTGGGATTGATCCCAGGCGGAGATGGACTGAGCGGCTAAGGCGCTCTGCCGGTGAAGCCAGACCATATATGGCCTCGCGCGCCGATCGGGAATATCCCGCCGATCTTGCTGGCAAACTCAGCCGGTGCAACCAGCCCACCGGACCTGAGCAAGGCGGAAAACTCCAGGCCCGAGTGGGCCAAGGTTGGGTAGCAGTGCAAGGAACGGTTCGGCTCTAATCCCAGCTGGAGGAAAGTTGGGCGTCAGGTCACCCCGGCTGCGTGGGGAGCGATTTGGCGCTCATAGTTAGATCGAAGCGTAATTCCGATGCGAAGGCTGCACGTGATTGTCCACCACATATGCGGCGGCGGCTACGAGTGCGGAACCGATCGCCATCGCTGC
>CAYTPY010000253.1:0-1736 GCA_964439725.1 uncultured Erythrobacter sp. | reverse complement strand
TCGGCGCCGAGATCGTGCTCTACGAGCGGCCGGGCGAGGACCGCGACGAAGTGGCGCAGCGGGTCCTGGAGGAGCGCGGGGGAACGCTGGTTCACGCTTATGCCGATCCGTGGATCATCGAGGGCCAGGGCAGCACCGGGATCGAGATTGCGGCGCAGATGGAGCGCTGGGCCGGTGGCATACCCACTCGGATCGTCACGCCCTGTGGCGGCGGAGGGCTGACGGCGGGTCTCGCCCTCGCCTGCCCCGAAGCGGAAATTGTGCCGGTCGAGCCCGAAGGTTGGGACGACGTGTGCCGCAGCCTGGAAAGCGGGACGATCCAGTCGGTCGGCCCCGATGCCCCGCCGACCGCCTGCGACGCGCTGCAGACGCTAGCGACGCGGCCGGTCAACTTCGCGGTGCTGAAGCGGCGCTGCCGCTACGGACTACGGGTCAGCGAAGCGGAAGTGGCCGCGGCGCAGCGCTTCGCGTTCGAGCATCTGCGGCTGGTGCTCGAGCCCGGCGGCGCGGCGGGGCTCGCGGCCGTGCTGGCGGGCAAGGCGGAAACAGAGGGGCGCACCGCGGTCGTCCTGAGCGGAGGCAACGTCGATCGGGCGCGCTTTGCAGCGCTGGCGCTGTTCTGAGCTCCAAAAGCAAAAGGCCGCCGGCTGGCGCCGGCGGCCTCCCCATTTGTCTGGCTTAGTGCCGTTTACTACGGGCTGACGGGGAAGTTGTCGTCCGCGTCGTTGTCGTTGATCTGCCAAAGGGCGACGCCCAGCAGAACGGCGGCCAGCAGGCCGAGCCACAGAGTGGCACCTGCGAGCGACTCACCTTCGACCGTGCTGCCGACGCGGGCATCAGAGATCGGAGCGGAAGCAGGCGCGGCCTGAGCGACCGTGCTGCCCATGACCATGGCTGCAGCAGCAGCACCGACGATAACCTTACGCATGTTCATCTCCAGACCATTTCAATTCGCGTGGGCGTCTTAAACGTATCGACGAAGATGCTGCAAGCCCGATTTGTTCCAGTCAGGGTGAAGCAGCCAAGATCGCGCGCCCCCGCAACGCTTGTTTTACGGCGTCAGTTCCGTGCCCTTACGGCGAAACGCGCTGTGCCAACGCGGGCTGTTGCACGAAAGTGACATCGGACGGATTACTGTTGCTGCGGGCAGCACAAGGTCCGGAGTGCTATCTGAAAAAGGATCCGCGCGGTCGGATAACAGTGCCACGCCCGGCGATTCTGGCGCGCAGGCACTCTAGGCAGGGAATAAGCCCGGGGGGCGAACCGCCTCAACCCCTCCACCGCGCGATACGAAGCTGGGGCCTTGGAAGTTCAGGACATTCGTTGCACACTCACCCCAAAGAATAAGATGCGGGGCTGGTAGTCCCGCCGGAAGGGGATGGACACTATGCGCCTGTTATCTCGCTTGCTCCTTGTTTCTGCGGCCATTCCAGCCACCCTCATGCTGGGCATGGCGTCTGGCGCTGCGGCGCAGGACAGCCATGCCCACGCTCATGCCGAGGCAGCCGCTGAACCGGCTCCTGCAGCGGTCAGGACCGTGCGCTGGTCGGATCCGGCCGCGTGGCCGGGCGGCAAGGTGCCGGCGGAAGGGGAGGCGGTGACGATCGCGCGGGGCACCGAAGTCGTGCTCGATGTCGATCCGCCGGCGCTGCGCAGCCTGACCGTCGATGGCAAGCTGAGGTTCGCGAACGATCGCGACATCAACCTCGCCACCGAATGGATCTACCTTCGCGGCG
>CAYTPY010000252.1:0-1739 GCA_964439725.1 uncultured Erythrobacter sp. | reverse complement strand
CCAAACGCCTGGCTACCGATACCGGCAGCGCCGTGGCGGATCGAGCGCTGCAGCTGCACGGGGGTTACGGCTACCTGATGGATTATCCGGTCGAGCGCTTCTGGCGAGACTTGCGGGTGCATTCGATCCTCGAAGGCACCAACCAGATCATGCGCCTGATCGTCGGGCGGGACCTGTTGCGGCAGTAGCCTAGCCGAACGGCAGAAGCGGCTGGCGCGGCGGCAGCAAAGCCCAACGACCGAGCACGTTATGCCGCGTCAGCCCGTATTCGCTTTCGATCAGCAGCAGTTCGTCGGGATACCACGCCAGCGAAATGTTCCGAAGCATTGGCTGGCACGGAGCATAGCCCAGAGTCATGTGTGGATGGAGGCCCGATTTGCGATACAGCGGGGAGATCCCGCAGGGGTCCAGCAGCCGCGCCAGTTCTCGGTAGAAATCCTGGATGTCGTCCTGCCGGCCCGAGGTCCGTGCGATCACTCCCGCCGCGCCCGCCGCCAGGCGGCTGAGATTTACTGGGAAAGCATGCAGGGCCCGCCCTCCGAGCGCCCTCTCCACCCGCCGTGCCATGAACGGGTCGCGTGCGGCACGTTCGGCGATGACGCAGAGCGTGAGGTGCACCCGGTCGAAGCGAGCCGGGTGACGAGCCGTCTCAGCCAACTCGTGGAACGCCGAATACAACCGCGGATGTGGCCGGATCCCGAGAAAATAACGGTAGAAACGCGCGGACCGCATAGAGAGCTCCGATTCTATGTTCACTATACGTTCTCATGATCTGAGAGTCGACTCGGGTTCCGACTAAGATGGCTTGATCGTGCTCCGCCGTGGTCAAATCCCACGTCCGTGGTAGACGGCCGAAAGCCGCTCGCTCGAAGGTGACATTCCGCCAGCATGTGTAACAACTACCGCCTGATCGAACGCGTACCGGCCGAAGAACTGTTCGAAGGTCTGGAAGCGCCCGAAGGCTGGCCCAATTTCGAGCCGCGCACCGACATCCGCATAACCGATCGCGCGCCGATCGTCCGCGTAGGGAACACGGGCGCACCGGAACTGGTGCAGCGTCGCTGGTCCTGGCCGGGCCCGGGCGGCAAGCCGGTCTATAACTTCCGCTCCGAAGGGCGCGTGTTCAGCCGAGGGCGCTGCGTAATTCTGGCGGACGGATTTTACGAGTTCACGCCGCACATCGATCCGAAGGCCAGGCGCAAGCACAAGTGGCTGTTCACTCTCTCCGGCCAGCCGTGGTTCGGCATCGCTGGATTGTGGCGCAACGATCCCGAAGTAGGGGAGGCATTCACCATGCTGACGAGCGAGCCCTCACCGGATATCGCGCCCTATCACAATCGCTCGATCATCGTGCTTCCACCGGCAGCCTGCGCGCGCTGGCTGGACCCTGCCGTGCCCGAGCGGGAGATATTGCAAGCGCTGCCTGCCGGCAGTCTGACGGTAACGCAGGTGAACTGACGCATGACGCAAGAAGCAATGCCGAGCAAAGGCGTGATCGTGCGCCGCCAGAGTGGTATTGGCCATATCTCCCTCGACCGGCCCAAGGCGCTGCATGCGCTGACGCGCGACATGTGCGAGGGCATTTCTGCGGCGCTGGGCGCGTGGCGGGACGATCCGGAGGTTGCAGCGATCGTCCTCGACCATGCCGAAGGGCGCGGGTTTTGCGCCGGGGGCGACGTGGCGGTGGTGCGGCGTTCGGTGCTGGAGGATGGCGGGGAAGCGGGGCGCGCGTTCTTCCA
>CAYTPY010000251.1:0-1773 GCA_964439725.1 uncultured Erythrobacter sp. | reverse complement strand
CCGATCATGCCGCCCAGCACCGAAGGCGGCTCGTCGATCGAGCCCATCGTCTTCACCACGCCGAGCACCGCGGCGACGATGCCGAGCGCGGGCAGGGCATCGGCCAGCCCCTGCAGCGCGTGCTGCGGCTCGCGCGCATGGTGGAAGTGAGTCTTGAGCGCGTTGTCCATCACCTCTTCGACCGCGTGCGTCTCCAGCGATCCGGAGGACACGACCAGCAGCGTCAGCGGATCGCAGATCACTTCGATCAGCGCCTTGTTGGCCAGCAGGTTCGGGTACTCGGCGAAGATCGGCGAATTCTCCGGTTCCTGGACGTGGCTTTCCAGCGCCACCGGCCCTTCGGCGCGCAGCAGGCGCATCAGCTTGGTGGTCAGCGCGATCGCGTCGATGTGGTCCTGCTTGTTGTGACGCGGCCCCTTGAACACTTTCTTGAACGCGCCGCCGATCGCCTTGAGCTCATGCATCGAATTGCCAGTGACCATCGCGGCCACCGCCGCGCCGCCGATGATCATCATCTCGAGCGGGATCGCCTTCATGACCGGGCCCAGCGCGCCGCCCGTCATGGCAAAACCGCCGAACACCATCACCAGGAGCAGGACGAACCCGATAACCACGTACATTACTTCAGACCCTTTCGTCCGCCGGTCAGCGGAGCTTGTCGAACAGCGAGAGACCGGAAAGCCGGACGAAGCTCGCCTGGCTGGCTTCGAGCACCGTCATCATTTCCTGCAGCCGCACCATCGTCGTGGCGGGGTCGGCCCCGCCGATCTCTCCGCGTTCTTCGGCGAAGAGCTCGCCGGTCGCGGTCCGGCGCTCGTCGACGATTTCGATCCACCCCATCCGCGCGCCGACGATCGTCTGCGCGGTGGTTACTTGCTTGAGGCCGGCTTCGAGCTCGCCGAGCGCCGTCTGCGCTGCCGTCGTGTGATTGGCCGCCGGGTCCTGCAGTGCCGCGGCGAGCGTGCCGAGTACGGTGAGCAGATCGGTCGGATTGCCGTTGTGCTCGAAGCTGATCACTTCCGGGCCGGTCAGTCCGCGGATCACGGTCTGCCCGTCGCCGATCTCCACCGTCTCCGCCTCTCCCGCGCCTTCGTAGGCACCGGCGGGATTGTAGGCGCTGGTCGCCAAATGTCCGCCGAACAGCGCCTGGCCGGCGGCATTGCGGCTGTTGGCGACCATCAGCAGGCTGTCGCGCACGCCCTGGATCTCGGCGAGCAGCAACTGCCGCTGCTCCAGCCCGTTGGCGCCGTTCGCCGCCTGCATGGTCAATTCCTGCGCCCGGATGACGAGGTCGGTCATCGTGCCGAGCGCCTTGTCGGTCATCTTCAGGTCGGCCATCGCGCGTTCGGAATTGCGCTGGTCGACTTCGGACAGCCGCTCGTGCCGCGCCAGGGTGCGCAGCCGCGCCGCCGCGACCGGATCGTCGGACGAACGCGTCAGCCGCTTGCCGCTGCCGAGCTGCTCCTGCAGCTTCTCGGCCTCGGAGCGAAGCGATCCGATCTGCCGGGTGGCCCGCTCGAAGAAAGCCCCGGTGCTGAGGTTGATCATGGCATCACCTTATGGCCAGCAGCGACTGGAAGATGTCGGAAGCGACTTGCATCGCCCGGCCCGAGGCCTGGAATGCCTGCTGGAACCGGAGCAGGTTCGCCGCCTCGGTATCGAGGTCGACGCCCGACTGCTGCTCGAGCGAAATCCGCGCCGAAGAGGCGATCGCGCCCAGCGCTTCGGTGGTGACCTTGTGCCCTGCCACTCGGCTGGAGATGTCGAACAGCA
>CAYTPY010000250.1:0-1792 GCA_964439725.1 uncultured Erythrobacter sp. | reverse complement strand
TCGCGCGTCTGGTAGCGCAGCTCCATGATTGCCAGCGTCTCGGGCGTGGCGATGGTCCGCCCGTGCCCGCCGCGCGCATGGTCGGCATGGCCATGCGTCACCAGCGCGTTGGCGACGGGCTGCGACGGATCTATCCAGCAGTCGGCGGGAACCACATGGATACCGTGCGGCTCGGGCCGGATCCATGCGAAGGGGGCGATCATAGAAGGGAAATGGAACCGGGAGGCACCCGGTTCCAGTCATGCTTCGTCATTGCGAGCCGCCGGAGGCGGCGCGGCAATCCAGAGCGGCTTTGCGCTGCCCTGGACTGCCTCGCTGCACTCGCAATGACGAGCCGGGGAGGCTTACTCCTTGCCGGTCTCTTCCTTCGGCTCTGCCACCGGGCGGCTGCCCTTGCGGGCCTTCGGTTTCGGCTTCGATTTCGGCGCGGCCGGAGTCAGTTCGAACGACAAGGCGTCGTCCTTCAGGCTGACGTGGACTTCGCCGCCGTGCGCCAGCTTGCCGAACAGCAGCTCTTCGGCGAGCGGCTGCTTGACCTTCTCCTGGATCAGGCGGGCCATCGGCCGTGCACCCATCAGCTTGTCATAGCCCCGCTCGGCCAACCAGGCACGCGCATCCGTATCGAACTGGATGTGCACGTTCTGCTCGGCGAGCTGGAGTTCCAGCTGCAGGATGAACTTGTCGACGACGCGGCTGACGGTCTCGGTGCCAAGGTAGTCGAACGGCACGATCGCATCGAGACGGTTGCGGAACTCGGGGGTGAACATCTTCTTCACCGCCTCTTCGCTCGCTTCCGTCTTCTGGCCCGAACCGAAGCCGATTCCTTGCTTGGCCGCGTCCGCCGCGCCCGCGTTCGTGGTCATGATCAGCACCACGTTGCGGAAATCGACGGTCTTGCCGTGATGATCGGTCAGCTTCCCGTGGTCCATCACCTGCAGCAGGATGTTGAACAAGTCGGGGTGCGCCTTCTCGATCTCGTCGAGCAGCAGCACGCAGTGCGGATGCTGGTCGATCGCATCGGTCAAGAGGCCGCCCTGGTCGTAGCCGACATAGCCGGGAGGGGCGCCGATCAGCCGGCTGACCGAATGGCGCTCCATGTATTCGGACATGTCGAAGCGCTTGAGCTCGATGCCCATGATGCTGGCGAGCTGGCGCGCGACTTCGGTCTTGCCGACGCCGGTCGGCCCGCTGAACAGGAAGCTGCCGATCGGCTTGTCGGGATCGCGCAGGCCGGCGCGGCTCAGCTTCATCGCCGTCGAAAGAACGTCGATCGCCTTGTCCTGGCCATAGACGACGCGCTTCAGGTCCTTCTCGAGGCTGGCTAGCGCGGCCTTGTCGTCCTTGCTCACCGACTTCGGCGGGATGCGCGCCATCGTAGCGATGACCGCCTCGATTTCCTTTGAGGTGATCTTCTTCTTCCGCTTGGACGGCGGCACCAGCATCTGCATCGCGCCGACCTCGTCGATCACGTCGATCGCCTTGTCGGGCAGCTTGCGGTCGTTGATGTAGCGCGCGCTCATCTCGACGGCCGTCTTGATCGCGTCGGGCGTGTACTTGACCTTGTGGTGCTCCTCGAAGGCGGAACGCAGGCCGCGCAGGATCTTGACCGTATCCTCCACGGTCGGCTCGTTCACGTCGATCTTCTGGAAGCGCCGCAGCAGCGCGCGGTCCTTCTCGAAGTGGTTGCGGAACTCCTTGTAGGTGGTCGACCCGATGCAGCGGATCGCGCCGCTGGAGAGCGCCGGCTTGAGCAGGTTGGAGGCGTCCATCGCCCCGCCGCTGGTCGCGCCGG
>CAYTPY010000249.1:0-1816 GCA_964439725.1 uncultured Erythrobacter sp. | reverse complement strand
TGCTGACCAGCGACGTCCAGGCCGCTTACGACATCAGCCGGCGCATCCGCACCGGCGTGATGGGGCAGAACGGCATGCGCATGGAGTTCGGCCTGCCGTTCGGCGGCTTCAAGCAGTCGGGCATGGGCCGCGAAGGCGGCGAGGAAGGCTTGTGGCCTTATCTCGAAACCAAGACCATTCTTCTTGATGGAGCACCGGACCGGCTCTGACCACAATCGTTAATGAAGCTTCTCCAAGCTTTGTTAAGAAAGGTTACTTGCTCAAGATGCGCTAATTTCGATTACGCGTCTTGCGCAAGGCCGAGAATTGGCGCACCTTTTTGGAATGGCAGGGGGTTCTGGTCGCGAAGCGCCCACCAAGGCGCCACTTCACCTGTGGTTGGTGGGCATCCTGCTTGTGCTCTGGAACGGGTTCGGCGTCGCGCTGGCGGTGGGGGTACAAACCCGGCAATTGCCGACGATGCGGCCAGATGACGTCGCCTTTTTCGAGGCGCAACCGCTCTGGATCGTGGTCCTCGCCGACTTAGGCGCTCTCGCGGGAGTCGCCGGCGCGGTCTCGATCTTGCTGCTGTCGCGCTGGGCGCTTCGCTTCTTCGTGGCGCAAGTCGCGATCATCGGCCTGACCAACCTTTACGAAGTGGCCAACGGCACGTCGTTGCTGCTCCGCAATCCGGAACTGAGGACCACAACGGCCGTCGTCGCCGTCTTCCTCGGCGCGCAGATCGCCTATGCCTGGGCGATGCGGCGCCGGCGCATCCTCGATTGATCCGTTGTTCCTCCCTGTCAGGGAGGAAGAGGGTCAGATTTTCTTGTCGTTCGGATCGATCTTAGGATCGCTCTTCAGCATTGGATCCCAGTGCTCGGCGACTTTGCCGTTCTCGATGCGGTAAAGATCGAACCAGGTCGCGTAGTAGGTCTGCCCCTGGGGATCCTGCTCCGGCCTGACAAACGCCGTCATCACATAGTCGCCTTCCGCCATAAGATGGATGAGAGGCAGATCGAGTGCGTCCTTGATTTCACGTTCAGGCCGCGTGGAGCGGACATAGTCTACGAGCCCGCCGAGACCTTGCGCTGCGTTCGGGTTGTGCTGGATGTAGTCCTCGGCCACGAATTCGTGAGCCCGCGCATGTAGCCCCGCCTGGAGCACGATTCGATACATGTCGTAAACCAGCCGTTTGTTCGCGGCGAGCTTCGGATCGTCGCTGGCGAGCAGGGCCTGATGGTCGTTGGAAACGACCGGTGGAACGGACATAGTCAACGTCTCCTGTGCAGATGCAAGCCCGGCAGAAGCCGCGGCGATGGTTGCAGACGCAATGGCTGCGATGAAAACGGCGCGCATTTTCGCTTTCCTCCCGAAACGGAACTCTTTTGCCCATGCAGGGGTGACGCGGCAAGCCTCGACGTCTAGAGGGCCGGACAAACGCAACAAAGACGGAGCCTTCTCCCATGCGCCTGAAGTATTTGCTTCTCGCATCGCTCATCGTTCCCGCGCCGGTGCTGGCGCAGGACAATCCGGTCATCGTCGTCACCGGGCGCGGTCTCGAGCAGACCCCCGCGACTCCGGCCTATGACGTGATCGAGATCGAACGCGAGGCCGTCGTCTCCAGCGCCTCGGGCCGGATCGAGGACGTGCTGAGCAGCGTCTCGGGATTCCAGCAGTTCCGTCGCTCCGACAGCCGTTCCTCCAATCCCAGCGCGCAAGGCGTGACGCTGCGCGCGCTCGGCGGCAACGCGACGAGCCGGGCGCAGGTGTTCCTCGACGCGGTGCCGTTGGCGGACCCGTTCTTCGGCTACATTCCGCTGTCGGCGATCGCGCC
>CAYTPY010000248.1:0-1826 GCA_964439725.1 uncultured Erythrobacter sp. | reverse complement strand
CCAGGCACGCTCCGCTTCGGCTTCGACGTAGATCGGGAAGTCGGGCACGGTCCAGCCGTGGTCGCCGTCGTAAACTTCGATCTCGGCCGGAACGCCTGCCGCTTCGGCCGCGGCGCGGAGCTGGTTCTTCTCCTCGGGAGAGCGGGCATCGTCGTCGCGGGCGATGGCGATCAGGAACTGCGCCTCGCTGTCATCGAGCTGGTTGATCGGCGCCGTCGGTTCCTCGCCGACCAGCCCGCCGCCGTGGAACGAGGCCACCGCCTTGACCCGCGAGGGCACCGCCGCGGCGGTCCACACCGCGAAGCCGCCGCCCATGCAATAGCCTTGCGTACCGATGCCGCGACCTGTGTCCACCGCGCCCTGGCTGTCGAGCCAGCTCACCAGCAGCCGTGCATCGCGCTTCATCGCCTCGGCCGTCAGCGGCTCGCGCCAGGCGCCGATCTTCGCCATCCCGCCTTCGCTGAAGGCCGCGAAGTCCTCGAACTGCGGCGCCCGCGCGGCGCGGTAGAACGGGTTGGGGACCAGCACCGAATAGCCGGACGCCGCCAGGCGCCGCGCCATCATCAGGATCGCCTCGCGCGAGCCGATGCCGTCGGGCCAGAACACCACGCCGGGATGGCTGCCGGACCCGGGATGGATGAACCAGGCGTCGATCGTGCCGTCCGGGGTGGCGATATTGACCGGCGTCTCGGTGAGGCCGGCGCCGTCGGGACCGACGGTGGTGCAGGCGGACAGGAAGGCGAGGGCGCCGACCGCGCCGAACTGGCGGCGGTTCAGCCCGCGCTGCTTCATCGCTGCGAAGTCGACTTCGTCACACATGGGGACCTCCTGAGCTTGGCAGCCCAGGCTACGGCCCGGCAGCGGCGGCGTCTAGGACCCGCGCGGCCTCACTTGGACAGCAGGATCGACATCCGCCGGTTGCGCGGATCCTGCGGATCGTCGGTGATCAGCGGCTCGCGGTCGGCGACCCCTTCGATGCGGCGGAACCGGCGCTCGCCGATGCCGTCGCGCAGCAACGACTGGCGCGTCGCTTCGGCGCGCCCTGCGGACAGCGACCAGTTGTTGGCGCTCACGCCCGGCCGCCAAGGCAGCGCATCGGTATGGCCGCGGATCGTGATCAGGCCCGTCTCCGGCGAAACGGTGTCGGCGATCGCGCCCAGCAACGCGCGCGCATCGCTCGTCAGCACGGTGGTGCCGAGCGAAAACATCGAGAAGTCGGCATCGTCGACCAGGTCGATGCGCACGCCGGTGGTGGTGTCGACCATTCGCACCTGGCGCATCAGCTTGCGCAGCCGCTCGTTGGCGGCAACGCGCTGCTCCAGCCGCTCGCGCATCCGG
Organism: uncultured Erythrobacter sp.; assembly: GCA_964439725.1. Lineage (GTDB taxonomy): Bacteria > Pseudomonadota > Alphaproteobacteria > Sphingomonadales > Sphingomonadaceae > Croceibacterium_A. The sequence goes on along the minus strand of CAYTPY010000248.1, from coordinate 488 downwards.
TTGATCTGCGAAGCGCCTTCCCTGGCCCCGCCGCTGGCATCGCGCGGGATGGTCAACGCCTGGGTGCCGGTCTGCGACGCCCTGTGCGGATAGTTGTCGGGGTCCGTTATCGAAGCGCCGCCCATCAGCCCGTCGGATCCCGCGCTCTGCTCCTTGAGCTTGACCAGCGTCGGCGTGAAATAGTCGGCCAGCCCCTTGCGCTGCGCTTCGTCGGTCGAGCCGAGCAGCCAGAGCAGCAGGAAGAACGCCATCATCGCCGTGACGAAGTCGGCATAGGCCACTTTCCACGCCCCGCCGTGATGGCCGTCGCTCGCCTGGACGATGACTTTCTTGACGATGATCGGGGGAGGCTCGTTGTTCCCCGGGCGGGCGGCCATGGCTTAACGCCCCCGCAGGCTGTCGAGCAGCTCCGTCAGCCGCGGGCGCACCGCATCGCCGAGGCCCGAGCGGGCGCTCTCGACCACCAGCGGCTGCGGATGGCCGTGGAG
>CAYTPY010000247.1:0-1827 GCA_964439725.1 uncultured Erythrobacter sp. | reverse complement strand
GCGAACGAGAGCGATGCCTCGTTCTTCATCATCAACGGGCCGGAGATCATGGGATCGGCCTATGGCGAGAGCGAGCGGCGGCTGCGCGAGGTGTTCGAGGAAGCCGAACGCTCGCAGCCGGCCATCGTCTTCATCGACGAGATCGATTCGATCGCGCCCAAGCGGCAGAACGTCCAGGGCGAAGCGGAGAAGCGGCTGGTCGCCCAGCTGCTGACGCTGATGGACGGGCTGCAGGCGCGCGCCAACCTTGTCGTGATCGCCGCCACCAACCGGCCCGACGCGATCGATGAGGCGCTGCGCCGCCCCGGCCGCTTCGACCGCGAGATCGTGATCGGCGTGCCCGACGAGAACGGCCGGCGCGAGATCCTGGCGATCCACACCCGCGGCATGCCGCTCGGTGAAGGGGTTGACCTGAAGGAACTAGCGCGATCGACCCACGGCTTTGTCGGCGCCGACCTGGCAGCACTCGCCCGCGAAGCGGCGATCGATGCGGTGCGACGGATCATGCCCCGGCTCGACCTCGACGCGCGCGAGATCCCGGCCGAAGTGCTGGAGGATCTGCAGGTCGAGCGCGACGATTTCCGCGCCGCGCTCAAGCGCGTCCAGCCGAGTGCGATGCGCGAGGTCATGGTGCAGGCGCCGACTGTCGGCTGGGCCGACATCGGCGGGCTCGACCAGGCGGCCGAGCGGCTGCGCGAAGGAGTTGAGCTGCCGCTCAAGAACCCGGCCGCGTTCGAACGCCTCGGCATCCGTCCGGCCAAGGGTTTCCTGCTCTACGGCCCTCCTGGCACCGGCAAGACGCTGCTAGCCAAGGCCGTCGCCAAGGAGGCCGAGGCCAATTTCATCTCGATGAAGAGCTCGGATCTTCTTTCGAAGTGGTACGGTGAGAGCGAGCAGCAGATCAGCCGCATGTTCGCCCGTGCGCGCCAGGTCGCGCCCTGCGTGGTCTTCATCGACGAGATCGACAGCCTAGTTCCGGCCCGCGGCAGCGAGGGGGGCGAGCCCCAGGTGACGGCCCGCGTGGTAAACACGATCCTGGCCGAAATGGACGGCATGGAAGAATTGAACTCGATCGTTGTGATCGGCGCCACCAACCGGCCGGGCCTGGTCGATCCTGCGCTGTTACGTCCCGGCCGCTTTGACGAGTTGGTCTATGTCGGCGCGCCTGACGAGGGCGGGCGCCTGCACATCCTCGGCATTCACACCAGCAACATGCCGCTCGCCGACGATGTCGACCTCAAAGTGCTGGCAGCGCAGACCGAACGCTATACCGGTGCGGATCTTGAGGATGTCACTCGCCGCGCCGGCCTCATCGCGATCCGCAAACGCGGGACCGAGGCGGAGAGCGTGACCGCGCAGGACTTCGCTGAAGCCCTCGAAGACAGCCGCCCAACGGTGACCGAGCAGATGGAAATCGAGTACGAACGTATGCGCGGCGAACTCAAGAAACGCGCGATGGAAGTCCGCCCGATCGGCTTCATCCACGAAGGCATGCTGGAATCGACTCGCGAACGTAAGCACGTCCCAAACGGCTAAGCGGCCAGCCCTCTTGAGTGCGGGGCTGGCCTCAGCCTAGTGGATCATCCTCGATTGCCTGAGAGCCGCCCAAAACGAAGCCGGTCCATGTGATCCTTATCGAATGCGCTCAGCCGAGCGCCGCTTTCAGGTCGTCGACGAGGTCGGTGCGCTCCCACGGGAACAGGTCGCCTTCGGGCTTGCGGCCAAAGTGACCGTATGCCGCGGTCTTGCGGTAGATTGGCTTGTTCAAGGCCAAGTGGGTGCGGATGCCGCGCGGGGTGAGGCCGCCGAGCTTGTCGATCCCCTGGA
>CAYTPY010000246.1:0-1851 GCA_964439725.1 uncultured Erythrobacter sp. | reverse complement strand
ACGCCTGCTTCTCCATGAACACTTCGCCGCGCACTTCGAACACCGCGGGCGCAGCACCGCGAAGCTGCTGCGGGATGTCGGCGACGTGTGCGACGTTGGCCGTGACGTTCTCCCCGACGAGCCCGTCACCGCGCGTCGCTGCCAGCACCAGCGCGCCGTTTTCGTAGCGCAGCGAGCACGAGAGACCATCGATCTTGTCCTCGGCCGTGAAGGCAACCGGCTCACCCTCGGGCAGGTTCAGGTAACGCCGCACCCGCGCGACGAACTCGGCCACTTCCTCATCGGCGAAGGCATTGTCGAGGCTCGCCATCCGCACCGCGTGCTGCACTTTGGAAAGCGGCGACGCCGCCACCTCGTGCCCCACTTTGCGCGACGGCGAGTCCGCGCGCACGAGATGCGGAAACGCCGCCTCGAGCTCGGCATTGCGCCGCACCAGCGCATCGTACTCGGCGTCGGAAATCTCGGGCGCATCCTCGGCGTGATAGAGCCGATCGTGCCGCGCGATCGTCTTCGCCAGCCGCATCAGCTCGTTGGCGGCTTCGGCTTCGGAAACCTCGGGCATCGTCAGTCGGCGAGTTCGCGCGGATCGCGGATCATGCGCCAAGCGTCGTCCTCGAACCGCATCGCATAGCGCACCGGCGTCCCCGCGGCCGCAACCCAGCCGCTGCACTGCTCGCTCGTCCGGCAGGAGAAGTCGTAAAGCTGTACCACTTGCGCCGGCGCCCCTGTGATCGCGTCGCGCCAGGTCTCGCCCTCGGCAACGCAGCGGCTCGCCGGAGCCAGCCGCACGAAACGGGTAATCAGCGCCTCTTCCTGCTGAGCGCTGAGCGGCCCCGGGCGCAGCACCGCGCATGTGGTCGGCGGATTAGCGCCGAATGCGGCAAAATGCCCGGTCAGCACATGCTCCAACAGCGCCAGCGCGGGCTCGTGGGCATTCTGCGCCAGCGGCGCCGGCGCCGGGGGTTGTCTGTCTGCTGAAACACAGGCTCCGAGCGTCAAGACGAGACCAGGAATTATTGACCTAAGCATAGGTGCAGCTTTAGCGTTTTCTCAGAGCAGCACCAACGTTGTCACAGTGAAACGTGTGTAGGCGGCGTTTGGCCATCGAATGCGTGCTCCACGTATGGACCGTGGCGGCTGACCCAGTGAAGAAAGACGTGCGCTGACCATCGATTTGGATTGGGAGAAGTGCGACCATGGTGATGGTGCACCCCTTGGTAAAGGACCGCGTCGCCGGCCTCCATTATCACTCCTGATGCCTTCTCTTCGGCCCGGAACCGATCATCTGCTCGCTCATAGGGCTTCTCCACTCGAATAGGAGATACCTCTAGCGCCCATGGTTCGCCGTCTGCGTAAGCCAGCGTCAGGGAAAGACTATGCTCGCATGAAAACCGGTCGCCGTGAACTTTGCAGATGTCGCCTTGCCGGTAGAGCCGGAAGTAGGCGTAGCTCGGCAGCAGTTCCTCACCGATCCGTTCTGAAATCGCCGGCGTCATACCCCAGTGCAGCATTGCGAGCGGCGGATAGTGATAACCATAGATTTCGGGTGTCGGCTGACGCAGCAACGGCCCGTTTCGGTTGAGACGCTCTAGTGTGATGCCTTCTCTAGCGAGGTCTGTCTTGAGACGGTCCAGAAACGCAATCGCTACTTCGCGTGGCAGGAACTGTCGGAGCGCGATGTACCCATCCTGCTTATATGCCTGCGCTTCCCGCCTCATATTCCGTCCTCCAGCAGCCGGTCTGCCTGAGCTCGCGCCTCGCTGGTGATTTCCGCGCCCGAGAGCATGCGGGCGATTTCCTCCTGCCGCCCTGCCGCGTCAAGCAGATCGACCGAGGTGCGCGTCACCGTTC
>CAYTPY010000245.1:0-1854 GCA_964439725.1 uncultured Erythrobacter sp. | reverse complement strand
GATGGTCATGTCGAAATCGTCGAGGATCAGGCTCTGGGCGATGTGCCAGGCGAGGTCCGGATGGCCGATCACGTCGGGCACGGGGCGCGGGCCCCAGCCTTCGTCGGCCGGCTTGAAGCTCTCGGCACAGCCGATCGCGAAAGTCGGAATGATGTTCATGTCGAACGCGCTAGCGTGGTCGTTATAGACCAGCAGGACCACGTCCGGCATGTTCCCGGGCTGCTTGATCCATTCGCGGATCGGCTCGTAGCCCTTGAACACCGGACCCCAATAATCGTCGCCGGTCTTGCCGGTCTGGATCGCGGCGCCGAGCGCGGGAATGTGGCTGGTGGTAATACCAGTAGTGACGCGGGCCATGGTCAGTAACCTCCCTTGATGGAGCGGACGCCGTCGGGCTTGCGGCCACCCTTCAGCATCATTTCGGCATATTCTTCCTGGGTCATGCCGGTCATCGACCCGGCCGCGAACTGGAAGCTCTTGCCGTCGGTGGAGAACAGCTTCGACAGGAAATAGACGTTGCCGCCTTCGTCGATCATCGCGTTGTAGTCGCGATCGAGCACGGCCTGCTTGGCCGCGGGCGTCAGGTTCCATTCGTCGAGATAGGCGCTTTCGTCGGCGAGGAACCGCTTGCGGTTCTCTTCCTTCATCAGGCTCATCGCGAACTGGTTGAGGTTGTACCCTTTGCGCGCGCGCTGCGCCGTAAACACGCGGGTGCCCGGTATGTCGTCGAACTGGGCGAGGTACTCGTGGATGTCGATGCGCTCTTTCTTCGTGTCGCTCATTGTTCGGTCCATTCGTAAGTGAGCGGCGCCTCGCGGAAAGCGAACCGATCGATATGCTGCTCGATCACGCCTCGGAGGTGCACGTTGCGCTCGGGGTCGGCAGTGACGAGAGTGATGGCGATCCCATCCGGGCGCGCCGTCATCACCGCGTTCTCAAGCTCGGAAAACGGGAAGGATCCCATGCCGTCGCCTTCGTCATAACTGGTGGCCATCTTGTGGCTCCAGTGGCTGACGAGTTGCTTGATATACCGCTCCGGCTTCTCGCACTTGGCCAGACCCATCGCGGTGACGGCGGCATCGGAACTGGTCATCTACCTTGCCCTTTCAGTCTCGCATCGAGCCGTGGGAAAACCCGCCGTACGTTGCCTTCATAGATCGCATGCCTATCAGCTTCGTCGAGCGGCAGGGCGTCGATATACCGTTTAGTGTCATCGAAATAATGGCCGGTGGTGGGATCGATCCCGCGGACGGCTCCGACCATTTCGCTGCCGAACAGGATGTTCTTCGTGTCGATCACCTCCGCCAGCAGGTCGATGCCCGGTTGGTGATAGACGCAAGTGTCGAAGTACACGTTGTTCATCAGGTGCTCGTCCAGGCTCGGCTGCTTCAGCATGTCCGCGAGGCCGCGGTATCGGCCCCAGTGGAATGGCACGCCGCCGCCGCCGTGCGGAATGATGAATCTCAAAGTCGGGAAGCGGCTAAAAAGGTCCCCTTCGAGAAGCTGCATGAAGGCCACGGTGTCGGCCGCGATGTAGAAGCCGCCGGTGGCGTGCATCGCCGGGTTGCACGATCCGGAGACGTGGATCATCGCCGGCACGTCCAGCTCGCACATCGCCTCGTAGATCGGGAACCAGTACTCGTCGGTCAGCGGGGGCAGAGTGAAGTGGCCGCCGCCCGGATCGGGGTTGAGATTGCAGCCGACGAAGCCGAGCTCCTCGACGCAGCGGCGCAGCTCCTTGATAGAGGCGGTAAGGTCCGCCTTCGGGCTCTGCGGCAGCATGCAGACGCCGGTGAACCATTCCGGATAGAGCTGGGTGACGCGGTAGATCAGGTCGTTGCAGGCGATCGACCA
>CAYTPY010000244.1:0-1916 GCA_964439725.1 uncultured Erythrobacter sp. | reverse complement strand
GTGGGTGTGTCCGAGGACGCGGCGGCGCTGTCGACTGGCCCACCCCCGGCCCCTCCCGCGTGCGGGAGGGGAGAACGGGTTACAATCCCCTCTTCGACCAGCCATCTGGCCAGCCTGGCGACGCGTTCCACCTTGTCGGCGACGGTGCCGAGCTTTTCGTGGAAGGTGATCCGCTCGAGCTTCTTCGCGTGGTCGGCGAGCGGGGTCTTGCGGTCCTGGTCCCAGAAGAAGCGGGCGTCGGAGAGGCGCGCGGCGAGGACCTTGCGGTTGCCGTCGACGATCGCCGCGCCGCCGTCGGTCGCTTCGATGTTGGCGGTGCAGACGAAAGCGTCGGCGAGCCGGCCGTCTTTCTCGCACACGAAGTACTTCTGGTTCACGCGGGCGGTGAGCTGGATGACTTCGGGCGGGACTTCGAGGAACTCCGGATCGAAGCGGCCGAGCAGCGGGACCGGCCATTCGGTGAGGCCGGCGTTCTCGATCACCAGGCCTTCATCCTCGACCAGCGTCAGGCCCGCTTCGGCGGCGGCCTTAGCAGCGCCGTCGCGGATCAGCGCCTCGCGCTCGGCATGGTCGACGATGACGTGGCAGGCGCGCAGCTTCTCCTGGTAGTCGCTGGCGCTGCCGATGGTGATCGGGCCCGGATGGTGGAAGCGGTGGCCGAGCGTCATGTAGCCGCTGGCGACCTGGCCGACCGTGCATTCGACCAGCTCTTCGCCGAAGATGGCGACGATGCCGGAGAGCGGGCGCACCCAGCGCAAGCTTTCGGTGCTGAGCGAGGCGGCGCCCCAGCGCATCGATTTCGGCCAGGCGAAGCTGCGGACGATGGCGGGAATCGCTTCGGCGAGCACGGCCTTGACCGCCCGGCCCGGCTTTTCAAGCACGGCGAAATACACGCCGCCGCGGTCTTCGAGCTGGTCCTGGGTGAGGCCGGTCTTGCGCAGGAAGCCTTCGAGCGCCTGCGGCGGTGCGCTGGTGCGCGGGCCCTTGGTCTCCTCGCGCACCGGCTGCGTCGCTTGCGGCAGGTCGCGGGCGATTAGCGCCAGGCGGCGCGGAGTGGACCAGACGGTGACTTCGCCGACCGAAACGCCGGCGGCCGCCATCTGCTGGCGGAACAGCTTCTCCAGCTCGGCGCGCGCGCCGGCCTGCATCCGCGCGGGGATTTCTTCGGAGCGGAGCTCGAGGAGGAAATCGGTCATGCCGACCACCCCGCGTATTGCTCGGCCCAGCGGGCGGAGTTCTTGGCGATCCAGGCTTCGCAACTGCCCTTGGCGAGATCGCGGACGCGGGCGATGTAGCTGGCGCGTTCCTGGACGCTGATCACGCCGCGGGCCTGGAGCAGGTTGAACAAGTGGCTGGCCTCGATCGCCTGGTCGTAGGCGGCGAGCGGGATTTCCGCCTCGATGCAGCGGCGGCATTCGGCTTCGGCGTGCTGGAAGCCTTTGAACAGCTGTTCGGTGTCGGCGATCTCGAAGTTGTACTTCGACAGTTCCTGCTCGTTGGCGAGGAAGACGTCGCCGTAAGTCACGGGATTTATCTGGCCTACCGCTTCGCTACTTGAGGCCGGCGGCCTGTTGAAGGCGAGATCGTAGACCCGGTCCTTGCCCTGCAGGTACATCGCGAGGCGTTCGAGACCGTAGGTCAGCTCTCCCGCAACCGGCTTGCAGTCGAAGCCGCCGACCTGCTGGAAATAGGTGAACTGGGTGACTTCCATCCCGTCGCACCAGACTTCCCAGCCCAGCCCCCAGGCGCCGAGCGTCGGGCTTTCCCAGTCGTCCTCGACGAAGCGGATGTCGTGGGCGAGCGGATCGATGCCGATCGCCTCGAGGCTCTTGAGGTAAAGCTCCTGGAGGTCCGGCGGGTTCGGCTTCAGGATCACCTGGTACTGGTAATAGTGCTGCAGCCGGTTGGGGTTCTCG
>CAYTPY010000243.1:0-1922 GCA_964439725.1 uncultured Erythrobacter sp. | reverse complement strand
CTGTGCGGTCGGAACTGGGACGATAGCAGCACGGGCGTTTTCAGGAAAGATACGTGGTATTGCTGCGGTTCCGCGAGCGGTCGGCAAAGTGAGGATGGCGACGGGGTTACGACCAATGCCGAAGTAGAGGCGAACTGGCGGCAACATCCTCGTCGGTCGCCGACAACCTGGCGCCGTTGTTACACCCTCAAGGGAGGCTGGACAGCCGAAGCGCTGGAGCAGGTGCGAACGGTTCAAGGCGCGCTCTATCGGCAGGCTCGGACGGCGGCACTCGCAATGGACGACGACGCGCCTTATCCCGACGCGGCGACGCCCATGGCCAAAGCGAGCTGGAGGAAGAGCTGGTTCACCGACGAGACTCCGATAGCATCAGCCCCGATGTCACAGCGATGCACACGTCCTTGAGAGGTCGAGAACCTTGACGTCGCGTCACACGGTGCTTATCTCCATGTCAGGAGACGCGCCATGTCAAACGTCGTTGACCTACGGCCGCCACCCGCGCTTTCGGGTGGCGTGCAGACTTTTGCTTTTGAAGACGACCGCCGGCGCTTGACCAACGCGGCAGTTAAGGCAGTGATCCGGCTTATCGAGGCTTGGGATGGCGGCAATGCCGAAGGTGCCGCGCTACTCGGAGTATCCGAGAGCACCTGGGACCGGATGAAGGCGGGAAAATGGGCTGGGGTACTTAGTCAGGACCAATTGACCCGCGCCTCGGCGCTGATCGGCGTGTACAAAGGGCTGCATCTTCTGTTTGCCGATGGCATGGCCGACCGTTGGCCCAAGCTTCCCAATCGAGGACCGGTCTTCGACCGCATGACGCCGGTCGAGGCGATGATCGCGGGAGGGATCCCGCGCATGCTTGAGACGCGTCAATATATTGACGCTTTGCGTGGCGGACTCTGACGAGGGCGTCCTCGACGGCATCCCGCTTATCCGGGAAGCCTTTTCCCGCACGGTTCGGCTCGTCGCAAGTGCACGGCTACGCGATGCTGTAATGACGCCGCTCGCTGACGACACCGACGATCTTGCCCTTCTTGCCGAGATCGAGGGCGCCACGAGCAGACGCCTGATCGCCGAGGAGCGGGGCTATGGCGGGCTCACCGCAGTAGAACTCGTCCACGGCGTTCCGCATGCGAAGTTCATCAACGCGAGCTTTGCTTACGCCAAACCCCGCGAGCCGATGCGTTTCAGTCCGGCCGAACGCGGAGCGTGGTATGCCGCGCTCGCTGTCGAGACCTGCATTGCCGAGGTCGGACACCACTTGACCAAGGCGCTCGCCGATGCCGGCGACTTCAATGCCGTGGTCGAATACGGTGAAATGCTCGCCAGTATGGCTGGTGTGTTCCTAGATCTTCGCCACGCACCCGGTCATCTCGGTCTCGATCCCGATCCAGCCGTCGGATATCCTGCTGGCAATGCACTTGCCGCCACCGCGCGTGCAGCAGGCCACAACGGCATATTATACCCGTCGGTGCGTCACGCCGAAGGTACGTGCATCGCCGCGCTCTGGCCTAACGTCGTCCAATCGGTCGTGCAGGGGGCGATGTATCGCCTGACCTGGTCGGGGACTCCGGAGTATCGCACCGAACCGCTCTGAGGCGCGATACCGCCGACACCCCTGCAGAAGTTTCGAGATCGTGAGAACATCACGACGAAATCTGGGCCGCTTGCTGAACGGCAGGTCCGGGCGAAGATGGGGTCGAAGTCGCCTGTCGGCTCAGGTAGCTCCCGCCGGACACAGCTGGCCGCAAAGGCCCGGAGGGCGGCAACCAAACTAGGCCAGAAAATTCGGTGTCAGAAGCGAAGCGGCGACGACCCGAAGCTAAGCGTAGATCGGATTCTTAAAGCGCAAACGCGAGTTAAGCACCCTAGCGACATCCAGGTCGCGGCTGGCTCGCGATCGGCATGCTCGGCGCTTACGG
>CAYTPY010000242.1:0-1926 GCA_964439725.1 uncultured Erythrobacter sp. | reverse complement strand
AGAAGCAGAAGGCCAAGGGCAAGAAGGTGATCGAGGATGTCGAGGAGCCGGCCGATATGCGCGGCTCCAACGTCATCGATCTAATGGCCGCGCTCAAGCGTTCGGTGGGCAGCGAAAAGAGCGGATCGCCGGCCAAAAAGTCGAACGGGAAGAAGCCGGCGGCCAAGAAGGTAGCGGCCAAGGCACCGGCCAAGGAGGCCGCGACCAAGAAGGCGCCGGCGAAAAAGGCGGCACCCGCCCGTAAGCGCGCCTGACGCGATGGAGCTCAATCCCCCGGTTCTCGTCCACTGGATCGATTACGACCTGATAACGCGCCTTGGTGCGGCAGCCGTGCTCGGCTTGCTGCTCGGCCTCGACCGCGAGTTCCGCGGCCGCGCCGCAGGACTGAGGACGCACGGGCTGGTATGCTTCTCGGCCGCCGCGCTCGCGGTGTCGATGATCTCGCTCTACCACCAGATCGGACCGAGCGCCGAAGGCGTGAACGGACTCGATGCGCTGCGCATCTACGAGGCCACTGGCTCGTTCATCGGCATCATCGGCGCAGGCCTGGTGGTGTTCAGCAAGGGCAAAGTGAAGAACCTCACTACCGCCGCGCACCTGTGGCTGACGGCGATGATCGGTATCGCTTGCGGGGCCGGTCAGTGGCCGCTGGTGGTGATCGGCGTCGCCATCTCGCTGATCATGCTGACGCTGCTCGGGCTGGCGGAACGACACTGGTTCCCCACCGAGCCGGAGGAGGACAGGGTCGAATGAGCGCGCGCAGCAAAGCTAAGGCCGCCGATCCGCTGGCCGAATACAACAAGAAGCGCGACTTCAAGAAGACCGCCGAGCCGGCGGGCAAGCGCGCGTCGAGCCAGGGCGGCAATCGCTTCATCGTCCAGAAGCACGACGCGACCCGGCTGCACTGGGACTTCCGGCTCGAGGCCGATGGCGTGCTGAAGTCATGGGCGGTCACCAAAGGCCCTTCGCCGGATCCCGAGATCAAGCGCCTCGCCGTTCGTACCGAAGACCACCCGATGGCCTATGCCGACTTCGAGGGGATCATCCCCAAGGGCGAGTACGGCGGCGGGACGGTGATGCTGTGGGATCGCGGCACTTGGGAGCCGGTGCCCGGCAAGAGCTGGAAGGACATCGACAAGGGGCATCTCCACTTCACGCTGGATGGCGAGAGGATGAAGGGCGAGTGGCTGCTGATCCGGCTCAAGCCGCGGCCCGGTGAGAAGCGCGAGAACTGGCTGCTGCGCAAAATCTCCGACGAACATGCCGAGGAAGGCGACGCGCTGGTCGAGCGCTGTCTGACGAGCGTGTTGACCGGGCGCTCGATGGCGGAGATCGCGGCCGACACCAAGGGCGAATACTCGCTGAAGGGCGTGCGCGGCGACAAGTTTACCGAAGTGATGAGCCAGGCGGCCAAGCGGAACAAGGCGATGGCCAAGGGCAAGGCGCCAGCGAAGCGCAAAGGCGCTGGGAAGCCGCCCAAGTTCCGCGCCCCGCAGCTGGCGACGCTGGTCGATGCGGTTCCGGCCGGGAACGGCTGGATGCACGAGATCAAGTTCGACGGCTATCGCGCGATGGTCTCCGCTGCCGGGGACAAGGTCCACGTCTATACCCGCAAGGGGCTCGACTGGAGCGATAAGTTCCAGCCGCTCGTGGCGCGGTTCAAGGCGCTCGACCTCCCGCCTTGTCTGATCGACGGGGAAGTGGTTGCTTACGGCGCGGACGGTAACCCCAGCTTCTCGGCGCTCCAGACCGTGCTGAAACGCGGCCACGGCAGCCAGAAGGAAAGTGACAAGCTCTCCTATCACGCGTTCGACCTGCTCGAACTCGACGGGGAGGATTTGGCCGGGCTCACCAATGTCGAGCGCAAGGAGCGGCTCGAAGCGCTCCTCGCCACCGCCGAGCCGCCGATCCATGTCGCGGACCACG
>CAYTPY010000241.1:0-1948 GCA_964439725.1 uncultured Erythrobacter sp. | reverse complement strand
ACGAGGCGCGTATCCGGCCGGGCGCCGCTTCCTCGACGTCGTCGAGCGTGGCGACCGATTCGTAGAACTCGAGCCGCTCGGCCGAGATCGTCAGCAGCCCCTTGGCATCGGCACGACCAGGCTCGCAGTCGGCGGGAACAAGGCCCCAACGGCCATGGAACGCGGCGGGAATGGCTTCGATGTCATCGGCATCGGGCGACGCGGGCGGGCTAGCTGTAGGCGAAGTCTCGACGGCAATCTCGGCTGGGGGAGCGGGCTGATCGGCCTCGTCACTGCCGCTCCCGCAAGCGCCAAGCGCGGCCAGCGCGGCAAAGGCAAAATGGCGTGCTCTCATTCCGGATCCTTGCGACGTTCGGGTTGCACAACGGCCGGCGCAGCATTCCTTTCCCCGGCCGCCCGGGAGCGCTAGAGAAGTGGGCGAGAGGAGCGCGGATTATGGCCGGTTTGTGGTTCGAGCAGTTCCAGGTCGGCCAGGTCTTCCATCATCCGTTGCGCCGCACGGTGACCGAAACCGACAACCTGATGACCAGCGCGCTCACCCATAACCCGGCTGCGCTCCATCTCGATGCCGAGTACATGAAGAAGACTGAGTACGGTCGGGTTATCGTGAACTCCTGCTTCACGCTTGGCCTGATGGTGGGCATCTCGGTCAACGACACTACGCAAGGAACGGCGGTCGCCAATCTCGGCTGGGACGAAGTGCGCTTCCCCGCGCCCGTTTTCGTGGGCGACACACTGCGGATCGAAACCGAAGTCCTGGCGCTGCGCGAAAGCCGCTCGCGGCCGGAGCAGGGCATCGTCACTTTCGCCCACCGCGCGTACAATCAGCAGGACATCCTCGTGGCGCATTGCAAACGCACGTCCTTGCAGCGCAAGCGTCCGGTCGGTAATGCTTAGCTTGCTAATAATTGTGCGGAGAGCGTGATGCCCTTGAAAGTCCAACCGATCCTGCCGCGCTTTGGAGCCGAGTGCTCCGGCCTGGATCTGACCAAGCCGCTGAGCCCGGATGAGGTCCGCCAAGTCACCGAGGCGATGGATACCTGGGGCGTGTGCATCTACCGCAACACCGGTCTCAACGATGACCAGCACGTCGAATTCAGCCGCAACTTCGGGTACTTGGAGCGGGTGCCGCGACGTGAAGGCGCGCGCATGCGCTTGCCGCACCGCGAATTGTTCGATGCGTCGAACCTCAACGTGGATGGCGAGATCACGCAGGACCCGGCGGCGATACAGTATCGGAAGGGGGATCGGCTTTGGCATACCGATAGCGCGTTCATGGAGAAGCGGACCAGTTACTCGCTGCTGCTGGCGCACGAGGTGCCGCCGGAAGGGGGGCTGACCTCGTTTGCCGATACCCGCAGCGCTTATGAAGACCTGCCGGGCGACATGAAGAAGTTCCTGGAAAAAAAGATTGGAATCAACAGCTTGTGGTGGAGCCGCAAGCTGGCGGGCGCCGATATTTCCGAGGAAGAGATCGATCAGCGGCCTAAGGCACACCATCCGCTGGTGCACACGCACGCCGGTTCGGGGCGCAAGAGCCTGTTCATCGCGGCGCACACGATGGACGTCGAAGGCATGCCGAAAGAGGAAGGGCGCGTGTTAATCAAGCGCTTGATTGAGCATGTAACACAGCCTCAATACGTCTTCAGTGTTCAGTGGAACGTCGGCGACCTGGTGATCTGGGACAACCTCTGCTCGATGCACCGCGGCGGCGACTACGATTATGCGAAGTACAAGCGCGACATGCGCCGCACCACGGTGCGTGAGGGAACCGCACCGCACACGCTGGACCTCGACGATCCGTTTACCGAGCTGTTCGCGCAGACCCCGAAGACGGTCGACATCCAGGGCGCCCGCTACGCCGGGCGGTAGGACGGCGCGCGCCCCGACAGGGCAAAAGAAAACGCCCGGCTCCGCTGGAACCGGGCGTTTCGGCCTCTATCGGGCG
>CAYTPY010000240.1:0-1956 GCA_964439725.1 uncultured Erythrobacter sp. | reverse complement strand
CGGCGGGAAGGTTCGGGATCGAATCGTAGACGCTGCGCAAGTAGGCCTGGTCGAAGTCGGTCAGGCCTGGCGGCGGCTCTTGGGCCGCCTCGAACAGAGTCAGGATGGTGTCCAGCCGCGCGTCAGCGGCGGCGGGCTTGGTGCGGGCGAAGCTGCGCATGGTCGCGTAGTCGGCAAGCTGTATGACCGATTTGCCCCGCACTGCGTCGCTGTCGAACAAGATGACAACCTGTGTTATGTCCTCACGGACGGTGAGGTAAATCTTAGAGTGCGCCATCCACATCTGCACCGTGGGCGGGGTATCGAGGGTCTCGCGGCGCGGAATGGGCATGCCGTCGCGCGTCCGCATCTGCGCCGTCGTCCAGACGCGTACCGGCCCGTCTTCTTCCAAGAGGGCCTTGCGTTCCGGGATGCTCATTGACTGAAACAGCCACGGTTGCTTGTCCTGCAATTCTGCGATCTGCGTCTTTCCGTCCTCAACGAACGCGATGATCAGGTTGGGCGAGCAGCCGGCCTCGTCCGCCAACCACATGTCGAGCCGCTCCGCGTTCCAGCGAATGCGGTCGACCATCAATTCAGCAGCGTCTCGTCGCAGGCCGATGACTCCTGGGCATAGCCTGTCCTCGATCCGCGCCAACGGACGATCGTAGATGTCGCTGGTGATATCGGAGATGTCCCGGGCTTGCCGGCTTATTTCGCGCTGAGAGGGGCGCTCGCGATCACCAGTGACCACGATGCTACGCTCTTCAGCCTCGCTTTGCGTGTCCCGCCGTTCTCCCCCCTCTTGGGCGGCGGCAGTCAGCGGTGCCAACAGAGCAGCTGCCAAGGTGGCGCAGAAAATCGTACGAGGCGAGCTCATGTGAAGGTGCTCCAGTGCCGACGAGACGGCTCTATTCGATGAAGATGTCGCGCCCGGTCGCTGCTTCGAGTTCGGCGAGCCGCGCCGGACCGGGCAGATTGGCAGGACCGCGATAAAGTTCGGTGAGATAAGCGCGGTCGAACTCGGTCAGGCCAGCCGGCCGCTCCGGCGCATCATCGAATAAAGACAAGATCGAGTTCCCGCGCGCCTGCGGCCTTTGCGGCAGGGTGCGAGTCAAGGTGCGAAAGGTCGCATAGTCGGCAAGCTGGGCGATGCTCATCCCTTTGACCGCCTCGCGGTCGATCAGGATCAAGGCGTAGAGGATATCGTTCCGGGTCGCCGTGTATATTTTGGAGTGCGCCATCCACACTTCGGTCTGCGGTAGATCGACCATGTTCTCGCGGCGAGGGATCGGCATACCGTCCCGGGTGCGCGCCCGGACCCGCAGGATGGCCCGCGCAGGCCCCGGTTCCTCCAGCACCGCGCGCTTGTCCGCCTGGCTCAGCTCGGCGAAAATCCAACCGTTCTCGCGTTGCATACGCTGTGCAAAGGCTTGCCCATCGTCGACGAACGCAATGATCACATTAGGATCGCACGTCGCTTCCGGCGCAAGGCGACGGCCGAACTCTGCAGCATTGCCACGGACCCGTCCGACCATCTCTTCGGCCGCTTCGATCTGTAGCCCGACGATCCCGGGGCACAACGGATCTTCAAACCTCGCCAGTGGCTCAGCACCGGTATCCGCCATCGCCGGAACGCCCGTGAGCGGAGCGGAGGCAGCCGCTGCCAACAGGGATAGTAGTCGAAACCGGGACAACATCTCTCGTCTCCCAATTCGGGAGTTCGAATATCCGTCAATACCGGCGAAGGGGCAACGTCGGATTTGTCACAATGCGTATCGCCGCCGAAGACGGAGGCACGGAAGGACTGAAGCTCGTTGCCGGGCAAGCGGCGTCTCCAGCACCGGACCGATGAGCCAGCGCCGCTTGCGATGCGGTCCTAGCCTTCCTTGCGCGACATCTTCTTGCGCTCGTTCGGATCAAGGTAGCGCTTGCGCAGGCGGATGCTCTTGGGGGTCACTTCGACCAGTTCATCGT
>CAYTPY010000239.1:0-1975 GCA_964439725.1 uncultured Erythrobacter sp. | reverse complement strand
GAGCTGCGCAAATTGCGGCCCGAGGCGCCGGTGATCTACTTCGCCGATCTCGCCGGCTTGCCTTACGGCGAGAAGACCGAAGCGGAGATCGCGGCGCGGGTGGCGGGGTTGCTGGGGCGGCTGTCCGAGCGGTTTGCGCCGCGGTTGATTACGATCGCCTGCAATACCGCGAGCACCATTGCCCTCGGCATGGTGCGCGAGGTGCTGCATGTGCCGATCGTGGGCACGGTGCCTGCGATCAAGCCAGCGGCGGCGTTGACCCAAACCGGGGCGATCGGCCTGCTCGGGACCGCGGCGACGATCCGGCAGGCTTACGTGGACCGGCTGGAGGCCGAGTTCGGCAACGGGCACCGGCTGATCCGCCACGCGGCGCCGGGCCTGGTGCAGGCCGCCGAGACCGTGCTGCGCGGCGGGACGCCTGATCCGGCCGTTTTCAAGGCGGCCGCCGAAGGCCTGAGGAGCCAGCCGGGGGGCAGCGAGATCGATACAGTGGTGCTCGCCTGCACGCACTTCCCGCTGCTCGAGCCGCAGCTCGCCGAAGCGCTGGGCGGCGGCGTACGGTTCATCCACGGCGCCGAAGGGATCGCGCGGCGCATCGCCTTCCTGACGCAAGGGCAGGAATTCGCCCGCGAAAAACCGGACTTGGCGTTGTTCACCGCTGATCCAGATCAAATCGCTTATCTGGCGCCGGCGCTAAGGCAGCACGGTCTCGACCGTTTGGAGCCCTTTTAGTTGCGAATCCCTCGCAAACTCCGGGCTTTAATCGCCGGGACCCATAGCCTAAGTGCCATTTGACTCGCCGGCCGCACAGTTTGCGGCGCCAACGGGATAAGTCCGCTGAACTACGACCACATCTTCGACCAAGCGATCGACCGTCTCCACGGGGAGGGCCGGTACCGCGTGTTCATCGACATCCTGCGCAACAAGGGTTCCTATCCCGACGCGCGCTGCTTCGCCCACCACAACGGGCCGCAGCCGATCACCGTGTGGTGCTCGAACGATTACCTGGCGATGGGCCAGCACCCGAAGGTGATCGAAGCGATGGAAGAGGCGCTGCACAACGTCGGCGCCGGCAGCGGCGGGACCCGCAACATCGGCGGAAATACGCACTATCACGTTGAATTAGAACGCGAACTGGCGGACCTGCACGGCAAGGAAAGCGCGCTGCTGTTCACCAGCGGCTACGTCTCCAACGAGGCGTCGCTGTCCACGCTGGCCAGGTTGCTGCCCGGCTGCGTGATCTTCTCGGACGAGATGAACCACGCCAGCATGATCGCCGGCATCCGTAACTCGGGCTGCGAGAAGCGCATTTTCCGCCATAACGACCCGGTTCACCTCGAAGAGCTGCTGGCGGCGGAAGACCCCGACGTGCCGAAGCTGATCGCGTTCGAGAGCGTCTATTCGATGGACGGCGACGTGGCCCCGATCCACACCTTCTGCGACCTCGCCGAGAAGTATAACGCGTTGACTTATATCGACGAAGTCCACGCGGTCGGCATGTACGGCGCGCGCGGCGGCGGCATCACGGAGCGCGACGAGGCGGCCCACCGCATCGACATCATCGAAGGCACGCTGGGCAAGGCTTTCGGCGTGATGGGCGGATATATTGCCGCGGATTCCAAGATCATAGACTGCATTCGCAGCTATGCGCCGGGGTTCATTTTCACGACCTCGCTGAGCCCGGTGCTGGTGGCCGGGGTGCTGGCGGCGGTCAAGCACCTGAAGGAAAGCTCGGTCGAGCGCGACGCGCAGCAGGCGGCCGCGGCCCGGCTCAAGCAGATGTTCCGCGAGGGCGGCCTGCCGGTGATGGACACCACCACCCACATCGTCCCGCTGATGGTCGGCGACCCGGTAAGGGCCAAGAAAATCAGTGACATACTGCTCGCCGAATACGGCGTTTACGTCCAGCCGATCAACTTCCCGACCGTGCCGCGCGGCACCGAAAGGCTGCGCTTCACGCCCGGCCCGGCGCACA
>CAYTPY010000238.1:0-1975 GCA_964439725.1 uncultured Erythrobacter sp. | reverse complement strand
AGGTGGAACGCCTGCGTGTCGGTCGTCACCGTGGCGCGCGGCAGCTCTTCCACCGGCATGTGGACGTAGAGGTGCGTGGTCGCCGGCTTGCCCGCCTCTGTCTCGAGCACCGCCGCGATCCCCCGCTGCACCGCGTCGGGCGCGATCGCGCTCATCTCCGGCGCCGCCGGCTGCTCGAAGCGCTGCCACTCCTCGTAGAGCACCAGCACCGTGCCGCTCAGGCACACGAGGTAGAGCAGTGCCCCCGCCAGCAGGCCGATCGCCGCATGGGCCGAGAGCGCGGACTTCACCGTGGCGGGTTCGGGCACGAGCTTCATCAGAGACCTCCGGTCGCCAGCACGGGAATCAGCGGCAAGCTGCATAGCACCAGCGTGACGATCTGGCTGCGCCGCCGCGCCTGCATCAGCAGCACGGTAGCGAGCACGGCCCAGACCAGCGGCACCGCATAGAGCGCGAGCACGAGCGTGTTGGCCTCGTTCCAGCCGAGCGCGCCTCCGAGCCCGCGGATCGCCACCGCGAGCCCGATCGACACCACCAGCCCGCCGAGGATCACGATCGCGAACGTGCCGAACCGCCGCCCAACGCGCCGCGGCTTGCCCGCC
This sequence comes from uncultured Erythrobacter sp., assembly GCA_964439725.1. Taxonomy (GTDB): domain Bacteria; phylum Pseudomonadota; class Alphaproteobacteria; order Sphingomonadales; family Sphingomonadaceae; genus Croceibacterium_A. The sequence continues at coordinate 1,373 of CAYTPY010000238.1, read as the reverse complement.
TCGGGCAGCATGCCGACGCGCCGGTTCGAGCTCCGCGCCTTACCCGGCGGCGAGCGCAGGCCTGCCACCGCCAGCGCCGCGCAAGCCGCCGCCATCGCCGCGATCGAAGCCATCGCCACGCCCCAGGCGCCGTCGCTCGCCCATCCGGCTGCAACGGCGGCCACGAGCAGCGACCACCCGCCCGCGTTCCACCCGGCCGAGCGCTTCGGCAGCGACCACGCATGGTGCAGCACCGCCACGCCGCCCGCGCCGAGCGCCAGCGCCAGGACCAGCAAGGGCGAGACGGCGTTCATCAGCCCCGCCCCCTCAGAACCGGTAGCTCACGGTGCCGAACACGTTGCGCTCGGCCCCGAGGAAGCAGTCGCCGCGCGCCAGGCACGCCGAGTAGTATTCCTCGCCGAGCAGGTTGGTGGCGTTGAGCGCGAAGCTCCAGTTCTGCCAGCTCAACTCGGCGAAAGCGTCGACCAGCGTATAGCTCGGCGTCACGATCCCGTCCGGGAAGGCGAACCCGTACGACCGGTTCTCGCCCGAATGCCGCACGCCGCCGCCCAGCGTCAGGGTCATCGCGTTCGGCAGCTCGAACGGCCGCAGCGCCCAGATCGAGGCGTTGTGCTTCGGCACGTTATCGAGTTGGCGAGCGGTTTCGTCGTCCACCGCTTCGTTATAGCTGTAGTTCGCGATCACCTGCAGCCGTCCCGGCAGCTCGGTCCGCGCCTCGACTTCGATACCCTTCGAGGTCAGCGACCCCACCTGCATCTGGTCGAACGGATCGGGCGTGCTCGGGTCGTCGACCGGCCGATTGCGTTCCTTGATGTGATAGGCGGTCACCGCCACCATGCTCGCCTCGTTCGGCTGGAACTTGATGCCAGCCTCGAACTGCCGGCCGGTCTTCGGCACGAACGGATTGCCGCTGCTGTCGACACCGGCGATCGGCTCGAAGCTCTCGGTATAGCTGAAGAACGGCGACACCCCGTCGACCACGTCGCCGATGATCCCGGCGCGGAAAGTCGTCGCGTCGGCGTCGTAGCTGCCGCCGAACAGCGCATCCTCGGCGCTCGCGTGGTCGTGCCGCGCGCCGAGCACGATCGAGACGCGATCCCAGAGCCTGATCTGGTCCTGCAGGTAGAAACCGATCTGTTCCTGCGTCACGTCCTCCGACGGTGCCGAAGGGGTCGGCAACCCGCCACCCCAGTCGCTGATCGCACCGTAATCGATGTCGTAGATGTCAATGAATTCGTAGCCGAAGCCAGCCATCTTGCGCACTCGGTTCCAACTATAGTCGACGCCCGCGAGCAGCACGTGCTCCACCGCCTCGCCAGTGTTGAAGTTGAGCTGCACGTTGTTGTCGGTGGTGAAGATCTCCATCCGCGCCT
>CAYTPY010000237.1:0-1999 GCA_964439725.1 uncultured Erythrobacter sp. | reverse complement strand
GGCCTGGTCGCCGGTCTCGGCATCGGCGGCATCGCGATTGGACTGGCCGCTCAAGGGATCTTCTCCGACTTGTTCGCGGCGCTTTCGATCATCTTCGACAAGCCGTTCCGGGTTGGCGACGTGATCACCTACCAGGGCAAGGAAGGGCCGATCACTGGCACCGTCAAGCGCATCGGGCTGAAGTCCACCCGCATCCTGTCGCTGAACGGGGAGCTTAGAATCATCGGCAATACGCAGCTGCTTGCTCAGGAAGTCACCAACTTCACCGGGCGGCAGATGTACCGGTACCAGTTGCCGTTCGGGGTGATCTACCAAACCGACCCGGAGCTCCTCGCCCAGATACCCGCGATGCTGCAAGCGGAAGTCGAAACCCGCGGGCACCGCTTCGTCAACGCGTGGCTGAAGGGCTTTGGGCCGAGTTCGATCGATTTCGATTTCCTGTTCGAAGTGGACAGCACCGACGGTGCCGTGGCCAGCAAGGTGCAGGAAGCCGTGGCGCTTGGCGTGCTGAAGAGGTTCCGCGAGCACGGGATCGAGTTCGCCTATCCGACGCAGACTTCGTTTGCCGTCGCGCCTGACGGAACCCGGGTCATGCCCTACCCACCCATCATACCCGTAGTGGAGGCCGGGCACGGAGCGCCGAGCGCTGGCTAAGCGCTTGATCGCGGAGCTACACCGGCAACTCTCCGTGCCGTTTGGAGCAAGTCGGGTCGCCAGCGGCGCGTGCATAGGGAGCGGGTAGAGGGACCCCGATGACGACAATGAGGGCGCTGGACCTATGCCTGGTGCGTACGGTGCGCATCGGCCACGGCTGCATCGAGGACTGTGCACGGGACTTCGCCGCGGCCGGAGCGCGGCGCGTGCTGGTAGTCACCTCGGCGCCGATCGTTGCGTTGGCAGCGAAAGTGACCGCCACCCTAGAGGCAGCGGGTGTCACGTGCGAGGTCTGGGCGGGCCCTGACGGGGAGCCGACGATCGCGCATTTCGAACAAGCACTGGCGGCGGCGCGCGAGCACGGCGCGGACTTCGTGATCGGGCTCGGCGGCGGCAGCGCGATGGACGTGGCCAAGCTGGTGGCGGCACTGGCCGGTGGTTCGCAGAGCTTCGCCGAAGTGGTCGGCATCGGCCTGCTCGCCGGACGAGGCCTGCCGCTGGCCTGTGTGCCGACGACGGCCGGGACCGGCAGCGAAGCGACGCCGATCGCCATACTCGAAGACCCGGCCGATCAGCTCAAGAAAGGGGTCGTCAGCCCGCACCTGGTGCCCGACTCCGCCTATCTCGATCCCCAGCTTACCGTGTCGATGCCGGCGCGGGTGACGGCGGCGACGGGGCTCGACGCGCTGACTCACTGCATCGAGGCCTATACCAATCGCTTCGCGCATCCGCTGGTCGACAGCTGGGCGCTGGAGGGTATTCGGCTGATCAGCGCCAACCTCGAGACGGCGGTGCAGGAACCCGGCAACGTTGCGGCGCGCGAGGCGATGCTGCTGGCGAGCCACCTCGGCGGGATGTGCCTGGGGCCGGTGAACACCGCGGCGGTCCATGCCCTCGCCTACCCGCTCGGCGGCGAGTTCCATGTCGCGCATGGAGTCGCCAACTCGCTGCTGCTGCCGCATGTGATGCGCTTCAACATGGAAACGGCGCCGGAGCGTTACGCCGCGATCTCCGGAGCCTTGGGCGAGCGGGCGTCCGGCGATGCCGCCGCCGATGCGCGGCGGGGCGTCGAGCGGATCGAGCGATTGTCGGAAAGCTGCGGCATCGATCGGCGGTTGTCGGACATCGGCATCGGCCACAACGCGCTGCCGAAGATGGCGGCGGCCGCAATGACCGTGCAGCGGCTGCTGAGAAACAACCCGCGCGAAGTGACCGAAGCGGATGCGCTGCGCATTTACGAGGCGGCACTCTAGAATGGCAGGAATGTTCGGCTGGTACCGCGAGGCGGACCGCAAGACGCGGCGGGTGTTCTGGACCTGCAGCGCCGGCTGGGCGATGGATAGCG
>CAYTPY010000236.1:0-2000 GCA_964439725.1 uncultured Erythrobacter sp. | reverse complement strand
GTCGCCACGCTCGACGACGTCGAGGAAGCGGCGCCCGGCCGGATACGCGCCTCGTTCGACTTCACCGGCGAAGGCATGACTTGGGAGCGCGACATGGCGCTCGAGCTCGAAGAGGGCGGCTCCGTACTGGTGCGCAGCGAATTCGGGGCTGAGGCTGCGCCCGATCCGTTCCGTTACACCAAGTGCAACTAGGGGAGATTATCCATGAAGCTATATGTTGGCGCGGCGGTGATCGGCGCGCTCGCGGTGAGTGCCTGCACCACAACCGGTACCGCCCGTAACGGCCTCTGCGACCCCGAGCCGGGGCAGCTCTTCGTCGGGCAGAAGGCGGATGCGGCGGCCGGCCTCGCTATTCGCCAGGCGACGGGTTCCGACATCCTCCGCTGGGCGCCGCCGCGTTCGGCACAGACGATGGATTTCCGCCAGGAACGGGTGACCGTCTCGTACGACGACGACATGATCATCACGCAAGTCTCCTGCGGTTGAGAAGCCGCGCGAACCCGGTAAGTTGGTGAGCCAACAACCGGGAGGATGAGGATGACGAGAACGATGAACCGCGCCGGGAATGTGCGCCATGGCTGATCCGCAGGACGGCCGCCAGCGCATCCCGGCGCTTTCGCCCTTCGAGGAAGAGATCGGCTTCACCCGCGCGATCCGCGTCGGCAACACGATTGCCGTCTCGGGAACGGTCGGCGTTGAGGCGGACGGATCGGTCAAGGAAAGCGCCGAAGAACAGGCCGACCGCTGCTTTCAGTTGATCCGCGAGCATATCGAGCAGCTCGGCGGACACATGGGCGACGTCGTGCGGATCCGCATGTTCGTGACCGACATCGCCGACGCGATGACGGTCAGCGCGGCGTTCAGCCGGGCATTGAAGCCGACGCGACCGACCGGCACGCTGGTGGCGATCTCCGGGCTCGCCGACCCGCGCTGGAAGGTCGAGATCGAGGCGGACGCGATCATCGGCAGCGGGCAGTAGCTAGGCGGATGGCGGGCCAGTTCGAGCTTAGCGAGGACCAGCTCGCCATCCAGGATATGGCGCGGCGCTTCACAGCGGAACGGATTACGCCGTTCGCCGCCGAGTGGGACGAGAAGCACGTCTTTCCCAAGGACACGATCAAGGCGGCGGCCGAACTGGGGTTCGCCTCGATCTACGTCTCCGAGGAGAGCGGCGGGAGCGGGCTCGGGCGGCTCGAGGCGGCGCTGATCATGGAGGCGATGGCTTACGGCTGTCCCTCCACCAGCGCGTTCATCTCGATCCACAACATGGCGAGCTGGATGATCGACCGGTTCGGTTCGGCCGAAATCAAGGCGAAGTACCTGCCGCAGCTGGTCGGCATGGAGTGGATGGCGAGCTATTGCCTGACCGAGCCCTCGTCCGGCTCCGACGCCGCGGCGCTCAAGACCAGGGCGGTAAGGGACGGCGACGACTGGGTCGTCAACGGCACCAAGCAGTTCATCAGCGGGGCCGGCGAGAACCAACTGTACCTGACCATGGTCCGCACCGGCGGCGAGGGCCCAAGCGGCATCTCGTGCCTGGCGATCGAAAAGGACATGCCGGGCGTTTCGTTCGGCGCGCCGGAGCGCAAGACCGGGTGGCATTCGCAGCCGACGGCGGCGCTGATCCTCGAGGACGTGCGGGTGCCGGCGGAGAACATGGTCGGCGGCGAAGGCGAAGGCTTCCGCATCGCGATGCAGGGGCTCGACGGCGGGCGGCTCAACATCGGTGCGTGCTCATTGGGCGGCGGGCAGCGGTGCCTGGACGAGGCGGTGCGTTACACGAAGGAGCGCCAGCAGTTCGGACGCCCGATCGCCGAGTTCCAGAACACCCAGTTCTTGCTCGCCGACATGGCGACCGAGCTCGAGGCGGCGCGGGCGCTGCTCTATCTCGCCGCGGCCAAGGTGACGGCGGAGGCGCCGGACAAGACCCGCTTCGCCGCAATGGCCAAACGCCTGGCTACCGATACCGGCAGCGCCGTGGCGGATCGAGCGCTGCAGCT
>CAYTPY010000235.1:0-2001 GCA_964439725.1 uncultured Erythrobacter sp. | reverse complement strand
CCGTAGGTGTTGAAGATGCGCGCCACGCGGACATCGGCGCGGCCGGCGCGGGCGAAATCGAAGGTCAACGATTCTGCAGCGCGCTTGCCTTCGTCGTAGCACGAACGCGGCCCGGTGCAGCTGACGTTGCCGCGATAGCTTTCCGGCTGCGGGTGGACTTCGGGGTCGCCGTAGACCTCGCTGGTCGAAGTCAGCAGGAACCGCGCCCCCGCCTCCTCGGCCAGCCGCAACAGGCGGTCGGTGCCGAGCACATTGGTGAGCATCGTGTGCTCCGGATCGGCCTGATAGAGATCGGGCGAAGCGGCGCAGGCGAGGTTGTAAACCCGCTTGAATGAGCCGGTCCGCTGTACGACCGCCAGCGGCAGCGGCCGGGTGATGTCGTGATCGATGAACTCGAACCGCTCGTAGCTTTCGAGCGCGAGCAGGTTGGTTTCGCGCGACGTCTGCAGGTTGTCGAGGCAGACGACATGCTCTCCGGCCTCGAGCAGCTGGCGGCAGAGGTGCGATCCGATGAACCCCGCGCCGCCGGCGACCAGCGTCAATTCTGTGCGACCTGTCATGATGCTACCGCTCTCCGTTCCGGGGTGTTCGATGCTTGTTGAGCCTGAGCTTCGAGCAGCGCGGCCTCGAGCTGCTCGGCACGCTTGCCGGCGCTGTGATGGGCGAGAACGCGGCGCTGCGCGGCGGCAGCGATGGTGCTTGCCGGCCCCTCCAGCGCTTCGAGCACGGCGGCCGTATCGTCGGCGAGGATGATCTCTTCACCCGGCGTGAGGACCTCCTCGATACCGGGCCAGCGATCGGAGATGATCGGCGTGGCGCAAGCCGCCGCCTCGAACAGCCGCACCGATGGCGACCAGCCGGCGGCTATCATGTCGGCGCGGGTGACGTTCAGCGTGAACCGCGAGGCCGAGTAGAAGGCGGGATGATCGGCGGGCGGCAGATGCTCGATCCGCTCGACGTTCGCCGGCCAGTCGATGTCCTCCGGATATTGCGGACCCGCGACGGCAAAGCGCAAGTCGGGGCGTGCGCGGGCGGGTTCGAGCAGCAGCCGTTCCAGCGTCGGCTGCCGGTCCGGGCTGTACGTGCCGAGGTACGACAGGTCCCACCGCTTCTCGACGTCCAGCGGCCGGTAGCGATCGGTGTCGACCGAGCAGTAGAGCGCTCGAGCAGCGGGCGAGCCAAACTCCTGTTCCAGCCGGTCGAGCGTCGGCCCTCCGGTGAACGAGAAGTAGATGTCATAGCCGGGGATCAACTCGGGCGAGAGGTACTCGAAATCGTCCCGGGCGAGCTTGGCCAGCGTGACCGGCGTGTCGATGTCATAGAAGCAGGTGACGCCGAGGGCGTGGCGCTGCACCCAGCGGCCGACCTCGACCCCTTCGGGCACGTAGGAGCCGACCATGACCGCGTCCGCGCTTTCGACTAACGGGCGCCAGCGCTCGAGAGAATCCAGGCCGGCATAATATTCGAGCCGGCAGAAGTCGGGCGCGGCGAGATCGCGATTGTTCGCGTACCACGGCACGTCCCGCTCCAGGAACAGGACCTCGTGGCCGCGTTCGGCAAAGGCGGACAGCAGCGCGCGGAAAGTCGTCGCATGACCGTTGCCCCACGACGAGGACAAGCTGAGACCGAGGACGACGAGCTTCATGCCGCCACCTCGGCCAGCGCGGCGCGGGCGCGGCGGAACACCTGATCGACTTCGGCACCGCGGAGCTCGTAGGTGTGCTCGGCCAGGACGCGCTCCAGCGCCGCGCGCCCGATGGTCTGCGCCCGTTCCGGCGTGAGCGCCGCGAGATGCTCGGCTACGTCCTGCCCGTCACGGGCGACCAGCACTTCGCGATCGGGCTCGAGGAACATTTCGATCCCCTCCCACGCGTCGGTGATCAGGCAGGCACCGGCACCGGCGGCTTCGAAGACGCGTGTGGCGGGGGAGAAGCCGACTTCGGCCATCGAATCCCGCGCGACGTTGAGCACGGCCAGCGGCGTGCAGTTGAAGGCGTTGTG
>CAYTPY010000234.1:0-2013 GCA_964439725.1 uncultured Erythrobacter sp. | reverse complement strand
GGCCGGTGCCGGGAGCCGTGCCGCTGCCAACTGGCCGGTCTGTCCCGGCTGCACCCCGTACTCCGCCAGCGCCTCGACCCAGCCCGAGCCAGCGCCTCGCGCCATGCTTCCGAGCGAGCCCCATCCGGCTTCGCAGTCGTGGCCTTCGCACCGGCCCGCGTTCCCTCTCAGGACCGCGACGCGGCGGTAGCCGGCCTCGCGCGCGACGTCCTCGATGAGCAGGGCGTCGGCGTGACGGCTGACACCGGCAATCAGTGCCGGCTGCCGCTCCAGGGCGGAACGGGCGAAGCGGATGCGGTCGCCTTCGATGGCCAGGACCTCGCCGCCGCGTGTCTGCCCGGCCGCGGCGAAGCGGCGTCCGGCTTCGAGCGCCGGATCATGAACGAGCAGCGAGCGTTCCCCGTGGCGCCAACGCCAGCTGGCAAGGCCCGCGATCGTCGGCACTGCCAGCGCGCCGGCGAGAATGCTGCGGCGCGTGGCGCGGATCACTGCCCGGCCTCCGTGGCAGGGGAGTGCGGACCGGCGGCCAGGTAATCGGCGATCGCCTGAAGGTCCGCATCGCTGACCTCGCCGCGCGGGATTGGGGGCATGTTGCCGATACCCTGGCGCGCGGCGACGATCACGTATTGGGCCGGCAGGTTGTCGCGCGCTTCGAGCAGCGCGGGCTCGACGCGACGCGCCAAGAGGCCGGTGCCCATGCCGTTGGGCCCGTGGCAGTGCATGCAGTGTTCGATGTAGAGCGCCTCGCCGCCGCTGGCAGTCGGCCGGCTCGCCAGGGTGATGGGCTTCGGCGCCGGCGGAGGTCCGGCGGGAGCGGCCGGCGCCGCTGCCTGTCCCTGCGGACCTGCGCCCGTCGGTTCGTCCGCCTGCTGAGCCCAGGCTGTGGCGCCACCCGCCAGCAAGAGCGCTGCGATAGCGAGCCGCTTCATGCCCCCGCTCCCGCGCGTGTGCCGCGTCCCTTGGGCCAGATCCCGTTCTTGCCCGGGGCGAGAATGCCGTTGGGATCGAGCGCGTCCTTCACCGTCTCGTTGAGCCGCCACAGCGACCCACCGTTCCAGTCATAAGTCTGCGCGACGAGGTCCATGTAGTCGAGGTGCGTGCGGTACTCGCCGTATCCTTGCGCCTTCGCATCGGCGACGAGCTGGCGGAAGAACGGATCGACTTTGGCCATCATCGCCGGATCGTCCTTGTTGAAGATCATCGCGTTGACGTTGGTCAGGTGCCGCTCGCCGAACGCGAAGCTGCCCTGATAATCCATCCCGTATTCCTTGTAGCGGGCGTAAGTCCGCTGGAATTGCTCCAGCGCCTTGGTGCCGTCCTGCGGAATGATGGGCGAGAACCCGATGTGCCCGCCGCGCCCGCCGTACCAGTTGGCGTTCTGCATCGGGAAGGTGATCGGGGTGCCAGTCCAGCCCGAGTATTCGAGCGGCTGGCCCTTGACCCAGGTGGTCGGCTTGATCGCCATCGGCTTGATGTCGTTCATCGCCTTTTCGAGCACTTTGTAGGCCGCCTTGTTGACCTCCTCCCGCCCGTAGAGGCGCAGCGAAACGCCCCACCAGCCGAGCCCGAAGCGCTTGCGGATTGCGTCGATGACGTGATCTTCCAGCGCACCCGGCTTGTCGGTCCATTCGTCGCGGGTGGTGGCGACCGCCGCCGCGCGCAGCCAGTTGCCGATGCTGGGGGACTGCTGCAGCACCCGCTCGCGCCTGAGCGGGCCGATCGTGTCGACCATGGCCTTGAGGTCCTCGGGCCGGTCAAACTCGACGTCCATGCCCATCAGGCTCTCGGGCTCGGGCATCAGCCACATGCCCATCTTGGTCACCACGCCGAAGTTCGACTGGACGAACATCTGATCCCAGCCCGGGCCGAAGCCGAACGGATAAGCCTGCCAGGTCCGCGCATTCGAGAACGCGCCCATTCCGGTGCGCACCACGTCGCCGCTCGGCAGCACGACTTCAAGGCCGCAGATGTTCTTGGTGTGCTCGCCATAGGGCGTGTAGCCCACGCCGCGGT
>CAYTPY010000233.1:0-2015 GCA_964439725.1 uncultured Erythrobacter sp. | reverse complement strand
TGATCTCGTCGGTCGACGAGATGCTCCGCAACGCGAACCAGACCCTGTGAGGCCCCCCGTGATCCGCAAGACCGCGCTTTGCGCTTCTCTCGCTTTCGCCCTCGCGGCTTGCGGCGGCGCCGGCAAGCCTGCCGGCTTTGCCGCGACGCTCCCGCCGCCCCCGCAGGCTGCGCCCGCGCCGGCGAACGGCTCGATCTTCAGCGTCTCGGCCGGATATGCGCCGCTCTACTTCGGGCAGCGTGCTCACAAGGTCGGCGATCTCGTCACCGTCGTGCTGCTGGAGCGGACCACGACGAGCAAGTCCGCGAGCGGCACGACGTCACGCGACGGCAGCATTTCGATCAGCCCGCCCAGTGCCGGACCTTTCTCGTTTAATCCCAATGTCCTTAATTCTGGCGGCTCTTCGTCGTTCAATGGAGGCGGGGACGCTTCGCAGACCAGTTCGCTGAGGGGAGACATCACCGTCACCATCGCGGAGGTCCGTCCCAATGGAACGGCTCTGATCAAGGGTGAGAAGGTCATGCAATTCAGCCAGGGAGATGAGTGGGTCCAGCTCTCTGGCATCATCCGCCTGGCCGATATCGACCAGGACAATCGCATCCTCTCGCCGCGGATCGCCGATGCCCAGATCGCCTATGCCGGTCAGGGTTCTATCCAGCGGGCCAGCCGTGAAGGCTGGCTGTCGCGCTTCTTCAACATCGTGACTCCGTTCTGAGGGTGAGACCATGATCCGCAAGATCCTCCTCGCCCTCGCCGCGACATTCGCCCTCGCCGCCACTCCGGCTTCGGCCGAAAGGGTGCGAGACCTCGGCACGTTCCAGTCGGTTCGTGCCAACCAGCTCACCGGCTACGGCATCGTCGTCGGCCTCGATGGTACCGGCGACGACAACTTCGCTTACCTGACCCAGGCCATGCGCGGCGTTTCGGGCCGTTTCGGGCTGCAGTTGCCGCCGGGCGTGAACCCTGCGCTGAAGAACGGTGCGGCGGTGATCATCACCGCCGATCTGCCTGCCTTCGCCAAGCCGGGACAGCGCATCGACGTCACCGTCTCCGCCATCGGCAAGGCCAAGAGTCTGCGGGGCGGTGCGCTGATCATGACGCCGCTCTATGGAGCGGACGGCGAGATCTATGCGATGGCGCAGGGCAGCCTCGCCGTCGGCGGGCTCGGCGTATCGGGCCGCGACGGGTCGAAGCTGACCGTCAATGTGCCGACCGTGGGCCGCATCCCCGATGGCGCGAGCGTCGAGCGCGTCGTGCAGACCGGGTTCGATCAGTCGGACGTGCTGCGCTGGAACTTGTCGCAAGCCGACTTCCTGACCGCCTCGCGGGTGCGCGACGCGATCAACGCTCAGTTTCCTGGCACCGCATCGGTCGAAGACGGGGTGACGCTCGCTCTGCACCTGCCGATGGAGTCCAACACCCGGGCAACGATGATGGCCGCGATCGAGATGATCGAAGTCGAGCCGGCGGAAAGCGCCGCGCGTGTCATCGTCAACAGCCGCACCGGCACTGTCGTGATCTCCAGCGCGGTGCGTCTCGCCCCGGCGGCAATCAGCCACGGCAGCCTGGTCGTGCGGATCGACGAGAACCCGATGGTCGTGCAGCCCGAACCGTTCAGCCGGGGCCAGACCGCTGTCGAGCAGAGCAGCGCCATCGACGTCGAGCAGCCGGGCAACCGCGTGACGATGTTCGAGCCCGGCGCGTCGCTGGCGCAAGTCGTCGATGCGCTGAACATGCTGGGCGCGAGCCCGGCTGACCTCGTTGCGATCCTTGAGGCGCTGAAACAGGCCGGATCGCTCAAGGCCGAGATGGTGGTGATATGATCGCGCCCGTCCCGCCCGGCACCGTCTCCGCTTTTGCCACCCCGCCCGGCGCGGGCGGCGGCGAGCGCGCGCAGCTCAAAGAGGCAGCGCAGCAGTTCGAGGCCATCTTCGTGCGCCAGATGCTGGCCGCTGCCCGAAGCACCGACTTCGGCGGCGACGATCTGTTCGGCGGCGAAGGCGAGGAAACCTTCC
>CAYTPY010000232.1:0-2058 GCA_964439725.1 uncultured Erythrobacter sp. | reverse complement strand
CTCAGTCGCTCGGCCGCAGGACGATGTGGCCCACGGCGGTGTTTGAGGCGGGCACGTGATAGAAGCGCTGCAACTGCTCGACCTTTTCGCCGAGCGCGGCGCGCATGATCAGCCACATGATCAGTTCGATGCCTTCCGAGCCGGACTCGCGCAGGAACTCGAGGCGCGTGATCGTGCGCAATTCATCAGGACGATCGACGAGCTTGTCGAGGAAAGCGTTATCGAACTCCGGATTGATGAGGCCGGCGCGCGGGCCTTGCAACTGGTGGCTCATGCCGCCCGTGCCCCAGATTTGCACGTTGAGGTCGGCCGGATAGGAGCGCACCGCATCGCCGATCGCCTCACCCAGTTGCCAGCAGCGTTCAGCCGAAGGGGTGGGGAACTGGGTGACGTTGATGGCCAACGGGATCACTCGCACCGGCCATGCATCGACTTTGCCGAACATCAGCGACAGCGGGACAGTGAGGCCATGGTCCACGTCCATGTGGTTCATCAGCGTGAGGTCGAAGTTGTCGATCACCAGCTGCTCGGCGAGATGCGCCGCGAGAACCGGATCGCCCATTACGGTGGGAACCGGCCGTGCGCCCCAGCCTTCATCGGCCGGCTCGAACTCCTCAGCCATGCCGAGCGCAAATGTCGGCACCACATCGAGCATCATCGCCGAGGCGTGATCGTTGTAGCACAGGATGACGACGTCGGGCTCTTCGCGCTCCTGGAAGCCCTTCACCCACTCGTAGCCATCGAAGACCGGCTTCCAATACTCTTCCTGGGTGCGTCCATGATCGAACGCGGCGCCGATGGCGGGAACATGGCTGGTAGCAATGCCGGCGGTAATGCGGGCCATCAATTGCCCTCCTTGATTGAACGGTTTCCTTCGATGGGGCGGCCACCCGCGCGCATCATCGCGGCATACTCATCCGCAGTCATGCCGGTCATCGAGCCGACGGCCTTCTGCGTTGACCAGCCATCGGTGTTCGACAGCTTGACCAGGAAATAGATGTTGCCGCCAAGTTCGATCAGCTTGTTGAAATCGCGGACGAGTACCGCTTCCTTTTGCTCGTCACTCATCCGAAAACGATCGAGATAGGCACGCTCGTCCGCCTTGAAGGCGTTGCGGTTGTGGGCGTCCATCAGCGACATGCAGAACTTGTGCAGGTGGTAGGCCTCACGGCTGCGGATGGCGGTGAAGACCTTCGTGCCGGGAATGTCTTCCAGCTCGTCGAGCGAATAGAGGCGGGTGCGCATCGGCGTTACTTTCGAAATGATACCTGAACGACCTGCCGGAGGCGTCTCGGTTCCAGCGATTGAAGGGGTGGCGCGAGAGAGTCGCGTTCGCTGATGCCTTTGGCCGCTCTTCCATCGTGACGCAAGCCACCCCCGGGCCAGCGCTGAAAGAGCATCTGAGGCCGCCCGAGCACTTGGGGACTTAATCAATCAGCCTATATTCGCTAGGGCGCACCTAAATCGTCCGCGAACACGTTCGCGGCCCGTCCCCTTTTCGGAGAAGATCGAATGACTGAACATGTCCTGGAAAAGCTCGCTGCGACCAATCCGGACGCGGAGATCTGGTGGGACAGCTCACCGCTCATCTTTCCGAGCTGGAAGGACGAAACGCTCGCCAAAGCGCCTGAAAGTGAGCGTGCCGACTGGGAAGCGCAGGTCACTCGCTTCTATGACGAAGATACCATCCAGTCGCAGGGCACGATGGGTTTCCGCGGCGTAACGACGAATCCCCCGCTGTCGCTGCAGGCGATCAAGCTCGCGCCCGAGCTCTGGGCTTCGGAGATCAAGAAGATTGCGGCCGAGAACCCCGGCCTCGATTACGAAGGGGTCTATTGGGCGATGTACCTAGACCTGGTGAAAAAGGGCGCGGAAGCGATCCGCCCAGTGTTCGACAGGTCGGGCGGGAAGTACGGGTTTCTCTCCGGCCAGGTTGACCCGCGCTATGTGCGCGATGGCGACAAGATGCTGGCGCAGGGCCTTACGATTGCCGCGCAGGGCGAGAACGTGATGGTCAAGCTGCCCGGCTCGAAGGAAGGCTACGAGGTGCTCGAGGAG
>CAYTPY010000231.1:0-2095 GCA_964439725.1 uncultured Erythrobacter sp. | reverse complement strand
ATGTCGGCGACGAAGGCGGGCGCAGCCTGACGATCGGTCAGAGCCGTGGTCATCGTCAACATCGCGCCGGCCGAGAAGCCGATCATGCCGATGCGGTCGGTGTCGATCTTCCATTCGGCGGCTCGGCTGCGAACCAGATCGAAAGCGGCGCGTGCATCGGCCACTTGCGGGCCCAGGGCGGCGGCGGCCTGGTCAGGTGATGGCCGTGCCGGTCGTGCCGGAGCAGAACCGGCGGGCTGCGCGGGACGAGCGAACTCCTGCAGCTCGCGCGGCGTCTGGTTGAGCCGATACTTCAGCACGAAGGCAGCGACTCCGCGTTCGGCCAGCGCGCGAGCCACGTCCCAGCCCTCGTTCTCCATCGAGAGAGATCGAAAGCCGCCGCCTGGTGCCACGATCACCGCAGCGCCGCTCCCTTTGCCTTCGGGAGGCAGGAAGGGCGTGAGAGTCGCCTCGGTGACGTTGCGCGCAAAGACGCTGCCATACTGGCTGTGCCAAGACTCAGGCGTGGTTGCGCCAGGCAGCGGGCCGGTGCCGAGCGCAATGGCGTTCGGCTGCGCCGGCGTCTCGACGGGGGTCATCGTGTCGTCCTGCGCGGCCGCGGGAGCCACGATGAGCGCTAGAGCGGCGACTGCGCTAAGTCCGGCAGCCCTGAAGGCCGATATGCATATGTCTTTCATCGTAGCTCCCTTTCGGATCGCGCGGGATGAGCTTCGCGGAAGAATTTCAACAGAGGTTCCCCTCGGTTCGCCCGACCCGTCAATGTTCAACATCGTTGGTCTAGCAGATTATGTCGGAGTTAAAATGGGTCTTGTGATTCCGCAGACCGGCTCCGGATACCGGTCGGCGCAGCAAAGACTGGGGTTTTCAAGTCCGAACATGTCTGACAAAACAGCCCGAAGTTCTGGGGAGAGGGATATGATGCGGCGATGGTTCGGACCGGTCTTGGCTGCCGCGTGTCTGGCAAGTCCAAGCTGGGCTGCAGAGGCTCATCGTGAAGCGGCCGGACGCCTTGCGGATGGAACCCCGGTAGAGGCGATAACGCTCAGCAACGCGAGCGGGGTGTCGGCACGGATTCTGACCTATGGTGCGACCTTGCAGTCACTCGTCGCGCCTGATCGAGACGGCGAACCGGCCGACATCACGATCGGCTACGACGACTTGGCCAGCTACGAGGAGAAGCCTAACTACTTCGGGGTGACGGTAGGCCGCTATGCCAACCGTATTGCGGGCGCCGCTTTCGAGCTCGACGGCAAACGCCATGCACTCAGCCGGAACGACGGGGCAAACTCGCTCCACGGCGGTGCACAAGGCTTCGACAAGCGCAATTGGAAGGTGGAGGCGGTCGAAGATGGCCCGGTCGCCAAGCTCGTCCTGTCGCTGACCAGTCCGGACGGCGATCAGGGTTATCCCGGCAAGCTCGACGTCAAGGTCACCTACACGCTCGATGACCGCGGCGATCTTGGCATCGTGTTCGAGGCGGCGACCGACGCGCCAACGGTGGTCAACATGACCAACCACGCCCTGTTCAATCTGGCCGGAACGCAAGCGGATGAAGACGCAATGCGTCACTGGCTGGTGATTCCGGCAAGCCGCTACACCCCCGTCGACGACAACCTGATCCCCACGGGGGAACTGCGCCCGGTGGCTGGGACGGTATTCGATTTCCGCACGCCGCGCCTCGTGGAAGAGGGGCTGCGCGATGGATCCGACCCGCAAATCCGGATCGGCCGTGGCTACGATCACAACTGGGTGCTCGACAAAGGCAGCACGGCGCAGCCGCAACTTGCCGCTCGGCTGGCTCACCCGGCATCGGGACGCGTGCTCGACGTGCTGACGACCGAGCCGGGTGTTCAGTTCTACAGCGGCAATTTCCTCGACGGCACCGTCACCGGCAAAGGCGGTAAGGTCTATCGCATGGGCGACGGTATCGCGCTCGAGCCGCAGAAGTTCCCCGACACGCCCAATCAGCCGGAATTCGGCTCGGCCCTCGTCGTCCCCGGCAAACCCTATCGCCACGCCATGATCTACCGGGTGTCCACGATGCCCGACACGGGAGACGAATGAATGAAGCGTTTCGCCTCGCTGGCTGCGTTGG
>CAYTPY010000230.1:0-2101 GCA_964439725.1 uncultured Erythrobacter sp. | reverse complement strand
CGATCTCGATGTCGCGCCGCACCAGCAGCGCGTTGCCGTGCCAGCCCAGGCTCCGCGCCCGCTTGTTGACCGGCGCCGCCCGCCACGGCGTGTCGTCGAGCATCGCCTTGGGCAAGATGCTCTCGCGTTCGCCGAAGCGATAGTCGCATTCCTGAAGCGCAATCACATCGGCATCGATCTCGCGCAGCACGGTGACGATGCGGTCCGCATCGCGGCGCCCGTCGACGCCCACACCCTTGTGGATGTTGTAGCTGGCAAAAGTGAGCTTCACGCCGGGGCCGGTCCCTTTCAGTCGACCACGACGTCGGGTTCGCCCGCGATATACCGGTCGGTCGCGCGGATCGGCAAGCCGTCGATGCTCTGGCGGTGGCGGCGCGCCTTCCCCGCCCAGACCGCCGGATCGGCCCGTCCGTGGCTCTTGAGCAAAGTCGGGCGCTCCCGCTCCAGCGTCATCAGCGGCACGCCATAGCCGCAACTGGTCTGCACGCTCTCCACCGCGATGTCGAAGATCTGCCGGGTACCGGGCAGCAGAGTGAAATGCTGCGACAGTTCGTCCCAGTCGCGCTCCCACGGCACCACCGGATCGCCCTTGCCATAGATCCGCAGGACCTGCGCCGGCTGCTGGAAATTGCAGAACATGATCGTGATCCGGCCATCGGCGATCAGATGCGCGTTGGTCTCGTTGCCCGAACCGCCGAGGTCGAGCCACGCCACCCGAGTCGGCGAGAGGATCCGGAAGGTATCGTAGCCCTTGGGGCTGAGGTTGATGCGCGATCCTTCCGCAGCCGTCGCCACGAAGAACACGGGCTGGCGGGCGATCATGGCGACATGATCGTCGGTCAACGCATCGAAGAATTCGGCCATGCCCAACAGGTAGGAACGGGCCCGCGCCTTGTCACCTCTCCTTGGTGGCGCTGAAAGTCAGCTCCGGGTTCCTTTCCTGCTGGTAGCCGACGTCCCACGGGCTCTTGGCCATGAAGACGAGGTCGCCGTCGCGGTCCTTGGCGAGGTTCGGGCGGTTGAACTGCTCGAACTCCCGCAGTGCCGCGTCGGAGCCCTTGAGCCAGCGCGCAGTCGCGAACGGCGAAGCCTCCAGCGCCGCTTCGACCTTGTACTCGGCCGACAGGCGCGAGACGAGCACGTCGAGCTGGAGCTGCCCGACCACCCCGACGATCCACTGCGCGCCGATCTCCGGATAGAACACCTGGATCACGCCCTCTTCGCTAAGGTCGTCGAGCGCTTTCCTGAGCTGCTTGGTCTTGGTCGGATCCTTGAGCTGCACCCGGCGCAAGATTTCCGGGGCGAAGTTCGGCAGGCCGGTGAAGCGCACCTGGTTCTTCTCGCTCAGCGTATCGCCAACGCGCAGCGTGCCGTGGTTCGGAATGCCGATGATGTCACCGGCTTCGGCGGTATCGGCCAGCTCGCGGTCCTGCGCGAAGAACAGGATCGGCGAATGGACCGCGATCGGCTTGCCCAGGCCCGAGGGCGTCAGCTTCATGCCGCGTTTGAAGGTGCCGGAGACCATGCGCATGAACGCGATGCGGTCGCGGTGCTGCGGGTCCATGTTGGCCTGGACCTTGAAGATGAACCCGGTCACTTCGTCGCGCTCGGGGCTGATCGTCTCCTCGCCCGCCGGCTGCGGGCGCGGCGGCGGCGCGTAGCGGGCGATCGCATCGATCAGCTCGGCCACGCCGAAGTTCTTCAGCGCCGATCCGAAATAGACCGGCGTCAGGTCGCCGTGGCGATAGGCTTCGAGGTCGAACTCGGGATAGCCGACTTGCGCCAGCTCGATTTCCTCGGCCACAGCTTCGGGCAGCGCGGCATCGGTGTCGCGCTTGCCGAGGAATTCCTTGCTCGGCCCTTCCGGCCGGCTCACCGCGCCGGTCGCGAAGTCGAGCACCCCTTCGAACTGGCCCCCCATGCCCACCGGCCAGGCCTGGGGGCTGACGTCGAGCGCCAGCATGTCGGCCACTTCGTCGAGCAGCTCGAAGGTCGGCCGCCCTTCGCGATCGACCTTGTTGACGAAGGTGATGATCGGCACCGAGCGCAGCCGGCACACCTCGAACAGCTTGCGCGTCTGCGGCTCGATGCCCTTGGCCGC
>CAYTPY010000229.1:0-2109 GCA_964439725.1 uncultured Erythrobacter sp. | reverse complement strand
GCATGGACGGGGTGACCGAAGTCGTGGTCGACAAGGACGTGGTCGAAGGCCGCAAGGAGCCGGTCCGCGTGGTGACCGGCGACGGCAAGAAGAAGGAAGCCGCGGCCTGATCTTGGACACGCTCGGTGCAACCGCGCTGGGCGTTTCAGGCTTCTTCACCTGTGCCCTCTGGCTAATTTCCGCCAGATTAAAGCCGCGCTTCGCAGGGCTCGACCGTGTGCAGATGCAATGGACGCCGGAGGGTCATCCACCCCGCCCGGTGCCGCGATGGGTCGCGCTTGCCCTCCTCCCGGCTATCGGAACGGTGGCCTTGCCCTTGCTAGGGCTTGCGGCGGCTCTGGGCGCGCCCGAAAATGAGAAGCTCGGCGCCCTGCTTACCTTGGTGGGAGTCGGCGCCGCGCTGTCCACCGTCCATGCAGCAACGCTGCTTCTTTCGCTTCGCTGGACCCGCGGCGGCGAGTAGTTCCAGCCGCCGGCTCACCCGCAGTCGACGCAATCTTCCTCGCCCGTCTCCACCTGAACCGTCGCGTGGCCGATATGGAACTGGTGTTCCAGATCGCGCGCCACATCGCGCAGGAAGGTGTCTCCCGGATGGCCTGCTGGCATGACCAGATGCGCGGTCATCGCCGTTTCCGTGGTGCTCATCGGCCAGATATGCAGGTCGTGAACCGCGGCGACACCGGGCCGGGCCGATAGCCACGTGCGCACGGCCGCATCGTCGATCCCGTCGGGCACGGCATTCAGCCCCATCTTCACGCTGTCCTTCAGCAGACCCCAGGTTCCCCAGCCGATCACGCCGACGATGACCAGGCTCGTCAGCGGATCGACCCAGGTCCAGCCAGCCAGCAGGATCACGGTGCCCGCCACTACCACCCCGACCGACACCAGCGCATCCGCCACCATGTGCAGATAGGCGCCGCGGATGTTGAGGTCGTGCTTGCGGCCGCGCATGAACATGAGCGCGGTGACCGCATTGATGACCACGCCGATGCCGGCGACCACGATCACCGTCGTGCCCTCTACTTCGACCGGTTCGAAGAACCGCCGCACCGTTTCGACCAGGATCGCGCCGATCGCCACCAGCAGCAGTCCGGCATTGGCGAGCGCGGCGAGAATGGTGCTGGACTTGTAGCCATAGGTGTAGCGCGGGGTCGCTGGGCGGGAGGTCATGATCGCCGCACCCCAGGCAATCAGCAGGCCCAGCACATCGGTAAGGTTGTGCCCGGCATCGGCCACCAGCGCCATGGAGCCCGACAGGAAGCCGTAAGCCGCCTCGATTACGACGAACGCGGCGTTGATCGCTACGCCAATGGCAAACGCCCGGTTGAAGTTCTGCGGGGCATGGGAGTGCCCGTGACCGGAATGCCCGTGTGAGTGTCCGACCCCCATGCGGCTATTCGTAGACGCAGGCGTCGAGCCGGTCACGCCGCACCACGCCGATCCGGGCCTGGATGGTGTTGCCATAACGGCGCGTGAAGCCGGTCGGGTTCACGACCGGCCTTTCTTTGGGAAGCGGCAGCGCGGCGGCCATTCGGGCGGCCTCCGAGGGGCTGAGCCGGGCCGCCGAGTGGTTGAAATAGCGCTGCGCCCCCGCTTCGACGCCGTAAGTGCCGATCCCGGTTTCGGCGACGTTGAGATAGACTTCCATGATCCGCCGCTTGTCCCAGATGTTCTCGATCAGCAGCGTGAACCAGGCTTCCAGGCCTTTGCGGAAGTAACCGCCGCCCTGCCACAGGAAGACGTTCTTGGCGGTTTGCTGGCTGATCGTGCTGCCGCCGCGGATTCGGCCGCCCTGTTGGTTGCGCCGGATCGCCTCCTCGATCGCTTCACGGTCGAAGCCGTTATGGCTGCAGAATTTGCCGTCTTCACCGGCAATCACGGCCGAGACCATGTTGCGGTCGATGCGGCTGAGCGGCGTCCAGGTCTTGGTCATGCCGTGCTCGTCCATCAGCATGGTGGCGGTGACCGGCACCGGCACAAACCGGTAAACGATCACCAGCGCCAGGCTGATGCCGATGAACCAGACCACCGCAAGAACGAGGAAACGAAGCAGAGCGAGCATCGCCCGGGGTTAACCGGCGGCGTCTGCCTGTGCAATCTGTGCCAGCC
>CAYTPY010000228.1:0-2109 GCA_964439725.1 uncultured Erythrobacter sp. | reverse complement strand
ACGCTGACCGACATCGATGCCGAAGGCGCGGCGCGCGAGGCGCAGCGGCTGTCCGACGAAGGGTACGAAGTCCGCTGGACCACCTGCGACGTCAGCGACCTGGCGCAAGTCGCGCGTGCCTTCGACGATCACGTGCGGGCCTATGGCGGCTGCGACATTGCGTTCGCCAATGCCGGGCTCGATGTCGGCAATGGTTTCTGGACGCCCGAAGGCACGCGCAATCCGGAGGGCCAGATCGACGTCTACGATCCGCAGCGCTGGTATCAGTCGATCGGCGTCAATCTCAACGGTGTGTTCCACACGGTGCGCGAGGCCGCGCGGGTGATGAAGGCCAACGAGGAGCGCCCCAACGGCCGAAGGGGCGGCTCGATCGTCATCACCAGCTCGAACGCTGCCGAAGTGAACGAGGCGATCGTCGGGGTGCCTTACATGGCGGCCAAGGCCGGCGTGAAGCACTTCATGCGCCACTCCGCCTACGAGCTTGCCGCCTACGGCATCCGGGTCAACGCCATCGCGCCAGGGCCTTTCGTCACCAACATCGGCGACGGCTGGGTCAAGAAGAACCCCGCCGCGAAGGCCGCCTGGGACGAGTTGGTTCCTGTCGGGCGTATGGCGGAGACTTACCAGATCAAGCCGCTCGCCCTACTCCTTGCCAGCGACGCCGGCAGCTACATGACCGGCGCGCACGTGATGATCGACGGCGGGATGCAGCTCGGCCCCGTCAAACCACTGGACTGAACGATGACAACTCAAGCTCAAGCCGCCATCTGCTACGGTAACGACCGCCCCTTCACCATCGAGCCGGTCGAGTTGGCCGATCTCAAGTCCGACGAGTTGCTGGTGCGGGTGGTCGCTTGCGGCATCTGCCATACCGACCTTGCCGTTCGCGACGCGCAGTTGCCGGTGCCTCTGCCCGTAGTGCTCGGCCACGAAGGCGCCGGCATCGTCGAAGCGGTCGGAAATGCCGTGACGGTGGCCAAACCCGGCGACCGGGTGGTGATGAGCTTCAACTCGTGCGGCGACTGCCCGAGCTGCGCCGTCGATGCACCGACCTACTGCTACAACTTCTATCCGCATAACTGGTCGGGCCGGCGCGCGGATGGCACGCCCAGCATGCTGCGCGGCGGCGAGCCGATGAACGCCAACTTCTTCGGCCAGTCCTCGTTCGCCACTCATGCCATCGCGCATGAACTCAACGTCGTGCGGGTGCCCGACAGCGCCGCGCAGGTCCCGCTGGAACGGCTCGCGCCGATCGGCTGCGGCCTGATGACAGGCGCCGGCGCGGTGCTGCGCAGCATGAAGGTGCGCGCAGGACTGCCGATCGCGGTGTTTGGCACCGGAACGGTCGGCATGGCCGCGATCATGGCCGCGAAGATTGCCGGTGCGGACCCGATCATCGCCGTGGACGTCAACGACGAGCGCCTCGCGCTGGCGCGGGATCTGGGCGCGACTCACGCCTTCAACGGCCGCGACGATGCGCCTGCCAAAATTCGTGAGCTATCCCCGGGAGGCCTTGGCTACGTGTTCGACACCACGGGTATCAACACGGTGATCGAGCAGGCGTGGGATCTCCTGGCGCCAAAAGGCATCTGCGGCATCGTTGGCGCATCCGACCCGGCGGACAACCTGACTTTCAACGAAGCGGCCTTCATGGCCGGCGGCCGTACCGTGATGGGCATCCTCGGCGGCGACAGCGATGTGGGCCCATTCCTCTGTGAGCTGATCGATCACCACCTGGCCGGCCGCTTCCCCTACGAAGCGCTCATCGAAACCTTCCCGTTCGATCAGATCAACGAAGCGGTCGCGGCCAGCGAGAGCGGCCGCGTGGTCAAGCCGGTGCTGGTGATCGGCACGGAGTGATGCCGTGAAAGCCGTCACCTTCCAGGCCCTGCACACGCCGCTCGCATACGAGAGCCTGCCTGATCCAACGCCGGCTGCGGATCAGGTCGTGATCAAGGTCGGACGCTGCGGCATCTGCGGCAGCGACCTGCACATGACCGAAGACCCGGCATACGGTTGCAAGCACGGCGACGTGCTCGGGCATGAGTTCGCAGGCGAAGTGGTCGCGCTCGGCCGCGAGGCTGAAGGCCTGAAAACCGGCGATCTCGT
>CAYTPY010000227.1:0-2146 GCA_964439725.1 uncultured Erythrobacter sp. | reverse complement strand
ACGATGCGTTGGCGGAAGCTCTCGCGCGTCGCTTCGCTGGCATTCTCGCCGACCAGCGCCTTCAGGAGCCGGTCCATCGCTGCCTTGCTGGCAGCCTCGCGCACCGCTTCGCGGCGGCGGTCCTTCTCCAGCCGGATCGCATCCTCGGCGAGATCGCGGGCGATCTGCTCAACGTCTCGGCCGACGTAGCCGACTTCGGTGAACTTGGTCGCCTCGATCTTCACGAAGGGGGCGTTGGCAAGCTTGGCCAGGCGCCGGCTGATCTCGGTCTTGCCGCAGCCGGTGGGGCCGATCATCAGGATGTTCTTCGGCGTCACTTCGTCGCGCAAATCCGCCGGCAATCGCTGCCGCCGCCAACGGTTGCGCAGCGCTACGGCAACCGCGCGCTTGGCCTCGGCCTGGCCGACGATGTGTTCGTCCAAGGCGGCGACGATGGCTTTGGGGGTAAGGTCGTTCTGCAGGGGTCCCGTCATGCTCGCCAAGTGGGGTCGGGCGGGACGGCGGTCAAGGCGCGCACAGCCCGGCATTGAGCCGGTGATTGGCCGCCATGATCCGGGCGATGTCCTCCGGCCGCGTCACCGCTTCCCATTGGCCGCGCTCGTATGTCCCGCCGAGCACGATCCCGTCCGGCCGCGGGAACATGTAGCCTTCATTGAACGTGTAGGCGTACTCCACTTCGGGCTGCGGCAGCAGTATCGCGAGTTGCCCGCGCATGGGTTCGAGCCCCGCGTCGCCGAACAGCGTGCGCGAGCCCAGGCCGGTGCAATTGAACACCACGGCTTCCGGCAGCGCCGCCAAGTCGGCGGGCGAGGCGAAGCTTCTTATCTCGAAGCGGCCGCCCGTGCCGAGGAAGTCTTCGCTCAGCTGACGCAAGTACCGTGCGGGCTCGACATACATCGTGTGATAGCGCCGCACCGGCCGCCCAGGAAAGGGATTGGCCGCTCCTTCGAGCTGTTGCAGGTCCGCGTAGTACGGCGCCAGCATCGCCGCAGGCGGCCCGCTGCCGCCGTCGTAAGTGGGCAGCCATCGGACCCCGTAGTCCTCGCCGACCAGCAGCTGGAATCGCCGCCAGCTAAACGCCATCGCGGCCGCGTACTGCGCCAGCCAGGCGTCATCGACACTGTTGCGGCGATAGTGGCCAGCGGGATGGATCTGCCCCCCGGCGATGTTGGAGGTTGTCTCCGGCGGCAGCGCGGCCGCGTAGATGGTAACCGCATGACCGCGCTCTTGCGCTAGACGCGCGGTGGACAAGCCCATCACGCCTGCGCCGACCACCGCCACAGGGCTGGCATGGTCGCCGAGGCCGAGATCGACCGCCAGCTTGGCGCTGCCCCAGCTCAGCGTAATGCCCGCGCCGCCATGCCCGTAATTGTGCACGAGCCGCTTGGCCCCGAGCGGTTCCGCGCGAACCACGAAGCCCGCCGCGCGATAGGGCCGCAAGCCGGCGACGGTACGGATTACGCGGCTTGGTGCAATCTTGACGCGGGGCAGGCACGCCGGCGCGGCGGTCAGCAGCGAACGCGGGGTCGCGCAGGCAGAAAGCAGCGCGGCGGAGGCAGAGGAAGCGATGAAGGCGCGCCGGTGCATCGCACCGACGCTAGTCAAATCGGCGGTGCGTTCAAACCGTTTCGACCGTCACCCGGTCGTTGGTGAAGACGCAGACTTCGGCGGCCACTTCCATCGCCCGCCGCGCGATCTTCTCGGCGTCGGTCTCGTAGGGGCCGAGGGCCTTGGCCGCGGACAGCGCATAGTTGCCGCCCGATCCGATCGCGGCGATCCCGCCCTCGGGCTCGAGCACGTCGCCGTTGCCGGTCAGCACCAGCAGCACGTCCTTGTCGGCGACGATCATCAGCGCCTCGAGGTTGCGCAAGTACTTGTCGGTGCGCCAGTCCTTGGCCAGCTCCACCGCCGCGCGCAGCAATTGCCCGGAATACTGCTCGAGCTTCTTCTCGAGCCGCTCGAACAGCGTGAAGGCATCGGCGGTCGCGCCGGCGAAGCCGCCGATCACTTTGCCCTCGGCGCCGAGGCGGCGGACCTTGCGGGCATTCGGCTTCATCACCGTGTTGCCCATCGAGACCTGGCCGTCGCCGGCGATGACGGTCTTGCCGTCCTTCTTCACGCCGATGATGGTGGTGCCGTGCCACTG
>CAYTPY010000226.1:0-2196 GCA_964439725.1 uncultured Erythrobacter sp. | reverse complement strand
TGAAGCGTCGGTTGTTCCTCCGATGGCAGCAGGAGGAACCCCTTGGCTCAATACGACGACATCTTCGAGCGTCTGAAACAGGATCACGACGTTCACCGCCAGCTGTTTGCCCAGCTCGGGGCTGCCGATCCGGACAACGGTTCGCGGCGGGGCCTGCTCGTCCAACTAACCAAGGAACTCAAAGCCCACGCGGCGGCCGAGGAGCAAGCGCTCTATTCGACCATGATGCGTAAACCTGAGACCACGGACGAGACCCGGCATTCGGTTGCCGAGCACAAGGAAGTGGAAGACCTCCTCAACGATCTGGCCGCCGCCGACCCACGCTCGCCCGAATGGCGCGAGAAGTTCGGACACCTGCGGCGCCGGTATCTTCATCATATCGAGGAGGAGGAAGAGGAGCACTTCGAGGATTTTGCCCGTTATCTATCGGAGGAGGACGTGCAATACATGCGCGCGGTCTTCGACCGGCGAAAACAAGCCGAGAAAGCGGAAGCCGAGGTGACTCCGGAAAAGCTGGAGGACGCCAAAGAGTAAGAGTGCAAAGGGGACGCAGTGGCGGTCAGCGACGATTCTGAAAGCGACTGCGACGACACATCGGCAGAACCGGGCGTGTGGCGCTATGCCATGGCCGCCAGACTGCGAGTGATCGTTGATGCCGAAGGATACTTCGATCTGATCCAGCAGGCCATGCTCAAGGCCCGGCACCGGATCTTGCTGATCGGTTGGGATTTCGACACCCGGATTCATCTCACCCGTGGCCGACGTTGGTGGCAGAAGCCGTGGAAGCGCGAGTATCCGGCCCGGCTCGGCAGCTTCATTCCCTGGCTCGTGCGTCATCACCGAACCTTGGAAATCCGCATTCTCAAGTGGGGCATTGGCACGCTGGAGTTTGCCGTCCGCGGCGCGATGATGCTCGACCTGCTGCGCTGGCTGCCGCACCGGCAGATCAAGCTGAAGTTCGATAACGCGCATCCGGTCGCCTGCAGCCATCACCAGAAGATCGTTGTGATCGACAACGCACTCGCGGTGTGCGGCGGGATCGACATGACCGATCGGCGCTGGGACACGCGCGAACACCGGGAACACGATCCGCGCCGCAAGCGGCCTTGGGGGTCTTCGTACGGGCCGTGGCACGACATGACGATGATGCTGGAAGGGCCCGCGGCCGCCACGCTCGACGATCTGGCACGAGATCGCTGGCGTCGCGCCGGGCACGAGCCGTTAACGGCGGCCCCCGCAACGGAGGGAAGCGCCTGGCCCGATGGTCTCGAAGCGCACTTCGAGGATGTCGAGGTGGGCATCGCTCGCACTCGAGCGGAGTATAAGGGCCGCCCTGGGGTCAACGAAATCGAGGAGCTGTTCAAGCGCCAGATCGGCCGCGCCAAGCGGTTCATCTATGCGGAAAGCCAGTACTTTGCTTCGCGGGCCATTGCAGAGGCCATTTGTGAGCGGCTGGCGGCGCCCGATCCTCCCGAGATCGTCATCATCAACCCGGAAACCGCCGATGGCTGGGTGGAATCCAGCGTGATGGACCCGGCGCGGGCCAGGCTAGTGCAGGCGATCCGCGAGACCGATCACGCAGGCCGGTTTCACATTTTCACGCCGTATAGCGGGGAGACGCCCATCTATGTGCATGCCAAGCTGCTGATCGTCGATGACGAGATCCTGCGGATAGGCTCGGCCAACTTCAACAACCGCTCGATGGGCCTCGACAGCGAATGCGACGTATTCGTCGACTGCGCTCGACCGGCCAACCGCGATTGCGGGGATACCATCCGCATGATCCGTCACAATCTGCTGGCAGAGCACTGCGGGGTGGAGGAGGGTGAGGTTGGCGCGTTGCTTGAACAGGCCGGCTCGATGGCGGGCATGATCGCGGGCTTCAGCTCGCGAGGCGCACGCCACTTGCGGGCGTTCGAGCCGGAGGAGCCCGGCGTAATTGAAGCGGAGCTGGCCGACCGGCAAGTGCTGGACCCTGAAGAGCCGGCGGAGATGTTCCGGATCAGAGCACCGAGGCGTGGCCTTTTGCGTTCCAGAGGCCTATTGGCGCGCGCGGTGAACAGAGCGAAGAGAAAGCCGCGCGCGAAATGAGCAGCCTGGTGGGACCCGACGAAGACGATTCGAGCGGGAAGATTCCGGTGCCGGATGAAGTCCAGGAAGCCGTGCGCATGCTTATCCGCTGGGCCGGCGACGATC
>CAYTPY010000225.1:0-2203 GCA_964439725.1 uncultured Erythrobacter sp. | reverse complement strand
GCGACCGTCAGTTGCCCTGGGAAGAGGTGCCGATTTGATAGTCGAACACCAGCTTCCCCCCGTGCCACCCGGTCAGCGCAGTGAGCGCCGCGACGAGCAGCGAGAGCAGCAGGCCATAGGGAAGCACAGCCTCCTCGTAGCCGGTCATCCGAATGCCCCAATTGAGGCCGAAGGCGGACAGCAGGGTCATCGCGAAGACGAAATGGGTCCAGCTCGCTGCCCGCGCCCGGATGCCGGGAACGAGCAGCAGCTCGGCGGTGCCGGATACCCCGGCGAGCAGCCCCATCAGGAAGCCGACCCCTGTGGTCCACAAGGCGGCGCGAGCCCAGAACACATCGCCAGTCCACCAATAGAGCAGGTCGGCCCCGACGGTGCACGTCGCGAGTGCGATGGGGAAAGCCACCAGCATCGCGTGAATGGGGTGACCCGCCAGCGCGATCTTGGACTCAGTGAGGCTGTAACTCGGCCGATTGGCGATCGGGTCGACAAGCTCGTCGACGATCTGCTCTTCGGATCTGGACATGGCGCTCGCCTCCCCTTCGCTCATCCACACTGGTCAACGCGTGGGTCAGCAATACTCTCCCTCCTCTTTGCATTTTCACTCTCGGCCTGCGCGGGTGAGCTCTCGACCCTCGATCCGGCAGGCTATGCCGCGGCGGAGATCAGCACGCTCTGGTGGGTCATGCTTGCCGGAGCAGCCGTAATCTTCCTGCTCGTCATGGGCCTGCTCACGCTCGCCTTCACGCGGCGTGGCGCGGTCAAGCCCCAGAAGGAGCGCGTCTGGATCCTCGGTGGTGGGCTTGTCTTCACGACGACAGTGCTGGTTGCGCTTCTCGCCTACGGCATAGTCCTCGGTGAGCGATTGATCCCGAACGCGCCAGACAGCGTCTTCACCGCCGAAGGTGAGGCGCAGCAGTGGCAATGGACCTTTCGTCAGGCGGCACCGGACGGCACCGTAGTGGAACGGCTCGGCACGCTCGATATCCCGGCCGGCGCGCCTGTCGACGTGCGCCTCACTAGCCTAGACGTGATCCACAGCTTCTGGGTGCCTAGGCTAGCTGGTAAGCTCGACGCGATTCCTGGAAAGGTCAACGTCCTGCGGATCCACGCCTCAGAGCCCGGCGTCTACGAAGGAACCTGCGCCGAATATTGCGGCGTCGGTCACGCACGCATGAGGTTGCGCGTCGTCGCCCACGGTCCCGCCGCCTGGGCCGCCTTCCAGGCTGGGGAGCAGCCATGAAGGCGCTGCGCCTCCACCGCCGGCTCGACGCCATCTGGGGCTATCCGCCGGGCCTCAAGGGCTTCCTCGTCAACGTTAATCATTCGAACATCGGCATCCGGTTCATCGTCACCTCGTTCGTGTTCTTCGCGATCGGCGGCATCTTGGCGATGCTGATCCGCGCGCAGCTGGCGACGCCGAACGGGGTGTTCGTCGATGCCGAAACCTACAGCCAGCTTTTCACGATGCACGGCACGGTGATGATGTTCCTGTTCGCGATCCCAATGCTGGAGGGAATCGCGATGTACTTCCTGCCGCTGATGCTCGGCAGCCGCGACCTCGCCTTCCCGCGCCTGGGGACCTTCGGCTGGTGGTGCTACCTGTTTGGTGGCTCGATGCTGATCGTGTCGATGCTCCTCGGCCTTGCGCCGAACAGCGGCTGGTTCATGTACACGCCGCTTTCGAGCAGAGTCTTCTCACCAGGCATCAACAACGATTTCTGGCTGCTCGGCATCACCTTCGTGGAGATTTCCGCGCTCGCTGCCGCGGTCGAGCTGGTCGTTAGCATTCTCAAGTTCCGGGCCCCCGGAATGTCGCTCGATCGGATGCCGATCTTCGCCTGGTACATCCTCGTCACCGCGGGGATGATGGTGGTCGGCTTCCCGCCCCTAATCCTGGGTTCGATCCTGCTCGAGGCGGAGCGCGCCTTCGGCTGGCCTTTCTTCGAACCGGAAAAGGGGGGCGATCCCCTTCTCTGGCAGCACCTGTTCTGGATCTTCGGCCATCCGGAAGTTTACATCATCTTCCTGCCGGGAGCCGGGATCGTCTCCACCGTGCTTCCGGTCCTGGTCCGCACCAAATTGCTGGGCTATCGCTGGATCGTCGCCGCTATCGTTGCGCTCGCCTTCCTGAGCTTCGGCCTTTGGGTTCACCACATGTATGCCGTGGGCATTCCGCACATGGCGCTCGGCTTCTTCTCGGCCG
>CAYTPY010000224.1:0-2272 GCA_964439725.1 uncultured Erythrobacter sp. | reverse complement strand
GGCGTCTGCGCGCAGATCGTGCCGTGGAACTTCCCGCTGCTGATGGCCTGCCTCAAGATCGCCCCGGCGCTCGCTGCGGGCTGCACCACGGTGCTCAAGCCTGCGGAGCAGACCAGCCTGACCGCGCTGCGCCTGGCCGACCTGATCGCCGAAGCCGGCGTGCCGGCCGGCGTCGTCAACATCGTCACCGGCTATGGCCACACGGCCGGCGACCGCATGGTCAAGCATCCCGACGTCGACAAGGTGGCCTTCACCGGCTCGACCGAGATCGGCAAGCTGATCAACCGCAACGCCACCGACACGCTCAAGCACGTTACGCTCGAGCTCGGCGGCAAGAGCCCGGTTGTCGTCATGCCCGACGTTGACGTGGCCGAGACCGCGCCGGGCGTGGCGGGCGCGATCTTCTTCAACTCGGGCCAAGTCTGCGTTGCCGGCAGCCGCCTCTACGCGCACAAAAGCGTCTTTGACAAAGTCGTCGAAGGCATGGCCGCGACGGCGGATTTCTGGGCGCCGCGCCCCTCGCTCGATCCGGACGCGCACATGGGTCCGCTGGTCAGCAAGGAGCAGCATGAGCGCGTGCTCGGCTACATCGAAGCCGGCAAGCGTGACGGCGCCAGCGTACTGATGGGCGGCGATGTTCCGTCGAACGAGGGCGGCTACTACGTCAACCCGACGATCCTCACCGACGTGAACCCGCAGATGAGCGTGGTGCGCGAGGAGATCTTCGGCCCCGTGGTGGTGGCGCAGCGCTTCGAAGACCTCGACGAGGTGGTCAAGGAAGCCAACGACACTCAGTACGGCCTCGCCGCGGGCGTATGGACCAAGGACGCCAGCGCCGCCGTGCGCATCGCCAGCAAGCTCCAGGCCGGTACTGTGTGGGTCAACTGCCACGCGATGATCGACCCGGCGCTGCCCTTCGGCGGCTACAAGGAAAGCGGCGTCGGCCACGAACAGGGCCGCCTGGGTCTCGAGGCGTACCTCGAAACGAAGTCGGTGCTGATGAAGCTCTGACGCGGTGGCAGGGGCGAGAACGATCGACGAGTTCCGTCGCGATCTCGCCCCCACCCAGCTTGAGACGGTCGACCGCCTGCGGGCACTTGCCGCCGGTGCCACGCCGGAACTCACGGAACGTATCAAGTGGAACGCTCCGAGCTTCGCCAAAGGTGACACCGACCGGATCACGCTCGAAATAGAAAAAAATGGCGGAGTGCGGGTGGTGCTGCATCGTGGCGCTACCGCAAAAACACCGCCGGGTTTCACCTTCGCGGCCCCCGCAGACCTTGTTCAGTGGGCTGCGCCTGACCGAGGCATCCTGCGCTTTGCAAATGTCGCCGCGGTCGATAACCGCGCCGGAGAAATCGGCGACCTGTTTCGTCGCTGGCTGGAGATAGACTGAGTGCCGATCGACCTCGCCAAAATCCGCGCCATCGACGTCCACGTTCACGCGGAGGTTTCCTGCCACGATCCCGAGGACCCGGTGATGGGCCAGTTCTTCGATGCCGCGAGCGCCTACTTCAAGGCGCCCCGCGAGCGGCCGAAGATGCCCGAGACGATCGAAATCTATCGCGAGGCGCAGATCGCGCTGGTGCTGTTCACCGTCGATGCCGAAAGCGGCATGGGCGCCAAGCGCGTCTCCAACTACGAAGTGGCCGAGCAGGCGGCGAAGAACGATGACATCTGCATCGCCTTCGCCAGCATCGACCCGCATAAAGGCAAGTACGGCGCTCGCGAGGCGCGCGACCTGATCGAGAACTATGGAGTCAAGGGCTTCAAGTTCCACGGCATCGCGCAGAACGCGCACCCGGCCGACCGGATGGCCTATCCGATCTACGAGGTCATCGCCGAGTACGGCATGCCGGCGATCTTCCACACCGGCCACTCGGGCATGGGCACGGGCATGCGCGGCGGCGGGGGCATGCGATTGAAGTACGGCGAGCCGATGCTGATCGACGACGTCGCGGTCGACTTTCCCGACATGAAGATCATCCTGGCGCACCCGAGTTGGCCGTGGGTCGACCAGAGCCTGTCGATGGCGCTGCACAAGAACAACGTGTTCATCGACCTCAGCGGCTGGAGCCCGAAATACTTCCCCAAGCAGGTGATCCAGTACGCGAACACCCAGCTCAAGCATAAGATGCTGTTCGGCAGCGACTTCCCGCTGATCCACCCCGACAAGTGGATCGCGGCGGCCAAGGAAGTCGGCTTCCGCGAGGAAGTGATGCCGGGGATCATGAAGGACAACGCGGCCAAGGTGCTGGGGCTGGTTTGAGCG
>CAYTPY010000223.1:0-2272 GCA_964439725.1 uncultured Erythrobacter sp. | reverse complement strand
TGCGGCCCGCGCCGGCCGAACAAGGCGGTCACCGCCCCGAGATTGGCGATCAGGTGAGCGGCGGTCGTGAGGAAGACGATCGCCGAAACCCACAGCAAGGGGTGATACGAGCCGATGTTGCTCCCCATGCTCAGCGCTGTCTGATCAGCTTCTGCGGGCATGGAGTAGTGAAGGGGATTGCGCGTGCGTCGGCCATGGCTAGTCTCCTTTCGGCTTCTTCTTCCAACGCGCGAGGCCGCGATTGGATGCGAGCCTCGCGGACGCGAAAGGATCGATGATGAACCGCACGCTGCGTACCGCCGCCGCCATAGGCCTCCTTCTGCTCCTCGCCGCCTGTGCCTCGCAAGCTGCGGAGGGCGTAGTACGAGGCGGCGATGCCCCGGGATTTCTTCACGGCCTGTGGCACGGGTTCATCTTCCCGTTCGCATGGGTCGGCTCGTTGTTCTTGCCCGATATCGCGGTCTACGCTGTGCCGAACAATGGCGGCTGGTACGATTTCGGCTTCTTCCTCGGCGTCACGGTGCTCGGCGGCGGCTCGCATTTCAGCGCCAGGAAGGCGCAGCGCTAGCCGCTGCTAGCGGATTCTTAACCATCGCCCACTAACTTCCTCACCATGCGTGCGAGGAAGAAGCCCGGAATGCCGCATCTTCACGGTCACGGCGAAGTCGCCGTCAGCCGCTATTTCGCACTTTACCTGTCGCAGCTCGGATGGCTGGCGATCGGGGCCTATCTGCTGTCGCACGCCTACTGGCCGTCGACTTGCACGCCGGAGAGCCTGTTCGAAGTCTATGCCTGCTCCGGCCGCCTCGGCGAGCAGCGCGGCTGGATCGAAACCACGCTGATGACCTGGCTGTGGTCCACCCCGCTGCTCATCGCGCTCGAAGTGCTGCGCCGCGTCGATCGCTTTCGCCGCGTCTAGCTAGACACCGCGCTCGCGCCGCGTCGGTCGGGCCTCGTTCAGCTCCTGCGTGTCGCGCTCGGCCGCCGCTTCGCGTTGCTCGGCGTCCCGCCGGCGCATCGCCTCCTCTTCCTCTTTGCGCTTCTCCGGATCGAGCTCGGTGACTGGGCGCGCCCGTCCCTGCCGGCTCTCGCCTTCGCGCGGACCAGTGCGCGGCGGCTCGCCCGGCGCACGGTTCTGGCTCAGTGTCACGTTACGCGAATCGTTCGGTTCGTACTCGCCCATCTCGGGTCTCCTGAAAGCTACTTTCCATCCGGCAGGGGAAGGTCGTCGGCGTCCTCTTCCTTGCCTTGGGATTGGTGATCGCGTCGCTCGGGCTGGACCACGTCGTCCCAGCTCTGTGTCGCGTCGTCAGGCACGCTGGGGGTGATGTCGCCCTGGCGGTCGGGCGGATTGGTGGCCGGATAGTCGATGTCACGCTGCGGCTCGTCGCTTCCGGAGACCTGCAGATCGGCATAGTCGTGGTCCTGCGCCTCCCGGTCCTCAACCGCTTCGCGCGGCGCTTCGCCCGGTTGGCGGGATCTACCGTGGCGGGCGTCGACCTGCGCCCCGCGCTGCTGCTGCCGCCGATGCCAGATCCACACGATGCCGCCTCCTTACGCGGTACCAGTTCGCCCGATTGCAAAGCCGGTCCTCTCGGAAGAAATGTTCGGCGGCGGAGAGGCGTTCCCCATGAACAGGTTATCCCGCACTAATCTTGCCGCTTGCCTTCGAATTGCCGGCATGATTGCCTATATCAGCCGTTCGCGACTGATCCCGGAGACACAACATGTCGTTGCTCGAAGCCCGCAAGACCTACAAGCCCTTTGAATACCCCTGGGCTTACGAGTTCTGGAAGCGGCAGCAGCAGATTCACTGGATGCCCGAGGAAGTGCCACTCGGTGAAGACTGCCGCGACTGGGCGCAGAAGCTCGCGGATCACGAGCGCAACCTGCTCACGCAGATTTTCCGCTTCTTCACCCAGGCCGACATCGAGGTGCAGGATTGTTACCACGAAAAGTACGGCCGCGTGTTCAAGCCGACCGAGATCAAGATGATGCTGGCGGCGTTCTCCAACATGGAGACGGTGCACATCGCCGCCTACAGCCATCTGCTCGACACGATCGGCATGCCGGAAAGCGAGTACGGCATGTTCCTGGAATACCAGGAGATGCGCGACAAGCACGATTACCTGCAGCAGTTCGGGGTCGACAGCGACGAGGATATCGCCCGCACGCTGGCGATGTTCGGCGGCTTCACCGAGGGGCTGCAGCTCTTCGCCAGCTTCGCGATGCTGATGAACTTCCCGCGCTTCAACAAGATGAAGGGCATGGG
>CAYTPY010000222.1:0-2306 GCA_964439725.1 uncultured Erythrobacter sp. | reverse complement strand
ACCACGCTCGACCAGCGCGAGGCGCTGTTCGCCGCGGCCGGCGCCGACGCGATGCTGGTGTTCGAGTTCGACGACGACTTGGCCGCAACGACGGCGGAAGCCTTCGTTGGCGAACTTCTGGCCGGTCAGCTCGGCGTCGCAGGTGTCGTCACCGGCGAGGATTGCTCGTTCGGCAAAGGCCGAGCCGGCAACGTAAAGCTGCTGACAGAGGAAGGCGCGCGGCACGGCCTCACCGCGCGCCCGGTGGGCCCGGTCACCGAAGGGGGCCTGCCGGTCTCCTCGAGCCGCATCCGCGATGCTCTGAAAGCGGGGGACTGCGAAACCGCGACCCGGCTGATGACCCGCCCCTTCGCGATCCGCGGCACCGTGCAGCACGGCGACAAGCGCGGCCGCGCGATCGGTTATCCCACCGCCAACATCGACATGGGACCTTACCTCCGCCCGCGGTATGGAATCTATGCGGTGACCGGGCACCTGCTCGACACGGGTGAGACGCTGAAAGGCGCCGCAAACCTCGGGATTCGCCCGCAATTCGAACCGGCGCAGGAACTGCTCGAGCCCTACTTCTTCGACTTCGACGGCAACCTTTACGGCCGTGAGGTGGAAGTCGCTCTGCACCATTTCCTCCGACCCGAGGCGAAGTTTGACAGCGTCGAATCGCTCACCGCGCAGATGGCCCAGGACTGCGCGCGGGCGCGGGAGCTGCTGGGGTGAGGCGCTGGGGGCTGCGCTTCGGCACGGCGGCCGCCCTCGCCCTATTGATCCTGACGCTCCTCAACGCGAGCTGGCTGGCCCCCGAGCCGAAAGGCTCGGTCAAGCTGGTCGCGCATCGCGGGGTCTATCAGCTTTTCGACCAGCGAGGGCTCGAACGCGACACTTGCACCGCCGCGCGGATCGAGCAGCCGGTGCACGATTACCTCGAGAACACCGTCCGCTCGATGCAGAAGGCGCGTGAGCTCGGCGCGGATATGGTCGAGGTCGACATCGCGCCCACTGCCGACGGCAGGATCGCGGTGTTC
The DNA here is from genome assembly GCA_964439725.1 of uncultured Erythrobacter sp. GTDB lineage: Bacteria > Pseudomonadota > Alphaproteobacteria > Sphingomonadales > Sphingomonadaceae > Croceibacterium_A. The sequence goes on along the minus strand of CAYTPY010000222.1, from coordinate 1,287 downwards.
CACGACTGGACGGTCAATTGCCGCACCGAGGGGAGCGGGAACGTCCGCGATCACACCATGGCGGAGCTCAAGGCGCTCGACGTGGGCTACGGCTACACCGCGGATGGCGGCCGGACCTTCCCGTTCCGCGGCAAGCGTCTGGGTGCGCTGCCAAGTGTCAATGAAGCGCTTGATTCGCTACCGAACACACCGCTGATCATCAACTTCAAGTCGAACGATGCGAGCGAAGCGGACTTGCTCGCCAAGTTGCTGCACGAGAGCGGCCGTGATGTCGCCGGCATCGGCGACGCCTTCTACGGCGCCACCCCTCCGGTCGAGCGCATCCGCCGATACTTCCCGGACAACTGGGCGTGGAGCAAAGACGAGGCGGCAACCTGCAGCAAGGACTACGTCAAGTTCGGCTGGAGCGGCCACTTGCCTGAAAGCTGCCGCGGCCGGACGCTGATCGTCCCGCTCAATTATCAGTGGGCGTTCTGGGGCTGGCCCAACCGGCTGATCGCGCGGATGGAAGCCCACGGCGGGCGCGTGCTGATCACAGGCCTGCACGGCGTCGCCGCCGCTCCCGGCGGCCTGTCGCTCCCGGAACAGCTCGGCAAGGTGCCGGCGAGCTTCAACGGATACATTTGGGTGGAGGACATCTGGACCATAGGCCCCGCGCTCTATCCGCGTCGGGACCGGCGAACTCCTTCGCAGATCGCGGCAGCCGAGGAAGGCCTGGAACGGCGGCGGGCACACTACGCGCACTAGTTGCCGCCTTGCGCGATTCCGCCTAAGCGGCGCGCGCATGCCTGAACAGCGCGATTACCGAGACACCGTCTTCCTGCCGAAGACCGATTTTCCGATGAAGGCCGGCCTTCCGCAGAAGGAGCCGGGCATCCTGGCGCGCTGGGAGCAGGAAGGGCTCTACCAGCAGATCCGCGAGAGCCGCGCCGGGCGCGAGAAGTTCATCCTGCATGACGGGCCCCCGTACGCGAATGGCGACATGCACATCGGCCATGCGCTCAACCATGTGCTCAAAGACATGGTCGTGCGCACGCAGACGCTGCTCGGCAAGGATGCGCCTTACGTGCCGGGGTGGGACTGCCACGGGCTGCCGATCGAGTGGAAGGTCGAGGAGCAGTACCGCAAGAAGAAGCTCGACAAGGACCAGGTCCCGGTCGAGGAGTTCCGCGCCGAGTGCCGCGCCTATGCGCAGCACTGGGTCGACGTGCAGCGCGAGCAATTGAAGCGGCTCGGCGTCGGCGGCGACTGGGACAATCCCTACCTGACGATGCACTTCGAGGCCGA
>CAYTPY010000221.1:0-2316 GCA_964439725.1 uncultured Erythrobacter sp. | reverse complement strand
CGATGACGGTCTTGCCGTCCTTCTTCACGCCGATGATGGTGGTGCCGTGCCACTGAGTGAGGCCCCAAGATTGGCTGGGGCTGGCCTGTCGATCGTCCATGCCGGGGATATGGGGCAGCGCGGTTAGCGCTTCAATCCTTACCTCCGGCCGCGCCGATCAGCTCCCCGCGCCGCCACCGCCCATGCCCGCCGCGCCGACCTGGCCGATATTGCCGAACAGGTCCTGCAGGAAGCTGCGCTCGCTGCCCAGCGTCGGGGTCTTGTCGCTCTCCGGATTGATCCGCGCGACCTGCTCCATCCCGGTGCGGTCGGCGGCGATCACGTTGCCGGCTTCGTCGAAGCGCACCGCCAGCACCGTATGCCCGGTGATCCGCGGGGTAGTGAACGGCGCCTGCTGGGTCGTGCTCGACACGTAGTACCACACCGGATCGCCGAACTGGCTGGCGAAGCTCGGCTGGCCGAGCGCGCGCTCCACCGACATGCGGTTGTCGACACCGGGCTGGACCGAGCGCAGGATCACCTCGTCGGCGAGATAGCCCTTGTGCCCGGTGATCGAGCTGCACCCGGCCGCCAGCGCCGCAACGCCCAGCACTGCCGCAATGCGCCCCAAGTCCTTCACCGGCCTTGCCATTCCTCGACTTCTCCGCCTTGGCGCCTATATCTGCGCGCGAGCCTTACGGGCTGGCGCGCCGCCGTGCAATGGCGGGTGCCGCCGCCGCATTGAATAGCCGCTGAATGGGAAGCCGCCGCGCCGTGTCACTGCTCCAACGCCTGTTCCGCTCCGCGCCCGATCCGCGCGAGGCCCTGCGCCCGCTGTGGCACCGCGTGGTCGAGCTGTCGCGCGAGCCTGCGCTCTACCGCGACGACGGCGTGGCCGACACGATACCGGGCCGCTTCGACATGATCGCGGCGATCCTGGCCCTGGTCATGCTGCGGCTCGAGGCCGAGGGCCAGGCGCAGGAAACCGCGCTTCTCGCCGAGCTGTTCGTCGCCGACATGGACGCCCAGCTGCGTGAAACCGGCGTCGGCGACATCGTCGTCGGCAAGCACATCGGCCGGCTGATGTCGGTGCTCGGCGGACGCCTCGGCGCGCTGCGCGAAGCGCTGGCGAGCGACGATCCGGCCCCGCTCGAAGCGGCGCTCGAACGCAACGTCACCATGCTCGAAGGCCGCGGCACACGGGACCTGGCCCGCCGCCTGCGCGGCTTCGCGGCCAGCCTCGCCGCGCTCGATGCGCCGGCCGTGCTCGCAGCGAGGATCGCGCTTTGACCGCTCCCGAACTCTCGCGCCCGGTCGACGTGCGGCACATCACCGGAAAGCCGCTCACGCTCGAAGCCACGGCGGAGGAGCGCAAGGCGCTCGCGCGGCGCTTCCAGATCGTCGCCGTCCGCCAGCTGCAGGCCACCGTCACTCTGGAGCGCGCCGATGACGCCGTCGCCGCTCACGGGCGCCTGTCCGCCTCGATCGTGCAGAGCTGCGCGGTCTCTGGCGAGGATCTGCCGGTCCGCATCGAGGAGCCACTCGCCTTGCGCTTCGTTCCGGCCCGCCCGATCGAAGATGAAGAGCTGGAGCTGGAAGCGGACGAGCTCGACGAGATTCCCTACGATGGCCACGTCTTCGACCTCGGCGAAGCCATCGCCCAGAGCCTGGCGCTGGCGATCGACCCTTACGCCACCGGCCCCGAAGCCGACCGCGTCCGCCAGGAAGTCGGCCTCGGCGATGAAGCCGCGAGCGGCCCCTTCGCCGCCCTGGCTGCGCTCAAGAAGCCCTAGCTGCCAAGCCTGTCGGCGCGGCGCACGATCGCCGCCGCGCTCGCCAGCACCGCGGCATCCTCGACGAAGCCGGTCGAAGTCTGGCCGTACCGCTTCATCGCCGTCACTCGCGCCTTCCAGCCGACATACGACGAAGCCACCGCGGTCAATCCGGCCACCGCCGCGCCGGCCAGCCGCTCTCCGCGCGGTGCCAGCGCCGCTCCGGCAATCGCCGAAGTAACGAACCGCGCCGCCAGCCCTATCGGGACGATGCGGTCGGGCGCCGTCTTCTGCTTGTCGCCGGCCATCTCCGCCACGGCCAGGGCGGTCGCCCCGGCGGCGACCAGCGGATGGCCCAGCGCCTGCATCACGCCCTCACCCGGGTCGATCTCCCCGCGAGTCGAGGCCACGGACACCGCGGCCAGCGGCGTCAGCGCGCGCTGCCCGCCGACGAGACCGATCAAAAAGGAAGCCAGCATCAATCATGTCTCCGGGCAATGATCGTGCAATCGCCCGGCGCCGGATTGGTTTCGCAGATGAGCTTGCCGAAAGGCCGCGCTCAGAA
>CAYTPY010000220.1:0-2320 GCA_964439725.1 uncultured Erythrobacter sp. | reverse complement strand
GATCATGTTTTCCATACGGCCGAGGCACTCGCGCGGGCTGTTGGCGTGAAGCGTACACATCGAGCCGTCGTGGCCGGTGTTCATCGCCGCGAGCAGGTCGAAGCACTCGGCGCCGCGGATTTCACCCAGGATGATGCGGTCCGGGCGCATACGCAGCGCGTTCTTGACGAGGTCGCCGATGGTGATCGCGCCCTGGCCTTCGAGGTTCGGCGGGCGGGTTTCAAGCGGCAGCCAGTGCGGCTGCTGCAGGCGGAGCTCGGCGGCGTCTTCGATCGTCAGCACGCGCTCGCCCGGGTCGATCATCTTCGACAGCGCGTTGAGCATCGTCGTCTTGCCCGAGCCGGTGCCGCCGGAGATGACGACGTTCATGCGGCAGGCGCCGGCGATCTTGAGCGCCGTCGCCATCTTGTCGCTCATCGATCCGAAGTCACGCAGCATATCGATCGTGATCGGCTTCTCTGAGAACTTACGAATCGAGATGGCGGTGCCGCGCAAGGACAGCGGCGGCACGATAACGTTGACACGGCTGCCGTCCTTGAGACGGGCGTCGGCGAGCGGCGTGGTCTGATCGACGCGGCGGCCGACCTGGTTCACGATGCGCTGCGCGATCTGGAACAGGTGCGATTCGTCGCGGAACTGGATCGGCGCGAGTTGCAGCTTGCCCTTCTTCTCGATGTAAGTCTGGTTCGGGCCGTTGACCATGATGTCCGAGATGTCAGGGTCGTTGAGCAGTTCCTCGAGCGGGCCGAAGCCGAGCAGCTCGTCGATCAGGACTTTCTCGAGTGCGAACTGTTCGCGGCGGTTCAGCGTGACCTTGAGTTCGGTCAGCACCTCCATGATGATCGGGCGGAACTCTTCGCTGAGCTCGTCCTTGGTCAGCGTGGCTGCCGCTTCCGGATCGACGCGCTCGAGCAGGCGAGGGAGCACCTGTTCCTTGATCTTGTGAACCGAGGCCTCGAAGCCGCCGATCTCCGAGGTTGCCTCCGCGACCGAATTTGCGCGATCTGCCAAACGGGACATGGCACTGCCACGGTTGGGTGCGGCCGCTCCCGGCGGGTCGATCGCATCGAGTTCGCCAGGGATGGGCGGAAACTGATCGCCGCCAGGGGCGGCAGTGCGCTGTGCCGGTGCGGCACCCTTCATCGGCTTCGCGACGCCGAAACTGGGGCGGCCTGCTTGCATCCCGGCCATTCCATTCTTGCGTCCGAAAGCGCTCATCCCGGTCCCTCGTTCAACACATACAGCGAATGCAGGGCTGGCGTCCTGCGCTTCCGGACTGCCCTCGCGAAACTTGGTGAATATTCTGCAAAGCTTGATTTTCTCTAAAGGAACGGCTTGCAGCAGGCCCGTGTTGTCGCCGCTGTGCCGGGCGACTAAGTCGGCGCAACAGCGGAGAAGGCGCTCAGTTTTGCAACAATCCGACCGCGCCGGCCTGCTCTACGCACTTGCCGGTTTTTGTACTCTTTCCATCGGCGACGCGATCGTGAAGGGCATGCCGGGGGCTTGGCCGGCACCCGCCATGGCGGCCGCGCGGTACGTCGTCGGGACGGCGTTGCTTATGGTGTTGCTTGCCCGCAGCGAAGGCTTGCCGGCGCTGCGGCTCCCGCGCGACGCATTGCAATGGGTCCGGGGCGTCGCGATCAGCGTGTCGGCCGTCGGCATGTTCCTCGCAGTCTGGATCATGCCGCTCGCTGAAGCGACGACGATCATCTTCACGCAGCCGATCATCACGGCGATCCTGGCCATGCTTCTGCTCGGCGAGCGGGCGCGACCGTCGACCTGGCTCGCCTCGATCGTGGCGTTTGCGGGGGTCTTTCTCGTCCTTCAGCCTAATTTCGAAAGCGCGGGGTGGGGCGTGCTACTGCCGGTGATGAGCGCGTTCGGAATGGCGGTGACGATCATCGCTAACCGCAAGGTCAGTGGACGGGCAAGCGTGCTGGCTATGCAGTACTATATGTCGGTCACCGCCCTGTTCTTTCTGGTCGCCGCGACCGCGGCTGGCCACGTCAGCGGCGTCGAAGATTTCCAGGTGACGTGGCCGCATTGGAGCGTTCTGGCACGCTGTGCGATCATCGGCCTGACCGCGACATTGGCGCAATGGCTGATCTTCATGGGCACAGTGCGGGCAGGGGCAGGCACAGTCGCGCCGATGACTTATGGCCAATTGTTGATGGCGGTGGCGCTCGGATGGGTGTTCTTCGGCGATCGGCCCGACCTGACTGGCCTGGCAGGCGCGGTGATCATCATTGGGTCCGGCCTGTTCCTGTGGTGGCGGGGGCGAGTCAATGACCGCACTGCCGCCGCGCTGCGCTGAGCGAAG
>CAYTPY010000219.1:0-2350 GCA_964439725.1 uncultured Erythrobacter sp. | reverse complement strand
CGCCGATCTAGACTTTCTCTTCGAGCCTCTCGCTCGCCTCGAGCCACTGCTGCTCGGCGTCCGCCAAGGCGCGCTCTACCATAGCCCTTCGCCTGCCAAGCTCGCCGATCGAGATCCCGCTTAGCTCCCCAGCCGCCGAACTCGGGTTGGCCAGTGCGCGATCCAGATCACCGAGCTGCCGCTGCAGCCGGGCGACAGCCTTCTCCGCTTTCGCCACCTCGCTTCGTGCGGACTTCTGCTCCTCGCGCGTGCGCGCATCGGCCGCCGCGCTCTTCTTGACTGACCGCTCGCCGCCGCTCGACTTGGCTTGGTTCCTGCCGAGCACGAAGTCGATGTAGTCTTCCATGCTGCCCGGATAGTCCGTCGCCGTCCCGTTCTCGACCAGCACCAACCGATCGGCGGTCAGCTCGACCATGTGACGGTCGTGGCTGATCAAAATGACGGCTCCTTCGTAATCGTTAAGGGCCTGTACCAGCGCCTCCCGGGCGTCCACGTCCAGGTGGTTGGTCGGCTCGTCCAGGATCAGCAGGTGGGGCGCTTCGCGGGTGATAAGCGCCAAGGCCAGCCTGGCCCGCTCGCCCCCCGAGAGCTTTGCGACTTTGGCCGTCGCGTGATGGCCCGAGAAGCCGAACCGCCCGAGTTGCGCCCGCACCGCCGCCGGACTCTTTCCTTCCATCGCCCGCGTCATGTGCTCGAGCGGCGTGGCGTCCGATGCCAGCTCTTCCACCTGGTACTGGGTGAAATAGCCGACCCGCATCCGACCAGAGGCCCGCATCGCACCTTCCATCGGCACTAGTTGTGCCGCCAGTAAGCGAGCCAGCGTGGTCTTGCCGTTACCGTTCCGGCCGAGCAGGGCCACGCGGTCATCGGGATCGATGCGCAAGTTGAGCCGCTGCAGGATCGGCTTCGCACCATATCCGACCGACGCCAGATCCAGAGTGATCAACGGGGGCCGCAGTTCATCAGGGCTCGGGAAGTCGAAGCTGAGGCTCGGATCTTCCATCAGCGCGGTGATCGGCTGCATCTTCGCCAGCATCTTGGCGCGCGATTGTGCCTGCTTAGCCGTTGAGGCCCGGGCGCTGTTACGGGCAATGTAGTCCTGCAGCCGCGCGCGCTGAGCCTCTTGCGACGCCCGCGCCGACGCAATCTGCGCCGCACGCTCAGCGCGCTGAGCTTCGAAGCTGTCGTAGCTGCCCGAATAGAGCGCCAGTTTGCCGCCCTGGAGGTGCAAGATCGTGTCGACCACGTTGTTGAGCAAGTCGCGCTCATGGCTGATCACGATCAGCGTGCCAGGATATCCCTTGAGGAAGGACTCGAGCCACAGCGTCGCTTCCAGGTCGAGGTGGTTCGATGGCTCGTCGAGCAGCAGCACGTCGGGAGCCGAGAACAGCAGCGCCGCCAGCGCGACGCGCATCTTCCAGCCTCCCGAGAAGCTGTCGAGCGGCTGCGCCTGCATGGCCTCGTCGAAGCCTAGTCCCAACAGGATTCGCGCGGCGCGTGCCGGAGCGGTATAGGCGTCAATCGCGAGAAGCCGCTCGTAGAGATCGCCCAATCGGTCTGGGTCGGCGCAATGCTCGCTCTCTTCAAGAAGCCGCGAACGCTCGACATCCGCCGCCAGTACTGCTTCGAAAGGCGTTTGAGTTCCACTCGGCGCTTCCTGCGCGATGTAGCCTAGCCGCGTCTTGCGCGGCATTTCCACCGTCCCGTCGTCGGGTTCGATCTGACCGATGAGAGTCTTCATCAAAGTCGACTTGCCGGCGCCATTGCGACCGATAAGCCCGACCCGAGCTCCCGCAGGAATTGTGGCCGAAGCCCGATCGAGGATAGTCTGTCCGCCGAGCCGTACGGTAATGCCGTTAATCGTTATCATGCGGCCCCGCGCCTAGCAGCCTCCGCGCTGTCGCAATAGACGAGATTGGGCAAGAAACCTTAATCGGCCGCAGGCTTGATCGCAGTCTCGGGCCGCGCTTGATGGAGGCGCATGCTCCAGCGTCGCCTCGCCCGGCCTAAGCAATTCTCAATTTTTGCCAGTTAGACGGTTGCCATGATTGCGCCCAGCTATCGCCCACCCGCATGTTGTGCGGCCCCACCCTGCTTGACTCGGTAGCCGCCCGATGTGGACGGCGGTCATCTCCATTGCGCTGACAATCGGGGCAGCGATCGCCATCACTTCGCTACTGGCGCGGCGATGCGGCCTGGCTGACCTACTTGCGCGTGCCGAGCTCTTGTCGGGGCGGCAAATCAAAGGGTGGCTCCCCGCCCGGTGCATCCTGGCGATCCAGGCCTTGCTCGAGCGACTGACAGCCCAAGAACACCGCTTGTACCTCACACACTCGGTTACGGGTCTTCC
>CAYTPY010000218.1:0-2351 GCA_964439725.1 uncultured Erythrobacter sp. | reverse complement strand
GAAGATGCGCCGATCCGGACCGCCGGCATCACTCCGGGGCCGACGCAGAACCCCGGTGGCGGCAGGCGCCTGCCCGAAGGCGGCGACGAACGTGGGGAGGAAGGCTGATGGACCTGACCACGATCTGGGCTTTCATCATTGCCTTCGCAGTCTTTGCTTACGTGGTGATGGATGGCTTCGACCTCGGCATCGGCATCCTCTTTCCCGCCTTCCCGGTCGGCCAGGGGCGCAATCGCGCGATGAATTCGGTAGCGCCGGTGTGGGATGGCAACGAGACTTGGCTGGTGCTCGGCGGCGGCGGGCTAATGGCGGCCTTCCCGCTCGCCTACGCAGTGATCCTGCCGGCGACCTATCCGCTGATCATCGCGATGCTGCTCGGGCTGATCTTCCGCGGCGTGGCGTTCGAGTTCCGCTGGCGTGATCCGGCTCATCGCCCGTTCTGGGACTTCTCCTTCTGCGCCGGTTCCTTCGTCGCGGCCATGGCCCAAGGCATGACGCTCGGCGCGCTGCTGCAAGGCATCTCCGTCGAAGGCCGTAGCTATGCCGGAAGCTGGTTCGACTGGCTGACGCCTTACACGCTGCTGACCGGCCTCGGCGTGGTAGCCGGCTACGCGCTTCTCGGCGCCTGCTGGCTGATCTGGAAACTGGAGGGCGACGTGCAGCGCCGCGCCTACCGCTTGGCGACTTTTGCCGCGATTGCCACGTTGATGCTGATGGCCGGAGTGAGCCTCTACAACCTCGCCCTGCTCGATCAGTACCGCGAGAGGTGGCTGGACATGCCGAACATCCTCTTCGCCAGCCAGGTGCCTTTGCTGACGGCGATCATCGCGTTCCTGCTGTTCTACGGCCTCAGGAAGCGCTGGGAGCTGGCGCCGTTCCTGCTCTCGCTCGGCCTGTTCCTGCTCGGTATGGCGGGGCTGGGCGTGACGATGTGGCCTTACGTCGTGCCAGACACGCTGACGATCTGGGACACGGCCGCGCCCGAAAGCAGCCAGATCTTCATGCTGATCGGGGTGGCGATCACCTTGCCGCTGATCCTCGCTTACACCGGATGGGCCTATTGGGTGTTCCGCGGCAAAGTCGGTGCGGAAGGGTACCATTGAGCGAGAACGAGGAGCGCCCGCTGTGGCAGCGGCTCGCCTGGATGGCGGGCATCTGGGGGGCCAGCGTGGCGGTGCTCGGCTTCGTCGCCTGGCTCATCCGCCTGTGGCTAGCCCCCTGATCGATCAGGCGGCGTCCTGGTGCATGTAGACGGCGCGATCGTGCGAGAACGCCTTGAAGCCGAAGTAGCCGTGATAGCTGCCCATGCCGCTCTGGTTGACGCCGCCGAACGGCAGCCGGTTCTCCAGGTAGTGTGAGAACACGCCGTTGACCGTCACGCCGCCGGACGACGTGCGGTCGAGGATCTTCTGCACGTTGTCCTGGTTGCCGCTGTAGATGTAGAGCGCCAGCGGCTTGTCCCGCTCCTCGATGTACTCGATCGCCTGGTCGAGGTTCTCGTAGGTCATGACCGGAATGACGGGCGCGAAAATCTCTTCCTGGAGAATCTTCATCTGCGGCGTCACGCCAGTCAGCATGGTCGGGTGAACCGTGAGGTCCTCTTCTTCCAGCTGCCCGCCGTGGGCGACGGTCGCGCCCTGCGTGACCGCATCGTCGAACAGCCCTTTCACGCGCGCGAAGTTGTTCGCGTTGACGATCTGGGCGATCGACTCCTTCTTGAGCTTGCCCTCGGCGTAGAGGTTCTCCGCCACCTTCGTCTTGAAGCCTTCCACAAGGCGGTCCTTCTGCTCCTCACGCACGAAGACGTAATCGGGCGAGATACAGGCCTGCCCACCGTTGAACTGCTTGGCGCCCGCCAGATCGGCCGCGACCTTGTCGATGTCGGCGTCTTCGTCGACGATCACCGGCGACTTGCCGCCGAGTTCGAGCGTCACCGTAGCGAGATGCTTGGCCGCCGCCGCCATGACGATTTTGCCAACACGGGTGCTGCCGGTGAAGAAGATATGGTTGAACGGCAGCTCGAGCATCGCCTGCGCGACTTCGACCTCGCCTTCGAACAGCGCCACTTCGCTCTCGTCGAACACCTCACGGACGATCTTGCCCGCGACCCGCGCGGTGGCCGGGCAGAGGTCGGTCAGCTTGACCATGCAGCAGTTGCCCGCCGCGACGGCGGCCGCCAGCGGGCCGAAGGTGAGGCCGAGCGGGAAGTTCCACGGACCGAGGATCAGGCACACGCCGCGCGCTTCAGGCACGATCATCGCCTTGTCATTCGGGTTCTTCGACGGAGTGACCTCGGTCGGCTTCATCCACTCGTCGAGGTTGTCGATGTTGAGCTGGATGTTGCCGAGGAC
>CAYTPY010000217.1:0-2362 GCA_964439725.1 uncultured Erythrobacter sp. | reverse complement strand
AGGAGCAAGAGATGGACAAGCTTTCCGCAACCGATCGCCGCTCCTTCCTCAAGTCAGGCGCGCTGATCGCCGCTCCCGTCGCCGCGGTAGGCGTGCCGGCCGCTGCGTTCGCCGACGACGGCAACCGCGCGAAGCTCGCCCGGCTCGAGGACGAACGCAGCCTCGAAGCGCTGCACCGCAAGTTCCTGCGCCACCTCAACGGCGCCGCCGACTGCGGCGAGTTCATCGCCTCGTCCGATGCGGTCGATGTCGGCGAGGGCCTGCGCACAATATCCGAGGACATGACGCACGAGGCCGAGCTGGTCCTCACCGAAGACGGCCTGACCGCCAGCGCCCGCTGTCGATGCCGGGTCGAGCGCGAGATCGAGTTCACCGGCGACACTACGCTTGAGCGCATGGCTCGCTTCCAGGGCCAGGGCAGCCACCGCCACGCCGAACAGCGCATGCTCGCCACCGAATTCGTGAAGGACAAGGAAGGCTGGCGCATTGCCTCGGCGCGGCTGGCCTGAGCATAACGAAAGGGTCGAAGAATGAGGTTACTCGCAACCGTCGCTCTCGCGGCGTTGGCAGCGGCTTGCTCTCCGCAGGCTGAGGATCGGCCGAGCGCCACAAGCTTCCCCGTCCTCGCCGGCGCCGACCGCTGCGCTGCGGTCACCCCGGCTATGCTCGGCGCCACCACGGCGAGTAGCAAATGGGTCGAGGAAGCAAACGACCTGCCCGGCTTCTGCGAAGTGACTGCGAAGCTCTCCCCCGTGAGCGGCTCGGACATCGGTGTCGTGTATCGCCTCCCCGCGAGCTGGAATGGCAAAGTGCTCGGTTTCGGAGGCGGCGGCTGGGCCGGCAACACTGCGCTGCAAACAGCGGCAGAGGGCCTGCGCAAGGGCTATGCGACGCTGCAAACCGATGCCGGACATTCGGGGACTACCGTGTGGGACACCTCCTGGGCCAGCAACCCGGAAGCGCTGACCGACTTCAGCTACCGCGCCATCCACGAGATGACGGTGGCCGGCAAGGAATTGGCGGCGAACTACTATGCGCAGCCGCACCGCCGCGCCTACTTCCAAGGCTGTTCGACCGGCGGACGCATGGCGCTGATGGAGGCGCAGCGCTTCCCTGACGACTACGATGCGATCAGCGCAGGCGCGCCGGTCTACACGCTGCAGGTGCAGACCAGTGCAATACTGCGCAATCAGGCGTTCGCGCGCAACAACGGCGGTTTCACGCCGGCCGATCTGCAGCTGGCGCAAAGCGGGGCGTTGGAAGCGTGCGACGCCCAGGACGGGCTGAAGGACGGCCTGATCAACGATCCCCGCCAGTGCCAGTGGGATCCGGCAACAATCCAGTGCACCGGTGCCAAGACCGACCAGTGCCTCGCTCCTGCACAAGTCGACGCGCTGCGCACGATCTATGAGGGCAGCCGCGCTCCGGATGGCGAATGGGCGATGCATCCCCTGAGCCGCGGCGGCGAGGCCGGGTGGTCGGCATTTGTCGGCACCGACGGAAGCGGTCGCGACATGAGCTACAGCGCGCTCGAGACACTGTTCCCGATCGCGCTCGGGCGTCCGGTCGATCTCGCGAACTTCTCGATGGCAGACGTCGAGGCGCTGCGGGCGACGCCCTTCGCGCGCCTGTACGAAGCAGGCGATCCTGACCTCCGTCGGTTTTTCGCGCGCGGCGGCAAACTGATCCTATGGCACGGGGAGAACGACCCCGGCCCGAGCCCAGTTGCCACCAACGCCTACGCCGAGGCGGTGCTGTCGCAAGTGCCGGGTGCCGAGCAGAGCCTGCGCTACTTCCTCTATCCGGGAGTCGGTCACTGCGCGGGCGGCCCCGGAGCCGACCAAGTGGCGTTGCTCGATGCACTAGACGGTTGGGCGGAGAACGGCACCGCGCCCGAAGTTCTCATCGGTAGAAAGGCAAACGGCCCGCTCACACGCCCCCATTGCGCCTGGCCGAACGTCGCGCGCTATCGCGGAAGCGGCGATGCTAATGACCCAGCCAGCTGGCAGTGCGTGCCCCGCGCCCGTTCCTGATATGCTGAAGAGGCGGTCCCGGGGATAGAGGACCGCCCCTTCGCTGTACGCCGCCGATGGGGATGGGCGGCGGCGTGTCGCTTGCCCTTGGGCTTACTGGCAGAACCGGCGGCGGCGGCCAGCGTTCCATGAATGTTCGTTCACACTCCGCGATGTGTCATTGTTTCTATGATATTTTTATGCTGCCAGCCACGGTGAGGCGCCTGCCCAGCGCGCCGGCATGATGCGGCGCGGACGAAAAAGCGCGTTCGCCCGGAGATAGCCGGTGCTGCTCCGTTTACTTTTCGTTCCGCCTTCCCCATCAAGCCGATGATGTCCGCGCTCGCCCT
>CAYTPY010000216.1:0-2363 GCA_964439725.1 uncultured Erythrobacter sp. | reverse complement strand
GAGCTGGGCGACCGATTCGGCTTTCTGCGAACGATCCATGCCTTACTCCTTCACATGTAATCGCGTGCGGTACCGTTGCGCGCGATCGGCTACGTTTGCCGCACCGGCGAGCCGGGGCGGGCGAGTCCGTTGATGGGGAAGGAGGGGCGCCGAAACACCAAAGGGCAGACGTATCCCCACAAAGAGGGGCTGCCCGAAATCTCTTTTCCCCGTCTAGGTTGGAAATTAAGCGCCGGCAGACCCGGTGCACCAACTGTCTCGGACGGATGACCGCTACGCACTCGGCGCGTCGATCGGGGCGAGCCATTGGCGAAGGGCCCCGATTCTGTCAAGGGCGGCCCGCTGTGCAAGGCTCCCTCCGTTCCCTCCTGGCCGCCTTGGCCCTGACGCTCGGCGCGCTCTCCGCCGGCTGTGCCAAGCACCCCGAGCTGGCACTGCCGCCGCTTCCTGCGCGCGCGCAGTTGCCCGTGCAGGTCGACCCGCTGACCGGCGAGCATAGCATCGAGTTGACCGTGCTCACCTATAACGTTGCGGGTCTGCCCTGGCCGCGGCGGTCCGGCACCGGCCGGGCGATGGAGCGCATCAAGAACGCCTGGCCCGCCGAGTTCACGCATGGAGAGCCGGACATCCTGCTGATGCAGGAAGCCTTCGTCCCGAGTTCGACGCGGCTTCCGCTCGAGATTGGTTACCGGAACGTCGTGCGCGGCCCGCTCCGCCTCGACCGTCCCGATCCCCGGCCCGAACGCGCCGACCCGGAGTTTCGCCGCGAACGGCGCCTGACCAAGGGGGAGCGATTCTTCATCTTCACCGGCTCGGGCCTCGTCGCGGCGACCGACCTAGCGGTGACGGGGAATACCAACCTGCCCTTCGACCGCCACTCTTGTGCCGGCTTCGACTGTCTCGCCAACAAAGGGGCGATGCTGCTGGAGATCGACTTGCCGGGAATGCCGGAGCCGCTCTTCGTCCTCAACACCCACCTCAACAGTGCGAAGGCGTCGGGCGTGAACAGCGAGCGTTCGTTCTATGCCTACCAGCGGCAGATCGCCGAACTGCGCGATCTGCTGGAACGTCACTGGCGCGGGCGCGGCCCGCTCATCTGGGCCGGCGACATCAACGCACGGCGTAATCTCGAACGCTTCGGCCTGCAGGAAGCGAGCCTGCCGGGCGAGTTGGCCCACCGTTACTGTGCCGACAACCCGGACCATTGCGCCGTTGAAAGCTCCTGGGACGACGACGAACCTTGGCTCGACACCCAGGACTTGCAGGGCTTTCTCGACGGGCAGTGGGTGGGAATAAAGCCAGTCGCGATCGCCGCTCGCTTCGACTCGCCCGTAGAGGGCAGGATGTTGTCCGATCACGACGCGCTGGAAGTGCGCTGGCGCCTCAGTTGGCGGCCGGTGCCGGCGCAGTCCGCGCCGGATACGCTGGGAACCGTTCCAGCGGATGACCGCTAACCCAAGGTAATCGCAACATCCTGGAGACATTGCCGTGGGCAGACCCATCACGATCGGACTCGGAACGCTTATCATCATCCTGATCTTGGTCGCGCTCTTGTTCTGATCGTTCCGGCTGCTCTATTCCGAATAGCAACGAGGTCGTCGGGCGTGGATCCGGCGACCTCTTCGCGTTGAGATGAATCGACGCGCACCCCTTTGACTCTGCTGGGTGTCGTCCCTATATCGCGCCCATCGCTCGACCGCTTCGAGCAAGGCGGGCCCATGTGCGGGGGCTGGCCACGGAAGGAAGCGGCGGGTCTTCCGCTCGAGATTAAACCAGTGCTGCGGCTCCGCTCCCGGAACGGGAGGGGCGTGCCTGCGGCACTCGTTGCGTCCGACGGAGCCGAGCCGCGCACGGCACGATTTTTCGCCGGTGACCGAACCGCGTTCGGCCCGGCCCAGTACAGCGAAGAGGCATCTCCTCCATGGCGACCAAGGCATCTGAGGCCACCGGCAAGTCCGTCGGCGCGACGATCGGCAGCAAGAAGAAGCGCATCCGCAAGATCTTCGGCGACATCCACGAAGTGGTGCAGATGCCGAACCTGATCGAGGTGCAGCGCGAATCCTACGAGCAGTTCCTGCGCTCCGACAAATCCACCGGTTACGTCTCGGGTCTGGAGAAGACGCTGCGTTCGGTGTTCCCGATCCGCGACTTCGCCGGCACCGCCGAGCTCGATTTCGTTCACTACGAACTCGAGGACCCGAAGTACGACACGACCGAGTGCCGCCAGCGCGGCATCACGTACGCGGCACCGATGAAGGTGACGCTGCGCCTGATCGTGTTCGAGGTCGACCAGGAGACCGAAACCCGTTCCGTCCTCGATATCAAGGAGCAGGACGTCTACATGGGCGACATGCCGCTCATGA
>CAYTPY010000215.1:0-2412 GCA_964439725.1 uncultured Erythrobacter sp. | reverse complement strand
TGTCGACAGTGTGGCTGGACGACTGCATTGGTGCTTTGCGAGGAGACACAATGCTTAGATGCAGGATCCGGCGAGGAACTGCTTTGGAGAGGTAATGTCATCAAAGCCCCGTAGGCCGACAGAGGGAAAGTCAGCGGAGACGGCGCGCAAGTACATGGATGCGGCGGAGAACCTATTTATCCGCCTGGGCTAGGCCGTGCCGACTTCCGGTTCACGCGCCGCCAGCTTCGCGAGTTGTTCAAGTGGCTCGGGCGCGGTAACCACATCCTCTACAATCCGGCCTCCGAACTTGGACCTGCCGCGCATGGAAAAACGCCTGCCGCGTCATGTGCTCTCCGCGCGTGAAGCCGAGCTGGTGCTCGCGCAGCCCGACACCGGCACCCCCATAGGCCTGCGCAACCGGGCGATCCGGGAGACGTTCTACTCGACCGGCATCCGCCGCATGGAACTGGTGGGCTTGCACCTCACCGATGTGGACTCCGATCGCGGCACGCTGCTGGTGCGCCAGGGCAAGGACCGCAAGGACCGGATGATCCCGATCGGCGCGCGGGCGCTGCAATCCGGGGCGACCGATCGGCACGAAGCGCCGGGACGCCACGGCCGAGAACGCCGGCGACGAGCGCGCAGCGCTGCTCGCCCCGCTCGATGCGGAAGCGGCTGAGGAGAAGGTTAGGCGGCTTGCAGCACGTCGCGGGCTTGGTCGGGCAGTCGCGCGATGACCGAGAGATAGGCGCTGGCGGTAGCGTCAGGCTGACGGCGGCCCTGTTCCCAGCCCTTCAGGGTGGCGAGCGGGATATGGTAGGCGCTGGAAAACGCCTGCTGCGACAGGCCCAGCTCTTCGCGGATCGCCTTCACATCGGGCACCTCGATCGTATGGACGTGCGCCACCTTGCCCTTGCCCTGGGCATGCGAGGCGGCCTCTTCCATCGCCGCGATCAGTTCCTTGCCGAAGTCCGTCATCGCTTGTGCTCCTTCAATCCACCGTGACCTTGATCGTTGCCGCGAAGGCGGCCACCGCCTTCTTCTCGTCCGCCGTCAGGTCCGTTGCCTGTGCCTTGCCATAGGCCAGCAGCAGGTAGAGCGGGCAGTCGGGCCGGTAGTAGAAATAAATCACCCGCGCTCCGCCACGCTTGCCATTGCCAGACCGGCTCCAGCGCAGCTTCCGCACGCCGCCCGTGCCGGGGATGACATCGCCGCTCTCCGGGCTATGGGCGACGTGATCGACCAGCTCGGCCAGTTCATCCTCGCTCCATATCTTGGCTGCCGAGCGGGCAAAGGCCTGTGTCTCGGCAACGGTGATCGGGCGAGTCTGCACTCAGCGTCTATACGTCAATGACGTCTAAAAGGCAAGCCAATGTTGACGGGCTATCCGGCTACGGACACACCTGTTGCCATGACCACCGGGTACGCCCTTGCGATCGAGCCACGCCGCATCATGGCGAACGCGCCTTCGTGCCGGAAAACCGCCTCTGGGGTCTCGGGGCCATCTCCCATCGCCGACTTAGCCGCTGCCTTCTGCAAGGCGCTGGTGCGTCAGGGAAAAACGCCGGGAGCTACGATCCGCCATGTCGGGTTCCTCACTTGCCGCAAAGTCCAAAGCTGTCACCCTGCCAGGCCGCTTTTCTTCGCGACCAACTCGCCACGGCACCTACCTGTGAGATCGGGCGTGGGCGGAGTGGTATACTTACCAGATACGCCGCCCATGCCCCTACTTGAGGCCCCAGCTTGAATGCTCTTCCTCCGGCTAAACCGCCTTCCGATACCGTAACAGCCCCCGGTCCGACCGCCAGCGTGCCGGTGACCTGATGGTTAGAGCCCGGTTGAGTTGCGACCGCTCCGGCGCCGATGCCCAAACCTCCTCCGAACCCGAGTCCCAAAGTAGCGCCAACACTTCCTCTGAACTGGAGGGTTCGAATGTCAAAGCTGATGCCTAGATTTCCCGAGGCGCCTATTCCGAGATAGGCAACCGCCCCGCCGGGTATTTCCCCAGCGTCGACTTCTTCAACAGAATTCGTCCCGCTCAAGCCGTTCCGGACTGTCCGTTACAATCCTAGACCGGCGAGGCAGGTTTAGCCGCCTATTCCGAAAATCTGCATTTCAGCTCCCGACCGCGTAGCGGACATTTGCCTGGAAAAGGCGAGCTTCGCAACGAATGCGCCGATAAGCCCGACCGTCATGCGCACCACGGCAAGGTCTACGAGTTTCAGCCCGAGGGAGAGACCATTACAACCTCTTTTCCGCTCGAGCGCTTGCGAAGTGGTGTCATTCGGGACACAAGTTTGCGCAAATAAGAAAGACTTGCAGGGCCCTCACGAGACCTGCCGGAGGGGATGATAATCATGCGCCAGTCCTGGCTTTATTCTGGCCTTCTTTCGCTGCCGCTCCTGTGGGCCACTGGTGGAATCGCCGCCG
>CAYTPY010000214.1:0-2434 GCA_964439725.1 uncultured Erythrobacter sp. | reverse complement strand
GTTCGTGGAACGCGGCTTCAACGCCATCGACACCGCCGACTCCTATTCCGCCTGGGCGCCCGGACTGAACGGCGGCGAGTCCGAAACCGTCATCGGCGAGTGGCTGGCGCAGCGTGGCCGGCGCGATGACATCGTGCTGATGACCAAGGTCGGCTCCTTGGGGCAGCGCAAGGGTCTCTCGGCCGCCAATATCGAGGCTGCCCTGGACGACTCGCTGAAGCGCCTGAAAACCGGCTATGTCGACGTCTATTTCGCGCATATCGACGATACCCAGGTGCCACTGGAGGAAACGCTCGAGGCCTTCGACCGCGCGATCAAGGCCGGGAAGGTACGCACTATCGGCGCATCGAACTACACGGCTGAACGTCTGCGTGAGGCGCTGGCGATTTCCCGGGACAAGGGCTTGGCACGCTACGAGATCGTGCAGCCGGGCTATAGCCTCTACGATCGGCGCGACTTCGAACAGTTACTCGCGCCCGTCATTCAGGAGGAGGACTTGGGCGCCGTCGGCTACTTCTCGCTGGCCAGCGGCTTCCTGAGTGGCAAATACGCGAGCAAGGCGGATCTGGAAGGAAGCAGCCGGCAAGCTCTTCTGGAACAATATTTCGACGAACGCGGCGAGCGCATCCTTTCCGAACTTCGCGCAGTGTCGCAGGAACTCGATGCACCTCCGGCACAAGTCGCCCTCGCCTGGCTCATCTCCCGGCCTGCGCTCACCGCGCCGATCGTCAGCGCGACGAGCCGCGAACAGCTCGACGAAATCCTGGGCGCTGTCGATCTCGATCTGCCGCAAGAGGCAAGCGCGCGGCTCGATTCAGCCAGTCAGTAAGTAGCTTTTGACGTGGTGCTGCGGAGACTCTGCGGCACCACGCGGCTCGCTTTGCCGGAAGCCTCTTTGGCGCATTTCAACGAGCATCGGCCTGCGCTCGAGCTGATCGCCGAGGCGGTGAAAGCCCCAGGCGGTTCGGCTAACCGACTGCTGGCGCTCTCGTCAGGAGAGGCCGAGCCGGCTGCGCCAGGTCCCGTCGAGAAGGTCATGCTCATCGGCATGACCTTTCATGTAAGCGGCAAAGAACGGGCAGATCGGGATTACCTTGAGGCCGCGTTCGCGGGCCGCAGCCAGTCCGGCGCGGATCAGCGCCGTACCGATGCCTTTGCCTTCGTGCTCCGCCGGCACTTCGGTGTGGGTAAACATGATCATGCCTTGCGGCAGGGTGTATTCGGCAAGCGCCGTTCCGTCGCCGAGATCGATCTCGAAACGTTTCCTCTGCGGATTGTCGCGCACTTCCCAGTGCGGGCGCGAAGATGAGGCGCCAGCCATCCGGCCAGTGTACACGAGGCCAGGCTGATCGAACACGCTTTTCCCGCTTGTGCCGCCTTCGCGCGGAAGCGGGCGGCGCTCGGCGTGCGCGGACCGTTGCTCCGCGGGCTTAAACGCTGCATGTCTTGCGCGGACGGGCGGCACGCGGAGGACGCATGATAGAGCTTGTGATCGACCAGCGCCGCCTCAGCCTCGGAGGCTTCGAGGTCGGGAGAGTCCTACCTGTCGCAAAACGGCGCATGGTGGGGCCGTTCATCTTCTTCGACCACATGGGTCCGGCCGATTTCCAGCCCGGCATTCCGGACAACGTCGACGTGCGGCCCCACCCGCACATCGGCCTTTCGACGATCACTTACTTGTTCGATGGTGAGATCATGCACCGCGACAGCGTCGGCTCAGAGCAGCCAATCGTGCCGGGCGAGGTCAACTGGATGACCGCCGGACGCGGCATCACTCACTCCGAGCGGTTCGAGCGGGCCCGGCGTGAGGGCGGCCGCATGGATGGCATCCAGGCCTGGGTGGCGCTGCCGGACGAAGCTGAAGAGGACGAGCCGAGCTTTCACCATCATGGGCGCGGGGACCTGCCGACCTTCGCGGACCGCGGCGTCAGCGGGCGCTTGATCGCCGGCGCCGCGCTCGGGCTGAAGGCCGACGTCAAGACCCACTCGCCGCTGTTCTATCTGCATCTCGAACTGGAGCCGGGCGCGCGCACCGCGATTCCCGCCGACTACCCCGAGCGGGCCGTCTATGTCGCGTCGGGCGCGGTCCGGCTGGCGGGTCAGCGGATCGAAGCGGGGTCGATGGCGGTGCTCGCACCTGGCGCGGCCACCGACATCGAAGCGGAAGCCGGGTCCGTCGTCATGGTGCTGGGCGGCGAGCCGGTGGGACCGCGCTTCATCGAATGGAACTTCGTATCCTCGTCGCGCGACCGGATCGAGCAGGCCAAGGCCGACTGGCGCGCCGGCCGGATGAAGCTGCCCGATTTAGATAACGAGGAATGGATACCGCTCCCCGAACCGCCGCCTCCGGCCAATCCGATGTCCTGACACCGCCCGCACGGTCCCCGGATCACAAGCAGGAGTACGCGAGCATGGTGCAGATTCTCGGCCTGTC
>CAYTPY010000213.1:0-2443 GCA_964439725.1 uncultured Erythrobacter sp. | reverse complement strand
GAGCAGTGGGAGGCGCAGCCACCCGAGCGCGCGCCGCACGTGGTGATCGACAGCGTTGAGGATTTGCTGGCAGCCCTCGACATCGGCTAGAGGTTGGCCATGAAACTCGGGCGCCTCAATCACGTCGGCGTGGCAACGCCGGACCTTGAGGCCAGCATCGCCTTCTGGCGGGACGTGATGGGGGCGACGCAGATCGGCGAGCCCTTCGACATGCCTGAGCAGGGCGTGCGGGTCTGCTTCGTCGATACGCCGGATGGCGGCACGCAGATCGAGCTGCTGGCCCCGCTGGGCGACGGCTCTCCGGTTTCAGCCTTCCTGCAGCGCAACCCGATGGGCGGGCAGCATCACCTGGCATTCGAAGTTCCCGACATCGCCGCCGCGCGAGCGGAGTTCGAGGCGGCAGGCAAGCGGGTACTCGGCCCCACCCGCATCGGTGCGCACGGCACGCCGGTGTTCTTCGTCCACCCCAAGGACATGGGCGGTGTGCTGACCGAGATCATGGAAGCGCCCGCGCATGGCTGACCGAGAGGACTGGCAGGAAAAGGCCGCCAAGGAGCTGAAAGGCCGCGACGCCACCTGGCATGTGCCCGAGGGCTTCGCGATCCAGCCGCTCTACACGGCCGAGGACGCCGCGCCCGACCCTGGCCTGCCCGGCTTCGCGCCGTTCACGCGCGGGCCTTACGCCTCGATGTACACGGGCCGCCCTTGGACCATCCGCCAATATGCGGGGTTTTCGACCGCCGAGGAGTCGAACGCCTTCTATCGGCGCAACCTTGCGGCGGGGCAGAAGGGGCTGTCGGTCGCCTTCGATCTCGCCACGCACCGGGGCTACGACAGCGACCATTCGCGCGTACACGGCGACGTCGGCAAAGCAGGGGTGGCTATCGATACAGTCAAAGACATGGAGATCCTGTTCGAGGGAATTCCCCTCGAAGAAATGTCTGTCAGTATGACCATGAACGGGGCTGTACTGCCGGTGATGGCGTTCTACGTCGTTGCAGCAGAGCGGCAGGGAGTGGCACCGGAACTTCTCCAGGGGACAATACAGAACGACATCCTCAAAGAATTCATGGTGCGGAATACATATATTTACCCGCCCGAACCAAGCATGCGGATCGTGACGGATGTCATTGCCTGGTGCTCGGCTAATATGCCGAAGTTCAATCCGATATCGATCTCTGGCTATCACATGCACGAGGCCGGTGCGACGGCAGTACAGGAGCTTGCCTTTACGCTAGCTGATGGCAAGGAATACGCCCGCGCTGCCATGGCAGCAGGGATGGACATCGACGCGTTCGCGCCGCGCCTTAGCTTCTTCTTCGGGATCGGCATGAACTTCTTCATGGAAGTCGCGAAATTAAGGGCGGCCCGGACCTTGTGGTGCGAGGTGATGGAGGGCTTGGGCGCGCAAATGAAGCGCTCGAAAGTGCTTCGAACACACTGCCAAACGAGCGGTGTTTCGCTGCAGGAGCAGGATCCGTACAACAACGTCATCCGCACGACCGTCGAGGCCATGGCCGCGGTTCTCGGCGGGACGCAGAGCCTGCACACCAACGCGCTCGACGAGGCGCTGGCACTGCCCACCGACTTTTCGGCAAGGATCGCGCGCAACACGCAGCTGGTGCTGGCCGAAGAGACCGGGATCACCAACGTCATCGATCCGCTGGGCGGAAGCTATTACATCGAGGCGCTGACCGCGAAGCTGGTCGATGAAGCCCGGGCGCTGATGGAGGAAGTCGATGCGCTGGGCGGGATGACCGCGGCGGTGGCGAGCGGAATGCCCAAGCGCCGGATCGAGGAGGCGGCCGCGGCGAAGCAAGCTCGGATCGATCGCGGCGAGGACGTCGTCATCGGCGTCAACAAGTACCCGGTGGGCGAACATGCGCCGATCGACACGCTGGAAGTGGACAATCACCGTGTGCGCGAGGGGCAGATCGCGCGGCTGGCCGCGGTTCGGGCTGCGCGCGACGAGGCGCGCTGCGCCGCGGCCCTGGCGAACTTGACGGAAGGGGCGCGGTCCAAGGCCAATCTCCTCGCCCTCGCCATCGAGGCCGCGCGTGCGGACGCCACGCTGGGTGAGATCTCGGCGGCGCTGGAGGAGGTGTTCGGGCGTCATGGCACCACCCCGACGCCGGTGCGCGGCATCTATTCGCGGTCCTACGCCGACGATGCACGCTACGGCCAGGTCACCGCCGGAGTCGAGGCCGTGACCCGCCGCCTGGGGCGCGCGCCGCGGGTGCTGGTCGCCAAGATGGGGCAGGACGGGCACGACCGCGGCGCCAACGTGATTGCCAGCGCCTTTGCCGACATGGGTTTCGAGGTCGTTTCCGGGCCGCTGTTCCAGACGCCGCAGGAAACCGCCGCGATGGCGCTCGAGCATGAAGTGGAGGCGGTCGGCGCCAGCAGCCTTGCAGGCGGGCACAAGACGCTGATCCCCGAGCTG
>CAYTPY010000212.1:0-2457 GCA_964439725.1 uncultured Erythrobacter sp. | reverse complement strand
GCGACGAGCAGGTCAAAATCTGGCGCCGCAGCTTCGACGTGCCGCCGCCGGTGCTCGACCCGGGTGGGCCGTACGAGCTCTCCACCGATCCGCGCTATGCGGGTATCGCGATCCCGGCGACCGAGAGCCTCAAGCTGACGATCGAGCGCGTGCTGCCTTACTGGGAGAGTGCGATCCTGCCGGTGCTGGCGAGCGGGGAAACGGTGATCGTCTCCGCCCACGGCAACTCGCTGCGGGCGCTGGTCAAGCATCTGTCGAACATTTCGGATGCGGACATCACCGGGCTCGAGATTCCCACGGGGGAGCCGATCGTCTACGAGTTCGATGACCAGATGCGCCCGGGCGAGCGCCATTACCTGAAGGATCGCTGAGATGGGGGGAGCAGCGGCGCCGCGAGTTGCGATCGTCATGGGCAGCCAGTCCGACTGGCCGACCATGCGGCTCGCCGCCGACGCGCTCGACAAGCTGGGCGTGGCATACGACGCGCGCATCGTGTCCGCCCATCGCACGCCCGACCGGCTGACCGCTTTTGCCAAAGGCGCGGCGGACGAGGGGTTCAAGGTAATCATCGCCGGCGCCGGGGGCGCAGCGCACCTGCCCGGCATGGTTGCGGCGATGACGCCTCTGCCGGTGCTCGGCGTACCGATCGAATCGAAGGCGCTGAAGGGCCAGGATTCGCTGCTGTCGATCGTGCAGATGCCCGCCGGAGTGCCGGTCGGGACACTGGCGATCGGCGAAGCCGGCGCGACCAATGCCGGGCTGATGGCAGCGTCGATCCTCGCCACTTCCGACCAGGCGCTGGCCGAGCGGCTCAAGGCGTTCCGCACCGCGCAGACCGATTCGGTGGCCGAACGGCCATCCTGACAAGCGCATGATCCCTCCCGGAAGCACGATCGGCATTCTCGGCGGCGGGCAGCTCGGCCGAATGCTGGCCATGGCCGCGGCACAGCTCGGCTATCGGTGCCATGTCTATGCGCCGGAGAAGGAGAGCGTCGCCGCCGAAGTCAGCGCCCGGTTCACCAGCGCCGACTGGCACGACCGCGAAGCGCTGAGCGAGTTCGCGCAAGATTGCGCCGTCGTCACTTACGAATTCGAGAACGTTCCCGTGGCGCCGCTTGCTGCGATCCCGACCGACCGCCTCGCACCCGGTACCCGTGCGCTGGAAGTGGCGCAGGATCGGCTACGCGAGAAGAGATTTGTCGAAGAGCTCGGCGGGCGCCCCGCGCCTTACACTCCGGTCGATCATAACAGCGAGCTGACGGGCGCACTCGAGCGTGTCGGGACGCCCGGCATCCTGAAGACCCGGCGGGAGGGCTACGACGGCAAGGGCCAGTGGCGCATCGCCTCGGCACACGAAGTCGAAGGCTTGCGAGTGCCGAACGACGGGCTCGTCTATGAAGGCTTGGTGCGCTTTGAAGCCGAGTTCTCGGTGATTCTCGTCCGCGGCTGCGACGGTGAAGTGCGTTTCTGGGACAGCCCGCAGAACGTCCACGAAAGCGGTATTCTCGCCCGCTCCTCGCTTCCCGCTGCCGAGGTTATCGCCACTCAGGTCGATGAAGCCCGGCGGCTGGCACAGGCAGTGGCGGAGGCGCTCAACTACGTCGGCGTGCTCACGCTCGAGTTCTTCGCCACGCCGCAAGGGCCGGTGTTCAACGAGATGGCGCCGCGCGTGCACAACTCGGGCCACTGGACCATCGAAGGCGCGGTCACCAGCCAGTTCGAGAACCACGTCCGCGCGATCTGTGGTCTGCCGCTCGGCGATACCGCCACCGTCAGCCCGAACGTCGAAATGCGCAACCTGATCGGGGACGCCGCCGAAGCCGCCGCACAGGCCCTCGGCGATCCACGGGCGCACCTGCACCTCTACGGCAAGGCCGAAGCGCGCGCCGGGCGCAAGATGGGCCACGTGACGGTGATCGGGTGATGGCGCGCGAAGTCATCGCCATCGTCGCCCGCGCCATCGACGGCACGATCGCCCAGGACGGCGACGTGCCGTGGAAGATCAGCGCCGATCTCAAGCGCTTCAAGCGCCTGACGATGGGCAAGCCGATGATCATGGGCCGCAAGACCTTCGACAGCCTGCCCGGCCTGCTGCCCGGCCGTCGGCATATCGTGCTGACCCGCCAGAAAGGCTGGAGCGCCCCCGGCGCCGAAGTCGCACATACGACGGACGAGGCCCTATCGCTCGCGGGAGACGGCGACATCGCCGTGATCGGCGGCGCCGACATCTTCGCGCTCTTCATGCCGATCACCACGCGGCTCGAAATCACCGAGATCTACGAGAACACGCAAGGCGACGTGTACATGGCGACGCCGGGCCCGGAGTGGCAGGTCGTCCGGCGCGAGAAGCACGCGGCCCAAGGTATCGATCCCGCCTACGCCTTCGTCACACTGGAGCGGCAGGCTTGACGCGGCTCGGCCACCGCGACCCCGTTCCCGATCATCTGCGCGGCGCGA
>CAYTPY010000211.1:0-2465 GCA_964439725.1 uncultured Erythrobacter sp. | reverse complement strand
TTTCGAACGGATGGTTGTCGAAATCGCCGGCCGGCGTGACGCGCACTTCCCACATGGCAGGCTCCTCT
The DNA here is from genome assembly GCA_964439725.1 of uncultured Erythrobacter sp. GTDB lineage: Bacteria > Pseudomonadota > Alphaproteobacteria > Sphingomonadales > Sphingomonadaceae > Croceibacterium_A. The sequence goes on along the minus strand of CAYTPY010000211.1, from coordinate 2,397 downwards.
ACACCAGCTCGATCACCGTCTTGGCAAAGCTCTCCGGCCCCCAGGCATGAGCATAAGCCTCCTTCGCCTGCTCGAACCCGAAGCGCGCGCCGATCAGCGGCTCGATGCCGTTGACGTCGATAGCGGCATTGAGCCGCTGGGCCATCGCCGCCGAGCCGACGAAGATGCCGCGCATCGTACCCGCGCTCATCATCAGCGTGCGCGGGTTCGGCCCGCCTTCGGGCGACAGCACGCCGATAAAGGCTACTTCCCCCTGCGTGCGCAGCGCCATCATCGACTGCTCGGCCGTGCCCGCGCCGCCGACTTCGACCACCTTGTCGACGCCGCCCAGCTCCTGGCCGATGTAGCGGCCCCAATCGGGCATGTCCTTGTAGTTGACGACATGCGCGGCCCCGAGCGCCTTGATCCGCTCCAGCTTCTCGTTCGAGGAGGAGGTCGCGATCACTTCGCAGCCGCCCGCGCGCGCGATCTGCAGCGCCAGCATCGACACCCCGCCGCTGCCGAGCACCAACACTTTCATCCCCGGAACCAGCGCCCGCGGCCCTTCGTAGAGCGCGTTCCACGCCGTCACCCCGGCGCACGGAAGGCAGGCCGCCTGCGCGTAGTTGAGACTCTCGGCCATCGGCACCACCGCGCTTTCCGGCAGCACCACCAGCTCGGCCAGCATGCCCGGCGCGAACCCGTCCCCGAGCGCCGGCCCGCCTTTGGGCGGCCCGTCTTCCCATTGGGTGAAGAACGAGCCCTGCACCCGGTCGCCTTCCTTGAAACGCGTGACCGCTCCGCCGACCGCGACGACCTGCCCCGCCCCGTCGGACAGCGGGATTGCCGGCGCCTTCAGCGCACCGCCGAAATACTTGCCCGCCGCCACGGCGAAATCGCGGTAGTTGATCGAGCAGGCGCGGATCTGGATCAGCACTTCGCCGGGGCCCGGCGTAGGATCGGGCAGCTCCTCGAGCTGCAGCTTGTTGAACCCGTCCGAGCCGGCCGGCAATCTCCATGCACGCATCGTTCGTTCTCCTAGACCTCGATGGATTCCAGCACGCCCCCATCGACGGCCCAGTCCTGGCCGGTGACGTGGCTCGCCGCGTCGCTGAGCAGGAACGCGGCGACTTCGGCGAGTTCTTCCGGGCTTCCCATTCGCCGCTGCGGCACGCGCTGCGCAATCTTGCCCTGCTGCTCGGGCGGGATGCGCTCGAGCGCCTCGGTCTTGATGAAGCCGGGGATGATGCAGTTGGCGCGGACGCCGTGCGGCGCCATCTCCACCGCAATCGCGCGGGTCAGGCCCAGCACTCCGTGCTTACTGGCAACATAGGCCGGGTTCATCGCCATGCCCCGCTTCGAGCCCATCGAGCCGGTGACGAGGATCGCCCCGCTCTTCGCCTCGATCATTGCCGGCAACACTTTCTGGATCGCCCAGAACACGCTCGTCAGGTTCACGCGGATGGTTTGTTCAAACACCTCGGGGTCGAACTGGACCGCCGGGGTGAAACCTCCGGTCAGCCCGGCATTGGCGAAGAGTCCGTGGATCGGTCCGTTCTGATGGACCGCCGCATCGAGCGCCGCTTCGAGCTGCGCCTTGTCGCCCACGTCGGCCGCCGCCCAGGCGGTGCGCCCGCCCATTTCCTGCTTGGCCGCCTCGAGCTGATCGCTGCGCCGCGCGATCAGCGTCACCGCCGCGCCGCGCTTCGCCAGCAGCCGCGCCGTGACGAGGCCAATCCCGCTCGACCCTCCGGTGACGACGATATGCTGCCCAGCGAAATCCATCAGCCTTTCCTCTCCCTTACGAACGCGGCCCAGACCGGCGCGGCCGGGTGGTCGTGCGTCTCAGGCGACCATTGCCGCTCCATCAGCGCTCGTGCCTCACCCTCGGGCATCCCGCAAGCATCGCGGTGCCAGCGGTAGAAGAAGGCCGACACCCGCCAGTTGGCTATGCAATGCACGTGGACCGGCCCGTCGCGGCTTTCGAGCGCGCGCACGAATGCCTCGTAGTGCGCTTCCTCGGGAGCATCGAACGGCACCGGGATGTGCGTGTAGTCGACGCCTGCTGCCGAAAAGCGCGCTGCTGCATCGGGCAGGGCGTCTGGGTGATCGGGCATCGCCAGGTTGATCACATGCCACACGCCGATCGCCGCGAGCCGCGCCGGATCGTGCGCTTGCAGCCGTCCAGACGTCGTGATGCGATCCGACAGCCGCTGCCAGGCGGGGATATCGTCCGGGTCAGCCGCCACCTGAAAACCCCTCCATCGTCATTCCCGCGGAAGCGGGAATCCAGGGGGCTTTCCGCCCCGCTGCAACTGGGCTCCCGCTTTCGCGGGAATGACGAGAGAAGGGCGACGCCTTGGCGCTCAAACCAGCCCCAGCACCTTGGCCGCGTTGTCCTTCATGATCCCCGGCATC
>CAYTPY010000210.1:0-2470 GCA_964439725.1 uncultured Erythrobacter sp. | reverse complement strand
CCAAGCAGCCGCAGCTGATGAGCTTCGTGCGCGGCACGGTGACGGGAGGCGCGCCCAATTACGCCCGCGCCACCTTCGACATCAACCTCGGCGAGGACCAGCTGCGGATCGGCGGCGGCACCGCCTTCCGGCTCAATGGCATGTATCACAACGCCGACGCGCCGGGCCGCGACTTTGTCCAGAGCGAGCGGATGGGCCTCGCGCCGTCAGTAGCGGTCGGCCTCGGTTCTTCGACCCGGGCGATCCTCTCCTACCTCTACCTGAAGCAGAACAATCAGCCGGACTATGGCATCCCCTTCGTCCCCGCGGCCAACACCGCGCTGGCCGAATACGCCGACCAGCCTGCACCGGTCGATTTCGACAACTACTACGGTCTGACCAAGCGCGACTACGAGAAGACGCGCATGCACATGCTGACGTTCGCGCTCGAACACGACCTGACCGACACGGTGCGGATTTCGAACACCACACGTTATGGTCACGCGACGCGCGACTCGATCTATTCGGCGCCGCGCTTTGCCGGCAACGACACAACGCTGATCAACCCGAACACCCAGTCGCGCGACACGGTCGACGAAGTGCTGTTCAACCAGAGCAACCTTTTCGCCGAATTCGACACCGGCGGCATCCGCCATGACTTGATCGCCGGCTTTGAGATTGCTGACGAGAGCAGCCGCAACCAGCCGCGCACGATCACCCCGGGCACGCCCACCGACTTGTTCGATCCCAATCCGCGCCGGCCGTGGAACGGGACGATCGTCGATACCGCCGGCGGCCCGATCCGCGCGTCGGCCGATACGCTGGCCGCTTACCTGTTCGACACCGTGCATCTCAGCGAGCAGCTGCTGCTGACCGGCGGCCTGCGCTGGGAGCGTTACGAGGCGACGTTCACTCCGGTGGCGCCGGGTACACCGCTCGCCCGGACCGACGAGACCGTGACCTGGCGCGCCGGCGTCACCTTCAAGCCGGTGCCGCAGCTCAGCCTCTACGCCGGCGCCGGCACGTCGGTGAACCCGTCGATCGAGAACATGACCCAGACCACGCCGAGCGAGGCCCTGGCGGCGCTCGACCCTGAGAAGAGCCGGACCTATGAAGTCGGCGCCAAGTGGGACGGGTTCGGGGGCCGCCTGCTGCTCAATGCCGCCGTGTTCCGCACCGACAAGGTCAATGCCCGCACCGATGGGCTGCCGGGCGAACCGGCCACGGTTCTTGGCGGAAAGCAGCGCGTCGATGGCGTGGAAGTCGGCATGACCGGCAAGCTGGCCGAGAACTGGTCGGTAATCGGCAGCTACAGCTATCTCGACACCGAGATTCGCGAGACCAACGATCCGGCCGAACTGGGCAACCGCCTGCGCAACGTGCCCGATCACAGCGGTTCGCTCTGGACGGTTTACACACTGCCGATGGGGCTCGAGATCGGCGGGGGCGTCCGCTACGTCGGCACGCGCTACACCAACGAGACCAACACCCGCGAGATCGACGACTACGTGGTCGCCGATGCGACGCTGGCTTACAACTTCCCGAACGGTACGACGGTGCGTTTGAACGTGTTCAACCTGCTAAATAAGCGCTTCATTGACCAGGTTGGTGGCGGGCATTTCGTGCCTGGGCCCGGGCGGAGCGCGATAGCCACGGTGGCGGCGGCGTTCTAAGGCAGGCCGGTGCTCCTTGCCGTTCCCTCGCTCCTGTCGTCAGACGAAGTCGCCGAGATCCGGCGCCTGATCGACGCCGGGCGCTGGGAGGACGGCAAGGGCACCGCCGGCCGCCAGTCCGCGCTCGCCAAGCGCAACCGGCAGATCGCCGAAGGCTGCGAACGAGCCGCCGAGGCGCGTAAGATCATCCTTAAGAGGTTGATGGCCAACGGATTGTTTGTCTCTGCTGCATTGCCCAACGCGATCTTTCCGCCCCTGTTCAACCGCTACGACGCGGCGGAAGGGCACTCGTTCGGCAACCACGTCGACAACGCGATCCGCTTCCTGCCGGACGGCTCCGGCTCGATCCGCACCGACTTGTCGGCGACGCTGTTCCTGAGCCAACCGGAGGATTACGACGGCGGCGAGCTGGTTATCGAGGACAGCTACGGCGCGCACGAAGTCAAGCTCGCAGCGGGCGACATGGTCCTCTACCCCAGCACCTCGCTGCACCGGGTCGAGCCGGTCACACGCGGCAGCCGTATCGCGTCGTTCTTCTGGATCGAATCGCGCGTGCGCGATGACGGACAGCGGACGATTCTCCTCGACATGGACGCCGCGATCCGCAGCCTCGCCCAGTCGCTTGGCGACGAACGCGCCGAGATCGTGGCGCTCACCGGCTGCTATCACAACCTCCTGCGGCAATGGGCGAGCGGCTGACAGTTGCAGGGCGCCCGGAACCGCTATAAGGGCCGCCCCCAGTGCCGCTTTAGCTCAGTTGGTAGAGCATCGCATTCGTAATGCGGGGGTCAGGTGTTCGAGTCACCTAAGCGGCACCA
>CAYTPY010000209.1:0-2480 GCA_964439725.1 uncultured Erythrobacter sp. | reverse complement strand
CGATCGGCGGATCGCTCAGCGGGACCGCGCTGAACGTGCTCTACGGCGGACAGTCGCGTTGGTCGGCAGTGTTCGCCGGGCTGTTCATGGTGCTGATCGTCGTCGCGCTGTCGGGCGCTGTCGGCCTGATCGCGATGCCGGCTCTCGGCGCCCTGCTGATCCTGGCCGGCTTTTCGAGCATTGACCTGCGCGATATCCGCTTCGTGTTCGAGACCGGCTGGCCCTCGTGGGTGGCGGGCGGCACGACCTTCGTGGCGATGCTGTTCCTGCCGATCCAGGCGGCGGTGGGGTTCGGCGTGGTGCTGTCCGCCTTCCTCTACATCAACCGTTCGTCCACTGACGTCTCGGTGGTGCAGCTCATCAAGCGTGAGGACGGCCTCATCGAAGAGCGGCGCCCGGCCAAATCGTTGCCCTCCGGGACCGTCACCGTGCTCGATGTCTACGGCCACCTCTTCTACGCCGGCGCGCGGACGCTGAGCCAGCTGCTCCCCAGCCCTGCCACGGCCGACCGGCCGGTTGTCGTCCTGCGGCTGCGAAGCTTGGCCTCCGCCGGCGCGACGCTGCTTGATGTGCTGTCGGAGTACGGCAAGGATCTGCACGCCAGAGGCGGCCGCCTCTATCTTGCGGGCGTGCGGCCCGAGGTGCGTGAGCAGATCGACCGCACCAAGCGGCTCGATCTCGACGGACCCATCACAATCCTCGAAGCCACGGCCGCGCGCGGCGAATCCACTCTGCAAGCCGTCGCCGAAAGCCGCGCCTGGCTGGAGAGCAGCGCCGCCCATGAGTCCCGCTCAGGGTAAGCGATTGAGCCGGCGCGACGGGCTTACCGCCAGCCGTCGAATGTCGCGGGCGTTTGGGTTCGCAACGTGTCCAGAAGCGCCGTCATCGGCGCCTGCGATTCCCGCACCCCGCCGCCGCTTGGCCGATCGATGTCGAGGATCAACATCAGGGACATGACTTTCAATGCGAAGAGAAGCGCTACGGCGAGCACCCGCCGTGACGCCGCCCGGACATAACCCAGCATACCTGCCGTCACGACGACATAGATCAGCAGTACAACGAAAACGATCGTCGGCACGCGTGCATGACGAGCTGCCTTTCGCGCCGGGTCGAGATCGGTGACCTGACTGATCACTTGCGGGACTGAGCTAGAGAAAGCTGTGTTTCGTACGCTGTCGAACGCGGCGGCGGTCGCGGTCCAGAGCTCGATCAACAGAGCATCGTTCTTGGCAAGAAGCGGCGCGGCGCGGCCCTGATCGGTGTGGCCGAGTTCGACGCGGTTCTCGGTATAGGCGAGCAGAATTCCGGACAGGCGCGAGCGGTGCGGCTCCTCAAGCAATTGCGCGTAGAGATAGCTCGTGCTGATGGCGTTCGCTTCCTGAAGGACAAGCGTTCGCCGCGTTTCATAGCGATCCACTGCAAGCGAGAACGTGAAGCCGAGCAGGAGAGCCAATAACCCCCGGAATGGCGGACACGACATAGCCGTCGCGGCTTTCCTCCGCGTCCTTTCCCTCGCGAGTGCGCGACCTCTCCCGGTGCCGCCGCGCCAGCGCTCCGACGTATGCTGCGGCAACCATGCCTAGAAACGTCAGCAGGCCAATGACGAGGACCGGAGTGGCTCCCACCCATTGCCCTACTGCAAGCATGCGCACCTCCGTCAATATCGCTTATTTTCCAATCATTTTAAGCGCGAGACAATCCGATGAGTCTATGCCGCAACGCTTCTCCCCAGCTGCATGACATGGCGGTGCTGCTCGTGGCGTTGGTAAGACATTCGCGGGGCCCATGGAGGAAAGTTGAGGACCTTTGGCGCGGCCAGGCGTTGGTAGAATAGCGAGCGCTGAAAGGTTGCAAACATGTCGAGCTCAAAGAATCCGGGTCGAACTGATAAGGAACGCCCGCGTGACCGAGGTTGCGAGGAGCATCGCGAGAACCTGTTGGACGATGCTCTCGAGGATACGTTTCCGGCGAGTGATCCTCCGGCGATCGTGGCTCCTACTTCCAGGCGATGCTAAGGTTTGCCGCCGGGTTGATGCTCTGCGCGCCAGTCGCGCTACAGGCTCAGCCCGCAGCGGAGCGTCCCTTCATCACCGGCGAAGACGGCGTGCTCGTCCATCAGGCGAGCGGCTTTCGGTTTCCCGAACAGGTTGCGGGGTTCGTCCGCAGCGACACGGCCGATCTGGTCGGTAGCGGCGAATACGTCGGTGTGGAGTACTCGCGCGCGCTTTCGGTGGACGGAACGCTCATTTTGCACGCCGCGGTCGTGAGGATTCCTGGTCTCTCTCCGCAAGCCCATTATACCATCACGAGACCCGTAGTGATGGCGTCGCTGACTGAACCGCGACGCGTGGCAGAGGGCCCGTACGAGCGGATTGAAGGGTCGGCCGGCTACCGCGGGATATTCACGGGGAGCTTTGACGGGAGCCCTTGGATGCGCGGGCTTTGGACGTTCGAGCGTGGGGATTGGGATTTGCGCGTGC
>CAYTPY010000208.1:0-2519 GCA_964439725.1 uncultured Erythrobacter sp. | reverse complement strand
CAGCGCCTACATCGCGGCGATGACCGAATACCAGCACGTCACCGCCGACATGTCCGTCTATCGCGACGGCACGATCAAGCTTCATGGGCCCGAGGGCTTCGAGGGCATGCGCAAGGCGGGGCGCCTCGCGGCCGAGATCCTCGACGCGATGCCCGAATGGGTACGTCCCGGCGTCACTACTGAGCAGATCGACACCGCGGTGCGTGAGATGATGCTCGATGGCGGCGCAGTCCCTGCCACGCTGGGCTATCGCGGTTACACCCACTCCTGCTGCATCTCGATCAACCATGTGGTCTGCCACGGCATCCCATCGTCAAAGACGCTCAAGGACGGAGACATCGTCAACATCGACGTAACGCCGCTACTCGACGGCTGGCACGGCGATACCAGCCGCATGTACATCGCCGGCGAAGCCTCGATCAAAGCGCGCCGCCTGATCGATGTGACCCACGAGTGCCTGATGATCGGCATCGAAAAAGCCCGCCCGGGTGCCCGTCTCGGCGATATCGGCGCGGCCATTCAGGCCCACGCCGAGCAATACCGCTACGGCGTCGTGCGCGACTTCTGCGGTCACGGTCTCGGCCGGCTGTTCCACGATGCTCCTGAAGTGGTCCACGCCGCGAAGGCTGGCACTGGCCCGGAGCTGCGTCCCGGCATGTTCATGACCATCGAGCCGATGATCAACCTCGGCAAGCCGCACGTTAAAGTCCTCAGCGACGGCTGGACCGCCGTCACTCGCGACAAGAGCCTCTCGGCGCAGTTCGAGCACTCGATCGGCATCACCGAAGACGGCTGCGAAATCTTCACGTTGAGCCAGAAGGGCCTGCACAAGCCGCCTTACGCCTAAGAGCTGTTACCCCTCTCGCGCCGCCCGGATCGCTGCTCCGCCAGCGAACGGGGTGATCGCCACCAGCAGCAGGCTAATGGCCGCGGTCAGGGCAATCCCGCCGCCGCCGCCGGTGGCCAGGGCGCCAGCGCCGAACACCAGCAGCGGCACGGCGAGCGGAATCAGCAGCAGCCCGGCCAGTGCCGCGCTCCCGCGCATGCCTACGGTAAGCGCGGCGATCATCAGCCCGATCGCTGCCAGCCCGGGCGTTCCGGCGAGCAGCCCTAGTTCGACCGTCCGCAGCGCCTCACTGTCCAGCCCCAGCAAGGCGGCAGCTGGTAGGGTCGCGAGCATCAGCGGCGGACCGAAACTCAGCCAATGGGCCAGCAGACGCACCGCCACCACCACTTCCTCGGCAATGCCGCGCAGGTAGAGCTGGTCGAAGAAGCCGCGCTCGACGTCGCGCTCCAGCAACCGGTCGAGCGGCAGGATCGCCGCGAGCAGCGCGGCGACCCAGATCACTCCGCCGCCGGTGCGCGCCAGCAGTTCCGGGTTCGGGCCGACCGCGAACGGGTAGAGCATCGCCACCGCGACGAAGAACAGCACCGGCAGCAGGGTCGCCCCGCGCTCTCCGCTGCCGAACATCTGCGCCAGGTCGCGTCGGAGCAGCGCGGCAATGATCCTCACGGTGCGTAGTCTCCGAGATGCAGCCTCGCCAATCCCGGCATGTCGAACGGCTGGTGCGATGCAATCATCGCAATTCCGCCATCCGCGACATACCCGCCCACCCGCGCCTGAAATTGCGCCGCCGCCTCAACGTCCAGTCCGTTGAGCGGCTCGTCGAGCAGCCACACGCCGGCCCGCCGCGCGTTCGACTGCAGGATCGCTGCGCGTTTGCGTTGTCCGGTTGAGAGATAGCGCACCGGGACGTCCGCGAGGCGATCGAGGCCCAGCGGGCTCAGTCCCTCCGCGCCATACCCCCGACCATCGATCCGGCTCCAAAGCGTCAAAGCTTTGCCCAGCGGGAGTTCGCCATCGAGCGGCAGCCGCTCATCGAGTAGCGCTGCCTCGCCGGTGCGCTCCACGGTCCCTGCGAACGGCGGCAGCAGCCCGGCGAGAATGCGCAGCAGGCTCGATTTCCCGGTCCCGTTCGGACCGACCACTTGCAGCGCTTCACCGGCATTCAGTTCGAACGAAAGTCCGCGGAACAGCAGGCGGTCGCCGCGGCGGCAGGCGAGGTCCGTCGCGGTGATGCGGGCGGGTTCCATGATGCGGCGGGTTAGGGCAGAAGCGCGAAGCCGACAAGCGAAGGAGAATTGCCATGGCCGTGCCGCAGCTCACCGATGCCGAGCGGGACGAGGCGCTGTCCGCTCTGCCCGAATGGAGCCTGCGCGCCGATGCCCTCGCCATCGAGCGCGAGTTCCGCTTCAAGACCTTCAGCGAAGCCTGGGCCTTTATGAGCCGCGTGGCGCTGCTCGCGGAGAAGCAGGATCACCATCCGGAATGGTCCAACGTCTACAACCGCGTCAAGATTACGCTGACCACTCATGACGCGGGCGGGCTTTCGGAGCGCGACGTAAAGATGGCTGGCGCCATCGACAAAGCCGCCGGCTGATGCGCGCCGCGCTGGTCCCGGCCGCGCTGCTGGTAGCTGCGCCCGCCGCAGCGCAGGAAAGCCCCGCATGGGCAGGCG
>CAYTPY010000207.1:0-2549 GCA_964439725.1 uncultured Erythrobacter sp. | reverse complement strand
TGCGAACTCTTCGCGTCGAAGATCATCGACAGCGCCATGCCGATGGCGATCACGATGCCCGATCTTCCGCTGGCGCGGCGGTTGTGTTTGGCGCGCGTAAGGATGCGAGGCAGGACCGCAATCACGGCGATCAGGATCGCGGCGGCGAGGAGCCATTCGAGCATTGGAGTTCCCCCTTCCTTTAGAGGTGGGAGTTGTCCTCTGCCCGGCAAGGCCCTCAGTAGATCTTCTGGACCAGCGGCTCGATGCGCAGGGTCACCACGTCGACGCCCGGCGGGCGAGTGGCGGCGAAGAGAATGGCTTCGGCGACTTCGCCGGCGGGGAGCATCTCCTGCTTGTCTTGGAACTCGTGGAGCTTGTCGTCGTCGAAGGGTTGCAGGTGGGTAGCGATGGCGCCGGGCTCAATCAGCGTGACGCGGATCTTCTCCGGGATCATCTCCTTGCGCAGCGTCTCGGCGAACAGCGCCACGCCTCCCTTGGACGCGTTGTAGACGCTTTCCCCGACCGCCTTGATGTGCACGCTGATCGAGCCGACGAGGATCACCTGGCCGTCCTCGCGGCCGCTGGTGCGGATGCGCTCGATCGCCTTCTTGGTACAGCCGACGTAGCTGACGAGGTTCGCGTCGATCACTTGGCGCCAGCCGGCATCGTCGATCTCCATCAGCGGATCGGCGGGCAGGCCCACGCAGGCAATGAGCACGTCCAGGCCGCCAAGCTGCTCGTCGACGAAGCGGAACAGGCGCTCGATCTCCTCCTGCCGCGCGACATCGCCGGAGAACGTGATCGCCCCTTCGGCATGAGCGCTGGCGCCGGGGATATCGGCCGAAACGACGTGCGCGCCGGCATCCAGCATCCGCCGTGCCGTTTCCCGGCCAACGCCGCCGGCGCCGCCGGTGATGAGAACCCGTTTACCCGAAATGTCGTGCGCCATGCCTGCCTCCGTTGCGAGGGGAGTAACGGGGAAACCGCCAATCCGTTGCGCGTTGGTCGCATGAAAGGGGCGAAATGCCGCGCAAGCTGAAGGTCTTCCGCACCGCGATCGGGTTTCATGACGCTTATGTCGCCGCGCCAAGCCGGAAGGCGGCGCTGGAAGCCTGGGGAGCTGACGCCAACCTGTTCGCGCGCGGCGTGGCCGAGGAAGTTACCGATCCGGCGTTGATGGAAGAGCCGCTGAGCCAGCCGGGGGAGGTGGTGAAGCGCTCCCGCGGCGACCTCGCCAGCCACCTCAAGGCGCTGGGCCCGAAGAAGAAGCCGGCTGGAAAAGCGGCGGCCAAGGCCACGGCGAAGACGGCCAAGCCTTCGAAGGCGGCCAAGCCCAAGCCGCCGCCGAATCGCGATAAGGTCGATGCCGCCGAAGCGGCGCTGCGCGAGGCGCGCAAGCGGCAAGCGAAGGAGATCAGGGCGCTAGAGGCCGAGCGGGCGGCGGTCGAGCGGCGGATCGAGGCGGCGCGCACCAAGCACGGCAAGCAGCTGGAGCGGATCGAGCGGGCGCGCAACAAGGCCAAAGAAGCCTATCGCCAGGCACTCGCCCAGTGGAGCGACGGCTAAGCGACGAGAAGGGCGTGAGCCGGGATGGGCAACGGAACGGGCGCCGGGCGCTCCGGTTGAATCGGGGTGAGGCTGCGAAGTCCGTGAGGGACCCGGCAGTCGAGAGCCTTTCGCCGAAGCGGCGGAGCACACGAGAAAACCCAAGGAGAGCAGCATGGCCGACGGCAACAAACGCGACACGAATCTCGACCGCGATCTCAGGAGCAACCCGGGCATCGGGCAATCGAAAGGTGCCTTCGCGATGGGCGGCAATCTCGACGACGCGGAAGGTGAGAACACTGTCGAAGGCGATGTCGACAACGAAGCCGGTCCGTTCGGCGAGGCCGCGGAAGGCCGGACCGCGCGGAGCAATCGCTAGGAGGCGAGCATGAGCACCGACAAGAAGAAGGGCGATTTCCACCGCACCAGCAGCCAGGAAGGCGAAGTCGGGGGCAACACCAAGGCGCATGCCAAGCCCGAGAGCGACAGCCGCACCGCGCACAAGCAAGCGAACATCGGCGGCGCGCGGAACGTCGGCCGGGATACCTGAAGCTGACGCCGTCGAACACAGGAGTGAGTTGTGAAGATCAAGGAATGCATGACGCGCGACGTGCGTGTGATATCACCAGATGATGCCATAGAGCGTGCGGCGCAGATCATGGACCAGATCGACGCCGGCGTGCTGCCCGTCGGCGAAGGCGACCGGTTGATCGGGATGATTACCGACCGCGACATCGCCATTCGCGGGATCGCCCAAGGCGCCGGTCCCGACGCGCGGGTGCGCGACGTGATGAGCCAGGAAGTCAAGTACTGCTACGACGAGGAAGAGACCGAGGACGTGCTCGATAACATGGCCGAGATCCAGGTGCGGCGATTGCCGGTGGTCAATCAGGACAAGCGGCTGGTCGGCATCGTCTCAATCGGTGACCTGGCGAAGGAAGAGGCGCGCGAAAGCGGCGAAGCGCTGAGCGATATCGCGCGTCCCGGCGGGCAGCATTCGCAGTAGTGCGCTGATAAGCTAG
>CAYTPY010000206.1:0-2552 GCA_964439725.1 uncultured Erythrobacter sp. | reverse complement strand
ATCCTCGACTTTGCCGGAGTGGCGCGGCCGAATGAGCGGAGCGGGGTTCCGCTGGCGCCGGTCTATGGACGGTCGTGGAAGCCGTACCTGACCGGGGCGACGATCGCGCCGATCCGCGGCGAATACGACGTCATCGGGTTCGAGATGTTCGAGTGCCGCTCCATCTTCAAGGGCGACTGGAAGTTGCTGTTCATGGCGCCGCCCTACGGCGAGAACGAGTGGAGCCTGTTCAACTTGCGCGAGGATCCGCGGGAGCTTGTGGACCTGAAGGACCGCGAGCCGACAAAGTTCGCCGAACTCAAAGCGGAGTGGGACGCTTACGCCGCGGCGGTCGGATATATCGAAGCGGGCGAGATCAAGCAGCTCGACGAAATGCCCCCTGAGGATTTCTTCCAGTACACCGGGCTCGATACCGAGCTGGGGAACGACTAGCGACCCGATGAGCGGATGGCCGGGTCAGACGAGCACGACTTCAGCGTTGTCGCGCTTCAGCCCCTTGGCGATGACAATCAGCAGCACGAGCCCCAAGGTATTCACCAGGGTGATCAGGACGAAGACGTCGGGATCGGTAAAGCCGCCCGACGCGATCAGCATCGAAGCGGCGGTATTGCGTTGAGCCGTAGCGAGCCCGCCCACATCTTCCAGGTGGTCCTGCCCATACCCGGCGAGCCAGCCCAGCCCGAAAGCCACGAGGATGAAGATCATCGCCAGGATCAGCGCACCCGAACGGATGATCGGCATCATGACAGGCAAGTAGCCGACGATGGTCGACACCAGCAGCACATAGAGGGAGACGTTGCCGATCTTCCTCGCCCACGGCTGCAGCCGAGCATTGAGCCGGGGCGTGAAATAGGCGAGCAAGGCGCCGAGGACCATCGGCAAGAGCAGTTGGCGCATGAGCATCCACGCCAGCGCACCTCCGTCAACGGAGAGTTCGGGGAGAAGCTGCGGCAGGGCCAGCGGCACAATCACCATCGACCCGAGAACCAGCAGCATCATGGTCGACGCCCCGAGCGCGAGATCGTGTCCGGAGACCGCGGTCAACTTGATCAGCATCGGCGCGCCTGCGCTCAACGAGAACAGAAGCAGCGCGGCCTTGAGCGTTATCGGCATTGGCCAGACCTGCACGAGCAGCCACATTGCCAACGGGGCGCCTATGAAATTGGCGACAAGGACCTTGAGAAGGAAGGGCCAATCTCGCCAGTGCTGCAGGATGCGGCGCGGCTCCTGCGTCATGCCGACGTTCAACATCGTGGCAAAGATGAAGATGGGCAGAGCGAGCTGGCTTATCGCAATCATCAAGTCGAACATCGCACCTCCTGCGCGGGGCCGCGCTCGATGAACATGGTAGGTTCCGAACAGCTGCGTGCACAAGCAACATCGGGCATGGCGCCGCGGTGGCGGCACAGCGATGGTCATCGTGCGCGATCTCGATGATCCCGGTCGCTGACATAGCCTTGGCACAGAAACTTTGGGAACGAAGCCCACCGATGCAGGATAGGGACGGCATGGCTGCAGGGGGTGCGTATGGCTGAAGCGGAAGCCCAGGAGGCGCGAGGCCCCAACGGCGGGCCGGAGACGAACCAGCCCGGCCTTCGCGCCGTCCGCAATGCGGTCCACAACCGGGTCTGGAGCCGCTTTCCTAAGAAGGAAGCGCTGCGCCGCGACGCCATCGCCGGCCTGAGCAGCGCGATCAGCAACGTTCCCGACGGGATGGCCAACGGCGCCCTCCTGGGCGTCAGCCCGGTTCATGGCCTCTACGGAGCCATGGCGGGTCCGGCAGTGGGGGGCGCGCTTTCCAGCACCCAGCTGATGATGATCACGACGATGGCCGCGGCCTCGCTCTCCGCCGCTCAGGCGCTCGGCGGGCTGCAGGGGCAGGCGCGGCTCGACGGGCTGTTCGCGCTCGTCCTGCTTATCGGCGTGTTGCAGATCGCGGCGGGCGTATTTCGGCTCGGCAAGCTGCTGCGCTTCGTTTCCTATTCGGTCATCACCGGATTCCTGCTCGGCGTTTCGGTCCTGCTGATCCTGAACCAGCTGCCGATCGTTACCGGGCGCGAGGCGGACGGGGGCGTGCAAGGCGCCGTCGCGCTGCTGTTCGAGCTCGACACCGTTCACATGCCCTCGCTGGTGCTGGCGGCCGTCGCGATGGTCCTCGCGCTCGCCCTGCCCTACACACCGGTCCGCACCGTCGGCCGGCTGATCGCAGTCGTCTTCCCCTCGGTGATCGTCTTCATGCTCGGCTTCGACGAGGTCGCGCTGGTGCGCGACAGCGGGATCATCCCGCAGGGCTTTCCCATCCCCCGCCTGCCGCCCCTCAGCGCGTTCACCGCCGATGTCATCACTGGTGCCATCGCGGTTGCCATCATCATCCTCGTTCAGTCGGCAGGTGTCAGTCAGAGCGTGCCCAATCCCGACGGATCGGAGCGCAACCGGTCGCGCGACTTTGCCGCGATCGGCGCAGCCAACGTTGCGTCCGGGCTGGTGCAAGGCCTGCCGATCGGCGGATCGCTCAGCGGGACCGCGCTGAACGTGCTCTACGGCGGACAGTC
>CAYTPY010000205.1:0-2557 GCA_964439725.1 uncultured Erythrobacter sp. | reverse complement strand
CCGACCGTGCCGCGCGGCACCGAAAGGCTGCGCTTCACGCCCGGCCCGGCGCACAGCGAAGCGATGATGCGCGCCCTCACCGACGCGCTGGTCGAGATTTGGGACCGGCTCGACCTGGAGTTCAAGAAGGCCGCCTGAGCTCCGCCGAACAGGTGGGAGACATGCGAATGAAGCGCTTGATCGGACGCTAAGCACCGCCGAAACAGCCGGAAATCCGCGCTCAGGCCCCTCCCGCACCCGCTCGGCCGCCCCGAACGCGGCAGCATGGCCCCCAGCCCCCATCCGTAAACCGCCGCCGCCGCCCGAATCCGGGGCGATTGGGAGCGCGATTTCGCGGATAATGCGGCCGGTTTTGGCATTAATCGGGCCTGTTCGGCGGCAATGGGCGCGCGTGCGGCCTGAGAGTGGCGAGCGATTAGTTCTCGAGCGCGAGGGGCAACGCGATTTCCGGCATGATGCGGTCGGTTTCGGCGAGGATCTTCACGATGCGCTGGTAGTGGGTGATGTCGTCCCATGACAGCGCGCGGCCCCTGCGGTCCTTCAGCCACTTCTGCGCGGGCTGGTAGCCGCCGATGTGGAAGCTCCAGGCGATCTCGAGCACGCCTTCGAAATACTGGTCCTTGTTGATGTGGACCTTGCCGCCATCGAACTTCGGGAAACCGCTGGCGACCACGTCGTCGCCCTCGCCGTGGTACGGATAGGGCGTGTCGCCGATCGCGGCGGGCTCCATCAGGTGCAAGCGGCGGAGCTGCTCGCCCTTCTCGCTGACGTGGCGGAAGACGTCGGGCGACAGCGGATAGGGGATGCGCGGGAAGTCAATCTTGAGGAACTCGGCAAACGTCTCGCGATAGGCGGGCGCGTGGAGCACGCCATAGATGTAGTCGAACACCTTGACCTCGCTCGGCCGCGCCTCGCCGGTGGCGGCGCGGAAGTCGTCGTTTGGCGCGGCCTGGTCGGCGGGGTCGATCCCTGCGCCCTTGCAGATGGTGCGGTAGAGCTTGGGGTCGAAGTTGAGGCGAACGCTTTGGTCGAGAGTTCCCTCATCGGGAAAGAGATAGAGCGGGAAAATGTACGCGCCGCCTCTTCGGAAGAAGTTCAACTCAGTGACTCGGTCGACCAATCCCACCGCGTCAAAGCCAGGGGATCCAATTGACCCGGCGTTGCCGCTCAAGGTGAAGGCGATGTTCACATGTCGGAAAAGATGTTTTGAAACCCGCTCCCGACGATGAACTGCGACATTGCGATTGAACACTGTCCAGCGTCGATCAAGCGGGCGATAGCAAAGCTCGGTGAGTTGTTCTCGCCATTCACCTCCTGCGAGTTCCTTCTTGGCGCGAGAGTAAAGCCACTGGTTCTGAGCACAGAGTTTGAACAACTTTCGGGCATCCAGTCCCGAAGACGCGGCCAGAAAACGTTCAACTTTGTCCGCAGCTTCGCTCCTCGTACGTGAGATCGCGAAGTCATCATGCTGGGTCGCGAACCCGGGAGCCGGGTTTCCATTGGTCGACATCAATTCCGCCACCGACAAGCCGGAAAGATAGCGCCGCTCGAGTTCGCCACCGCTCGGAGCATAGCGGCCGTTTGGTTCTCCTTTCGCGACTTCAGTGGGAGACAGCGACGCTGGCGAATTTGCCCAAAGGGCTTCGTACTTCGTGTCGCGTGAGCCCCAAAGTTCTGAATGAAGAACTTGGGCGAGCGGCGCCTTGCGAGTCTCGTTATCTCGCCGCTTTACCGCGACAACGATCGCAACGCCTTGTTGGATGTCGAAGACGTTCTTGTCCGGTGAACCATCTGGGCTGACCTCCTTTTTCTTCGCGTTGCCATGCAGGTCGAGGACGAAAATGCGATCGAATGTCTCGCGCAGGTGGCGCCGCATGTCGATAAAGGTCGGATTGTCGAAATAGCCGTGGTTGGTGATGAAGCCGAGGATGCCTTCACCGTTCTTCTCGATCACATGCTCAGCCATCCGGATAAACTTGACGTAGTCGTCAGATAACCACTTTGCTTGGGCGGGGCGCTTAAGTTCGGGGCTGACCTTGTAGTCGGCCATGAGGCCCTCGATCCAGTCGCCGAAGTTCGTCGAATGGCCCGAATACGGCGGATTCCCGATCACGCACATGATCGGCGTCTGACGCTTCACTTCGCTCGCGCCACGGGCTTCCTCGGCCAGCGGCTGGAAGAACAGGTCCTTCACTTCTCGCTCAGCGGGCTCCAACGCATTGGTCAGCCACACCGATAGGCGCGGCGGGTTGCCGCTCGGCTTGTAGCCGGTCTCTGTCAGCATCATGTCGAGCTTCATGTGGCATATGGCGTAGCTGGCCATCAGCAGCTCGAAGCCGTGCAGGCGCGGGAGCAGGTCCTGCTCGACGTAACTCGACCACTTGCCCGGCCCGCGTTCGCGGGGAAGCGAAGCTGTCCGAAGGACAATGACGAAGGTGCGGGCTGCTCGAGGTTCCCGCTTGCGCGGGAATGACGAAGAGAGGGGGCGGCGGGGACGACGAGGGGGGCAGCGGCCAAGACCCTCCCCGAGCAAGCTGGGGGAGGATCAGGCAGCCCG
>CAYTPY010000204.1:0-2563 GCA_964439725.1 uncultured Erythrobacter sp. | reverse complement strand
GCCGCATCGGGTTCGTCGCGCAAGCCAAGCTCGGGCTTGTCGCGGCTGACGAAATGGGCCGAGACCACCCGCTGCATATTGCCCATCACGTAGTTGTCGAACACGCGGTCGATCATTCGCGCCACGACCGCTTCGGCAGGATCCGCGGGGATCAGCGGCGCCGGGCCGGGATGATGGACGGCGAGGTGCTCGACGATAGCGGTCGCCTCGACCACGACGCGGTCGCCATCGACCAGCACCGGGATATGCCCGCCGGGATGCGCCTTGCCGGGGAACTGCTCGCTGAGCGGCCGATCCGTCGTCATGGCGCGGAACTCGAACGGCGTGCCGTTGGCGTAAAGCGGGATCAGCGCCTTCCAGGTGTAGGACGAGAACAAGTGTCCGTGGAGTTCGAGCATCGGTGTCTCCAATCCCCATCCCGCTTGCGGGAGGGCTCAGGGGTGGGCGACAGGGGTCAGGGTGGCCCACCCGCCGGCCCCTTCCGCATACGAGGGGCGAGCTACTATACCTCGGCGGGCGCTGCTTGAGCGGCGGCCTCGAGCGCGGCGATGTCGATCTTCTTCATGGTCATCATCGCTTCGAAGATGCGCTTGGCGCGGCCGGGTTCGCCGTTCATCGCTTCGGCGAGGATGCGCGGGGTGATCTGCCAGGAGACGCCCCACTTGTCCTTGCACCAGCCGCACATGGATTCCTCGCCGCCGCCCTCGACGATCGCGTTCCAATAGCGGTCTGTCTCTTCCTGGTCCTCGGTGACGACGACGAAGGAGAAGGCCTCGCTCTGCTTGAAGTGCGGGCCGCCGTTGAGGCCGAGGCAGCGGATGCCCATCACCGTGAAGTCGACGGTCAGCGGGTCACCTTCCTTCGCGGATGGGTTATCGGTGGGCGCCCCGTGAACCTTGCCGACGGAGCTGTTGGTGAAGGTTTCGGCGTAGAAGCGGGCCGCGGCTTCGGCGTCGTTCTGGAACCAGAGGCAGATCTGTCCGGTGTCAGCCATGGCTCAGGCTCCTTTTCCGCCGACGAAAGCGACGGGGGCGCCGGCGGGATCGGTGGCGGTGAAGATGAAGTCGCCGCCGGGGACTTCGTGGATGTCGTGGGTGACCGTTCCTCCCGAGGATTCCGCGGCGGTCTTTGCCGCTTCGATGTCGGCGACGCCGAAGTAGGGTAGCCACGAGACCGGCATGCCGTCGGCCATCCGCGGGTTGATCGCCCCGAGGCCGACGCCGTCGTGCTCGATGAAGCGGTACTCACCTTTCTCGCCCATCGGCATCGCGTTCTCGGCGCTCCAGCCGAACAGCGACGTGTAGAACGCGGTGGAGGCGGGCTCGTCCGGCGTCTGGAGCTCGTTCCACCAGCAGTGGCCGGGCGCCCGCGGTTTGAAGACGTCGCTCTGCGCATCGGGCCGGTCGGGCGGCGGCGTCGGGTCCATCAGGTAGAACGAGGCGCCCTGCGGATCGGCGAGCATGGCCATGCGGCCGGCGCCTTCCATGGTCGTCGGCGGAATGAACACCGGCGCGCCGAGGTCGCGCGCCTTCGCGACGGCCTGGTCGACATCGTCGACGTGGAAGTAGGGAAACCACGCCGGCTTCACGCCGTGCTCGGCCATTTGCGGGGTGAGGGTCAGCACGCCGCCCGCGTTCCCGCCGTCCGTGCGGCCGATGGCGCGATACTCGGCGCCGTTGGGCATGGCATGCCCATCGGCGGGAATCTCCCAGCCGAGTACCGCGCGATAGAACGGCGCGACGGCGGCCGGATCGGGCGTCATCAGCTCGTACCAGATGGGTGTTCCGGCCATCGTCAACCTCCCGTCTTGAACACTGGATCGAAGCCGCCGAAGATCATCCGGCTGCCGTCGAACGGCATTTCCATGTCGCGCATCGCCGGGTCCTCCATGATCGCGGCCATGCCCTTGTCGCGCGTCGCCTTGTCGGGCCACTCGATCCAGCTGAACACGACCGTCTCGTCGTCCTTGGCCTGGACCGCGCGTTTGAAGTCGGTGACCTTCCCTTCCATCACGTCGACGCCCCAGGTCTCGACGAGGCGGGTGGCGCCGTGGCGACGGAAGGCTTCGGCGGCAGCGCGGGCGTGCTCGAGGTACTTGTCGCGGTTTGCAGTCGGGACTGCGGCGACCATGCCGTCGACATAGCCGAAGGGGCCGCCGCCTTCGTCCATCACCTTCTCGAAGCCTGAATAGATCATCCGCTGCGGATTGAACGGCATGTCCGGCGGCGCCTGCATGTCCTTATCCGACATCATCTTCTGCGCCGCCTCGTCGCAGGTCGCCTTGTCGGGATACTCGATCCAGGAGAAGACCACGTTCTCGCCGTCTTCGGCCGCGACGCCGCGCTTCATGTCGGTCTGCTTGCCATCGGGAACGTCGTCGCCCCAGGCCTCGACGATGCTGCTCGCGCCGTACTTGGTGAAAATCGGGGCGGCGTCGGCCGCCATGTGGAAATAGGCGTCCTTCTTCTCGTACGGAACGGGAAGCAGGAATCCCTGGACGTATGTCATGGCGTTCTCCTCAGGCTGCGATCGGGGGTTCTTCGGCGAGCGCGGCGAGCTGGGC
>CAYTPY010000203.1:0-2577 GCA_964439725.1 uncultured Erythrobacter sp. | reverse complement strand
TACGCCGAGGACGTCGAATTCAATCTCGGCGATCGTAAGCAAATCGTCGGCGCGCAGGGCATCGTCGATTTCTACACCGGCGTGTTCGAGCACATCGCCGAGGAGCTCGAAATCCTCGACCTCATCGTCGCCCCCGACGGCGCCGCGCTGCACAGCCGAACCAAGTTCACCACCATCAAGGACTGGCCCGACTTCGAGCTGTGGCCGACGATGAAAGGCGACGTGCGGATCGTCGAGAGCATCAACATGTACAAGACCGCCGGCGGCAAGATCGTCAAAATCCTTTCAGGGCGCTTCTCAAGCAAATGATCCAGTCCACTGACTACATCGTCGTCGGCGCAGGCTCCGCGGGCGCGGTGGTGGCCGCACGGCTTTCGGAAGACCCCAGCGTCACCGTCACGCTGATCGAAGCGGGGCGACGCGAGCGGCATCCGTTGCTGGCGATGCCGATCGCCTTCCCGATGGTCATGGTCGATAAGCGCTTCAACTGGGGCTACGAAGGCGAGCCCGAGCCGTTTGCCAACGACCGCCGCCTGCGCCAGCCGCGCGGCAAGGGCCTTGGCGGATCGTCGATGATCAACGGCATGCTCTACGCCCGCGGCCACGCCCGCGATTACGACGAGTGGCGCCAGCTAGGGCTCGAGGGCTGGAGCTATGACGACGTGCTCCCCTACTTCAAGAAGAGCGAGAACCATTGGGGCGCGGCCGATCACTACCATGGCAAGGGCGGGCCGCTGTCGATCACCAAGCACATTCCGGACGACAAGCTCTTTCCCCGCTTCATGGAGGCGGTGAACAAGCTCGGCTACAAGACCCAGATCGATCATCACGGGCCCGATCAGGAAGGCTGGGGCAGCCCCGACATCTCCATTCACCAGGGCCGTCGCGGCAGCACCGCGGCGCGGTTCCTGTTCCCGGCGATGAAGCGGCCGAACCTCAAGGTAGTTACTGGCGCGCTGGCGACCCGCCTCGAAGTGCAGAACGGCCGTGCGGTCGCCCTTCACTACCGCCAGGACGGCCAGGATCACCGCCTGCAGGCGGAGCGCGAAATCGTCCTGTCGGGCGGCGCCTTCAACACGCCTCAGCTCATGCTCCTCTCCGGCATCGGCCCGGCCGACGAGCTGCGCGAGCTCGGCATTGACGTGATCCACGACCTGCCCGGCGTCGGCCGCAACCTGCAGGACCACCCCTCTATCGCGATGGTCTGGAATGCCGACCGCGAGGTGACCCTCACCAACGATCTGCGTTTCGACCGGCTGACCCGATCGGTGATCGAATGGGGCCTGTTCGGCAAAGGCCGTATCGCCAACATGCCGGTCACGGCCAACGGCTTCATCAAGACCCGCCCCGAGCTCGAACGGCCCGATGCGCAGTGCCTGTTCCAGCCGACCAGCATCCTCGCCCGGCCCTGGTTTCCGGGCATCAAGGCACCGCAGCCGGACGTGGTGGCGATGGCCTGCGTCCTGCTCCGGCCGGAAGGGCGCGGCTGGGTCAAGCTCGCCAGCGCCGACCCGACCGACAAGCCGCGTATCCTGGCGAACGTACTGTCGACCGAGAACGACCGCGCCTTCTTCCGCCGGCTTATCCCGCAGATCCGCGAGATCCTCGCCACCTCGCCGCTGGCCGACGTGGTCAAGGGCGAGATGCTCCCCGGCCCCAACGTCAACTCGCTGGAGGAGATGGATGCCTGGGTGCGCCAGTTCATCGGCTGCGCGATGCACCCGGTCGGAACCTGCGCGATGGGCACCGGCCCCGACGCCGTCTGTGACGCGCAGCTGCGTGTGCGTGGCATTGACGCCCTGCGCACCGCCGACGCCAGCGTGATGCCCCGCATCGTCGGCGGCAACACCAACGCCGCGGCGATCATGATCGGGGAAAAGGCGGCGGACCTGATTCGCGAATCGTGATCGGAATGCCCATCTGAGCCGAAATGCAGTTTTGACGGGAAGTTCGAATGGCCACGCACGAAACCAAGATGCTCATCATCGGCTCGGGACCGGCCGGCTACACTGCGGCGATCTACGGCGCGCGCGCGGGGATGGAGCCGATCGTCGTCCAGGGCCTGCAACCGGGCGGGCAGCTCACCATCACCACCGACGTCGAGAACTATCCCGGCTTCCGTGACGTGATCCAGGGGCCGTGGCTGATGCAGGAAATGCAGGCCCAGGCCGAGCACGTCGGCACCAGGATGATGTGGGACACCATCGTCGAAGTCGATATCGCGAACGGCCCGCCCTACCGCGCGGTCGGTGATAGCGGCGACGTCTACATCGGCCACACGCTAGTCATCGCCACCGGCGCGCAGGCCAAGTGGCTCGGCGTTCCGGGCGAGCAGGAGCTGAGCGGCAAAGGCGTCTCAGCCTGCGCGACTTGCGACGGGTTCTTCTACCGCGGCAAGAAGGTCGCGGTGATCGGCGGCGGCAATACCGCGGTCGAGGAAGCGCTCTACCTGACCAACCATTCCGACGACGTGACTCTCATTCACCGCCGCGGCGAACTGCGCGCCGAGAAGATCCTGCAGGACCGCCTGTTCGCTCACCCGAAGATCACGGTGCTGTGGAACAAGCGCGTCGACGA
>CAYTPY010000202.1:0-2581 GCA_964439725.1 uncultured Erythrobacter sp. | reverse complement strand
CGCGTCCAGTCGAGGCCGAAGGCAAGCGGTAGCCACCCCGTCGCCGGCCGCAGCTTTTCTTGACCGACGTAATGTGCCCACCCGCCGCCGGACTGACCGACACATCCACACATCACGAGCAGCGAGATGATCCCGCGATAGCTCATATCCATGTGGTACCAGTGGTTGAGCCCGGCCCCCAGAATGACCATCGATCGGCCCTTGGTTTTCTCGGCGGTGTCGGCGAATTCTCGGGCCACCTGGATGATCGCTTGACGCGGTACGCCCGTGATCTTTTCCGCCCAGGCCGGGGTGAACGGAACATCGGCATCGTAATCCGAAGCCACGTTCTCGCCGCCGAAACCGCGATCGACACCGTAGTTGGCGCAGAACAGATCGAACACGGTGGCGACCATCGTCTTGCTACCGTCAGCGAGGTCGAGCGACTTCACCGGGATGTTGCGCATCAGCACCTCATCGTGGTCCGTCGCCACGAAATCATGCGGCGCTGTCGAGCCAAAGTAGGGGAATGCGACCGGCAGAATTTCATCATGGTCGCCGGCCAAGCTGGAGCGCAGCTTCACGTCGCGGCCCTGCCCATCCTTTTCCTCCAGGTTCCACTTACCCTGCTCCCCCCAGCGGAAGCCTGAGGAACCGAGCGGAGCAACGAGTTCTCCAGAGAGCTCGTCGTAGGCTATGGCTTTCCAATCCGGATTATTGGTTTCGCCCAGCGCGCCGGGGATGTCGGCGGCGCGGAGCAGACGATCGGGCACCAGCTTTCCGTCCCGCTCGACGAGTTTCACTAGCAGCGGGAAATCCGAATATTTGCGGGTGTATTCCGCGAAGTATTCAGCCTGGCGGTCGACATGGAATTCGCGCAGCACGACATGGCCGAGCGCAAGCGCCAGTGCGGCGTCGGTCCCCTGCTTTGGGTGGAGCCAGATGTCGGAGAACTTGGCTGCTTCGTTGAAGTCGGGTGCGATGACTGCGCTCTTGGCGCCGCGATAGCGCACCTCTGCATAAAAGTGCGCATCGGGCGCGCGGGTCATGGGAATATTGGAGCCCCACACGAGCAGGAAACCGGCGTTGTACCAGTCGGCGCTTTCGGGGACATCGGTCTGCTCACCCCAGGTCTGCGGGCTCGAAGGCGGTAGATCGCAATACCAGTCGTAGAAGCTGAGCAGCGTGCCCCCGAGGAGCGACAGGTAGCGGCTGCCCGCGGCATAGGAGATCATCGACATCGCTGGTATCGGCGAGAAACCCACAACGCGATCGGGGCCGTATTCCTTAATGGTATAGGCGTTCGCGGCGGCGATCAGCTCGGTCACCTCGTCCCAGCCGACGCGGACGAAACCGCCACGGCCGCGCTTGGAGACCCAGTCGCGCCGTTTGTCCGCGTTCTGCACGATCGAGCGCCAAGCAGCGACGGGCTCCATCGTCCGCCGGGCCTCACGCCAATGACGGATCAGCCGGGCACGCACGAGCGGATATTTGATGCGGGTGCCCGAATAGAGGTACCAGCTATAGCTCGCGCCGCGCGGGCAGCCACGCGGCTCGTGGTTCGGCAAGTCGGGCCGGGTGCGCGGGTAATCGGTCTGCTGGGTTTCCCAGGTGACGATGCCACCCTTCACGTAAATCTTCCACGAGCAGGAGCCGGTGCAGTTCACCCCGTGCGTCGAGCGGACGATCTTGTCCGCGGCCCACCGCTTTCGGTACGAGTCCTCCCATTCGCGCTGCTCGTTCGTGGTGATGCCGTGACCGTTCGAGAACTTGTCGCGGGCGATCCGAAAGTAAGTCAGACGATCGAGGAAGTGACTCATTCTGGGCTCCTGTTATCGGGCCGGTGCGAGTGGCGGTGGGACTGACGACCCCGCGCCGCGATGCGAGCTGCGCGGCCCGCTGTAGAAAATCCAGGTCAAGGCGGCGCAGCTCAGGTAGAAGGCGAGGAAGCACCACAGGGCAGCTTCTGCGCCGCCGGTCACCTCGATCGAGGAACCGTAAGCCTTGGGAATGTAGAACGCGCCGTAAGCGGCAATTGCCGAGATGAAGCCGACCACGGCCGCAGCTTCGCGGTCCGCCTGCACGCGGCGCTTCTCGGGATCGGCCGAAGTCGAGGTGCGATCAACTTCGGCGCGCATGATGCCCGGCACCATCTGGAAAGTGGACGCGTTGCCCACTCCGCTGACGACGAACAGCAGCAGCACCGTTCCGAAGAACACCGGGAAGCTGTGCGCCTGGAGCGACCAGATCATCCCCACGGCCGCCGCCGCCTGCACGACAAACACCCAGAAAGTCACTCGCGCCCCGCCAAGCCGGTCCGCCATTCCGCCGCTGGCGGCCCGCGACAGCGCCCCGAGTAGCGGACCGATGAAGGCGTAACGAACCGCGTCGACCTCCGGAAAGACGAGGTTTGCGAGCAGCGGGAAGCCCGCCGACATGCCGATGAAGGTGCCGAACGTTCCGGTGTATAGCCAGCACATCAGCCAAGTGTGCATGCGGCCAAAGATCGCTGCCTGATCAGCGAACGAGGACTTGGCGCTGAGGATGTCGTTCATGCCAAACCAGGCCGCCAGCGCACCGATCACAATGAGCGGGACCCAGA
>CAYTPY010000201.1:0-2584 GCA_964439725.1 uncultured Erythrobacter sp. | reverse complement strand
GGCATGTCGAAGAACGTCAGCATCTGGCGCAAGTGATGGTTGGCGCCGAAGCCGCCGAGCGCGCCCATCGAGGTGCTCATCACCGCGGCCGGCTTTCCGGTCCAAGCCGCCTGGCCGTAAGGGCGTGAGGCGACGTCGATCGCGTTCTTGAGCGGGCCGGGCACCGAGCGGTTGTATTCGGGCGTGACGAACAGGACGGCATCGGCCTGGCGCACTTCCTCGCGGAACCGGGTCCACGCGGCGGGCGCGGCCTCGCCTTCGAGGTCTTCGTCGTAGAGCGGCAAGTCGCCGATCTCGATGAAGCGGAAGGTTAGATCGGACGGAGCCAATCGGCTGAGCGCCTGGGCGGCTTTCCGGCTCAGCGAGCCTTCACGCAGGCTGCCGACGATCACGGCGACATCGTATGTGTGGGACATGGATCTTCTCCAGACAAAAGGGGGTGGCAGGCCGGGGAGGGGAGGCCCGGCCTGCCGGGGGGACGACGTTTTGCGTCAGCGAGCGTCGACGAGGACGAGTTCGCTGTCTTCGAGCGCGGTGACTTCGATCCGGTCGAGATCGGTGATCGCGGCGCCGTCGCGGGCGTTCACTTCGACATCGCCAATGCGAACCCTGCCGCTGGCGGGCACGAGGTAGAGGTGCCGGTCGGCCGACGCCTGGTAAGTCACGGTGTCGCCGGCCTTGACCGTGGCGCCCAGCACGCGCGCTTCGGCGCGGATCGGCAGGGCGTCGTCGCCCTCGATACCCGAAGCGAGTGGGACGAACTCGCCGTCACGCGCTTCCTTCGGGAACGGCCGCGCGCCCCAGGTGGGTTCGCCGCCGCGGCGGTCGGGGATGATCCAGATCTGGAAGATCCGGGTCGTCTCGTCCTCGAGGTTGTACTCGGCGTGCTGAATGCCGGTGCCGGCGGACATGACTTGCACGTCGCCCGCTTCGGTGCGGCCTTCGTTGCCGAGGCTGTCCTTGTGGCTGATCGCCCCGTCGCGGACATAAGTGATGATTTCCATGTCGCGGTGCGGGTGAGCCGGGAAGCCGGTCTGGGGGGCGATTTCGTCGTCGTTCCAGACGCGGAGCTGGCCCCAGTTGGTGCGGGCCGGGTCATGATAGTCGGCGAACGAAAAGTGATGCTTGGTATCGAGCCAGCCATGATCGGCACCGCCGAGGCTGGCAAATGGTCGGAGTTCGATCATCGTGCTTATCCTTTTTCAAGAATGGCTGAGTGCTTGGCTTCCATATGGCCCTTGAAGGGGTTCCGAAAACTGCGATAAGTTCATCCGAGATGTTCGGACGGATTGAATAGTGGAAGTTGGCCAACCGACGATCGACCAGGTCCGCATCTTCCTGGCGGTGGTGGACGAAGGCAGCTTCAACCGCGCCGCCAAGAAGCTCGGCCGTGCGCTTTCGGTGGTCAGCTACGGCATCTCGGCAATGGAAACGCAGCTCGGCGTGATGTTGTTCAGTCGCGAAGGCTCGCGCCGGCCGCAGCTCACCGAGGCCGGCCGGGCCCTGCTGGCCGACGCGCGGGCGATTGCCGACCAGGTCGACGGCCTCAGGGCCCGCGCGCGAAGCATCCGCCAGGGCCTGGAGTCGGAGTTGTCGCTGGCGCTCGACGTCATGTTCCCGAGCAAGGCGGTGGCGTCGGTGCTGCTCCAGTTCCAGGAGATTTTTCCGACCGTCGATCTGCGGCTCCACGTCGAGGCCTTGGGCGCCGTGGCAGCGCTCGTCCGCGACGGCCGTGCCGACCTGGCGATCGCCGGGCCAGACATGGTCGACCTGCCGGAACTCGAGCGCATGGCCGTGGGGCACGTCGAACTGACACCGGTCGCCGCGCCGGGCCATCCGCTGGCGCAGCAGAGCGAAATTGCCCCGGGCGAGACACGCCAGCATCTGCAACTGGTGCTGACCGACCGCTCGCCGCTGACCGAGGGGCGCGAGTTCTCGGTGCTCAGCCCGCACACCTGGCGGCTGGCCGACCTGGGCGCCAAGCACGCGCTGCTGCTCGAAGGGATCGGCTGGGGCAACATGCCGCGCCACACGATCGCCGAGGATTTGCGCAGCGGCCGCCTGGTGGAGCTGCGCATCCCCGAAGCGCCGCCCGCGCGCTATCCATTGCACGCGCTATGGCGAAAGGATTCCCGCCCTGGCCCAGCGTCGAGCTGGATGCTCGACGCCTTAATGCAGCGCTGCGCCAGCCACTGAAGGCATCGGAGCCGCGTTCCAGCGAGTGGGCGGGAACACCGTAAGCGGCGACCGGTTCGAGAGAGTCCGGAAGGAGATCTCGATGGACACGCTGGACGAAGTGAAACCGCCCCTGCCCGAGCAGCAGCAGGAGGTGCCAGGACGCACCGATGCGATGGACCCGCGGCCCGACCACGGCGAGGACAGCTATCGCGGCTCGGGCCGGCTCGAGGGCAAGAAGGCGGTCATCACCGGCGGCGACAGCGGCATCGGGCGGGCGGTGGCGATCGCCTATGCCCGCGAGGGTGCGGACGTGCTAATCTCTTACCTCAACGAAGACGACGATGCGCAGGAGACCGCGCAGTGGATCGAGAAGGCGGGGCGCAAGGCGGTGCTGATGCCCGGCGAC
>CAYTPY010000200.1:0-2617 GCA_964439725.1 uncultured Erythrobacter sp. | reverse complement strand
CAGACCTACTTCTTCCGCCGCAAGAACATGAACGCCAAGGGCGAGCCGCGCTCGTGGACCGACCACCTGCTCTGGCACCACGCGGCGCACACGATCGACCTGTTCGCCTATCAGGCCGGCAAGATCGTCACCGCCAACGCCGTGCAGGGTCCCAAGCACCCCGAGCTCGGCATCGCCATGGACATGTCGATCCAGATGAAGAGCGAAAGCGGCGCGATCTGCACCCTGTCGCTCAGCTTCAACAACGACGGCCCGCTCGGCACCTTCTTCCGCTACATCGGCGACACCGCCACTTACATTGCCCGCTACGACGATCTCGTCACGGGCAAGGAAGAGCCTGTCGACCTCACCGGCGTCGCCGTCTCCAACAACGGTATCGAGCTGCAGGACCGCGAATTCATCGCCGCGATCCGCGAAGGGCGCGAGCCCAACAGCTCGGTCGCGCAAGTTCTCGATTGCTACCGGGTGATCGGCGAACTCGCCGCCAGCCTCGAGGCGCAGGACGGTTGGTCCTGACGCCTCGCTAGGCGCCGTTAACCATTTCTCATCAGCTCTGGTTTAACAAGCCTCGCCAGCGACGGATAAGAATATAACGCGGGGAGTGCCATGGCTGAGCTGGATCGGATCTTGGGCGAGGCTCAGGAAACGCACAAACAAATGCAGGTGGCGGCGAAGTCGAGCCACGAGCGGGCGGTGCGCGACATCGTCCGCCTGCGCACCCGCTTCGCCACCCTGGTGGCGGAGATGATGGGCGCGATACGCGGCGACAGCCGCCTGCAGGCCTCGCCGGACCTGGCGCGAGAGTTCGAAGCCAAGTTCTTCGAAATGCGCCAGGCCCTGGCCCAGCACCAGACCAATTGGCGCAGCACCAACATCGACGAAGATCCGGCGGGCTATCGCCGCTCGGTCGACCAGCTGGGCCACAAGCAGGATAAATTCTACACCTGGGCGCACGGCACGCTGACCCGGCTCTAATCAGGGGCTTGCTTCGCTCGGCCCGCCTCTGCACATGAGGCGGCGATGAGCACGCTAACCCGCAAGATCGCTTCCACCGAGCTCCACCCTGTCGGGCTCGGCTGCATGAACCTGTCCTGGGCCTACGGCACCCCGCCGAGTCCCGAAGAAGGGGCCAGGCTGCTCCATCGGGCGCTGGACCTCGGCTACAACCACCTCGACACCGCGCGCATCTACGGCGGCGGCAAGAACGAAACCTTGATCGGCGAGGCGCTCAAGGGGCGCCGCGACGACTTCTTCCTCGCTTCCAAGTGCGGCATCGTCGTCGACGGTCCGAAGCGCGGCGTCGACTGCTCGCCCGAGAAGATCGCCGGCGACATCGACGAGAGCCTCAAGCTGCTCCAGACCGATCGCATCGATCTCTACTACATGCACCGCTTCGACCCGAAAGTGCCGATCGCCGATTCGGTCGGTGCGATGGCCCGCGCGATCGAAGCCGGCAAGATCGGCGCTTACGGCGTATCGGAATGGAGCTCGGCCCACATCCGCGAAGCTCATGCCGTCCATCCGGTGGGCGCGGTGCAGACCGAATACTCGCTCTGGACCCGCAACGTCGAACTGGCGGTTCTCGAAACCTGCCAAGAGCTCGGCATCGCTTTCGTGGCGTTCTCGCCAGTGGGCCGCGGCGCGCTCGGCGGCGAACTGAAGGACCCTTCCACGCTCGAAGAGGCTGACCTGCGCACCAAGATGCCGCGCTTCAATGCCGAGAACTGGCCGCACAACCTCGCCC
Organism: uncultured Erythrobacter sp.; assembly: GCA_964439725.1. Taxonomy (GTDB): domain Bacteria; phylum Pseudomonadota; class Alphaproteobacteria; order Sphingomonadales; family Sphingomonadaceae; genus Croceibacterium_A. The sequence continues at coordinate 873 of CAYTPY010000200.1, read as the reverse complement.
TGGTCGAAAAGTTCGCCGCGCTGGCGGCCGACGCGGGCGTGACGCCGGGCCAGCTCGCCCTGGCCTGGGTGCTCTCGCGCGGCGATCATGTTCACGTCATCCCCGGCACCACGAACCTCCAGCATCTCGAGGACAATCACCGTGCTTGGGACCTGGCCTTGCCGCAGGGTGTGCTCGACTCCGCCGACGCCCTGATCAACGAGAGAACGGTGGCCGGGCACCGCTATCACGACGCGATCCGGCCGACGATCGACACCGAGGAGTTCGAGCCGGCATGAAGGACGTGCGCGCAGAGATCGGTTACTCTGAACGCACCGAGAAGCGGCCCTATTTCTACGCCAACGCGCACGAGAAGGACTTCGTCCCGCTCCAGCCTGCCGAAGTGACGATCGCCGATGCCCGGGGGCTCGATTGCACGCTGGACCGGGAGGGCTTCACTCTCGTCGAGCACACGAGCGCTCTCGCCGACCTGACCGATCTCGATGCCGTCGCCCAGGTCCACCGCAGCGAGATCGCGGAGCTTCTGAAGCGCCTCACCGGCTGCGACGAAGTGGTGATGACCCCGTTCGGCATCCTGCGCTTCTCGGAGAAATCGGGCGCCAATTCGGCCCACGACAACTCCCACCCGGCCCGCTTCGTCCATGTCGACATGTCCGCGGAAGACGCCGCGGAGCTGCGCGCCAAGACCGCGCCCGAAGGCAAGCCGATCGCCCGCAGCGCTCAGTATAACGTCTGGCGCTCGCTCGCCGGCGGGACGCAGGACGTTCCCCTCGGCCTCTGTGCCTACCCCAGCGTCGCGCGCGAGGACCTGCTCGACTGCCGCGCCATCTTCGATCCGCTCGACGGCAGCCCGGAATGGGGCTTCGCCAACTA
>CAYTPY010000199.1:0-2668 GCA_964439725.1 uncultured Erythrobacter sp. | reverse complement strand
TCAGCGGGTCGATCTTTCCGTCGAGCGCCTTCTGGTTGAGGTTGACCGTGAACTGGTCGAGCGCGGAATCCTTCTTGCCCTTCTCGGGCTTGTCCTCGCTCTTCGCTTCGGGCTCTTCACTCCCTTGCGGCGAACGGCTTTCCAGCTGGCGCCCACCCTTGCCGATGCCGTGGCTGATGAAGCTCACTGCATCGAGCCGGCTCATGTCCTGTTGTTGCAGGAAGTAGACCGCATAGCTGTCACGTTCCGAGAACAGCGCCACGAGCACGTTGGCGCCGGTCACAGTGTCCTTGCCGCTCGACTGCACGTGCAGAATGGCGCGCTGGATCACCCGCTGGAACCCGGCGGTCGGCTGCGGGTCGGCGGCGTCTTCGGTCTTGAGCGACTGGTATTCCTGGTCGAGGTATTGCCGCACCACGCCCGAAAGCTCGGTGAGATCGACGCCGCAGGCGTTCATCACTTCGGCGGCTTCGGGGTCGTCGACCAGCGCCAGCAGCAAGTGCTCGAGCGTCGCATATTCATGCGTCCGGTCGGTGGCGTGCTGAAGCGCCGCGTGGAGGGTCTTCTCGAGGCTCTGAGCGAAACTGGGCATGTGTCTTAAATCCAGGCGGTAGGGATACGATCCGATGGTTGCGAATGTGCAAAGGGCCGTCTGAACGCCTGAGGAACGAGGCGCGGCCTTCTGGTTGAACAGGATATGGTGCGCCTGAGCGCGATTGCGAGTGGGATTGGGGCGCCAGGCGGCCCCATCAGCTCGGCTCTTTGGGTTTGAACAGTGAGTCTGCCAGCCGCTTGTGGTCGGCGGCCTTCGCATGCTGGGCCCGAACTCGTTCGATCTCCGCTTCCAGCAGCGCGATCCGCTCCGATAGCTCATCCTGAGAATAGCTATCGAGCGCTTCGCCGGCCAACCGGCTCGCCGCATCGCCGCGTATCCGGGGGAGATCGTCCTCCATGGCTGACAGGATGAGTCCGGCTCTGCTTGCTGTCAATGGGCCCGGTGGTTAGGCTACCCAATGTGGCGATAGAGCGACAGCAAGGCGTGCAAACGCCGGGGGAGGGGCTGCCGTCGATGATGCGCGCAGTGGAAATCGTGCGGCCCGGCGGTCCGGAGGTCTTAAGACCCGCCGAGCGTGCCGTGCCGCAACCGGGACCCAGCGAGGTGCTGGTCGAAGTCGCCTATGCCGGGGTCAACCGGCCAGACGTGTTGCAGCGGCTCGGGCTTTATCCGCCGCCACCCGGCGCTTCGGACATCCCGGGCCTGGAGATTTCCGGCACTGTCGTCAAAGCCGGCTCGGGCGCCGAGCAACTGCTCGGGCAGCCGGTTTGCGCTCTCGTGGCCGGCGGCGGCTACGCGCAATATTGCCTCGCCGATGCCCGTCATTGCCTGACGGTACCCGAATCGCTCGGCATGTCCGAGGCCGCGGCTCTCCCCGAAACACTGTTCACCGTCTGGCACAACGTGTTCGAACGCGGCTGGGCGACGGAAGGCGAGACCTTGCTCGTTCACGGCGGCACCAGCGGCATCGGCAGCATGGCGATCAAGCTGGGCAAGCTGTTCGGTCTGGCGGTAATCGTGACTTGTGGCAGCGATGCCAAATGCCGGGCCGCGGAACGCATCGGCGCCGATCACGCGATCAACTATCGCACCCAGGATTTCGTGGAGCGGGTGTTGGCGCTCACCGGTGACAAGGGCGCGCAGCTCTGCCTGGACATGGTTGCCGGCAGCTATACCCAGCGCAATCTTGATTGCCTCGCCGAGGACGGCCGGCTGGTGACGATCGCCGTGCTCGGCGGCGCGAAGGCCGAAATCAACATGGCCGGGCTGATGGTCCGGCGGCAGACCATGACGGGCTCGACCCTGCGTGGTCGCAGCAATGCCTTCAAGGAACTGCTCGCCGACGAGATCGCCCGAACCGTCTGGCCCTTGGTCGAAGAAGGCCGCTTGCGCCCGGAGATGGACCTCGTCTTTCCGCTCGCCGAAGCTCCCGCCGCTCATGCGCGGATGGAAGCCGGCGAGCACATCGGCAAGATCGTGCTCAAAGTGGCGCCGTGACCCGCCAGGATCTCTATGAGTACGTTGAGGCCTATCTCGACGCCCTGGAGGCGCAGGATCCGGCACGGCTGTCCTGGGCTGACGGCGTGCGCTTCACCGAAAACAACGTGGCGCTGGATATCGGTGACGGGCTCTGGAACACGATCAGCGCCCGGCGCCGCACCTACGACCTCAAGGCGGCCGACCTCGGCTCGGGCCAGGTCAGCTGGTTCGGAATCGTCGAGGAACATGGCTTCCCGGCGATCATGGCGTTGCGGTTGCGGGTGGCGGAGGACCGTATCGCCGAGGCCGAAACGATCGTCTGCCGCAAAGTCGACCTCAGCCCGTTCCCCGGCATCGACAGCTACACTGCACCGCGCCCGCTGATGCTGGCCGATGTGCCTCCCGCGCTTCGCTGCTCGCGAGAACGGATGATCGCCACCGCCAACGGCTACTTCGAGACGCTCGAGCTGAACGACGGCACGCTCCACACCGAGTTTACCGACAACTGCGAGCGGATCGAGAACGGCGTTCAGACCACCAATAACCCTGCGGCGTTCTCGGACTATCCGATTGCCGGGCTCGGCTGCGCCGAACAGTTCCGCACGGGCCATTTCATCTTCGACGACCGGCTGC
>CAYTPY010000198.1:0-2677 GCA_964439725.1 uncultured Erythrobacter sp. | reverse complement strand
CGGCCATTTGGAACTTACGAGCAGCATCGGGCGCTTCCTGCACGAGCTCGCAGCAGAGGAGAACCTATGATGGCCGGTGGAGCCCCAGCTTATGATTATATCGTCGTCGGCGCCGGCTCGGCGGGCGCGGTGGTCGCGGCGCGTCTGACCGAGGATCCGAAGACGAGCGTCCTGCTGATCGAGGCAGGGCCCGGAGACGCCGGTTTCTTCTCGCACGTTCCTTTGTGGTTCGCGAAGATCATCGCGGACCCGCGCTACATGTGGATGCACGAAACAGCGCCTGAGCCGCAGCTAGAAGGACGCCGGCTGCCGGTCCCCCATGGGAAGGTGCTGGGTGGATCGAGCACCGTCAACGGCCTCGTCTGGGTGCGCGGGCTGGAGATCGACTATCGGACCTGGGAGGAGATGGGCGCGCGCGGCTGGGGCTATCAGGACGTCCTGCCCTATTTCAAAAAGTCCGAATCTTGGCCGGGCGGCACCGACGAATGGCATGGCCGCAATGGCCCGATCCACGTCGAGAATGCCCGCTGGAAGACGCCGCTTGGAGATGCCTTCATCTCGGCGGCGATGGATGCGCTCGATCTGCCGCGCAATGACGACTTCAATGGCCCTCACGCCAATGGCGCAGGCTACTGGCCGCTCAACACCAGGCGCGGCCGCCGCTCGTCCACCGCCGAAGCCTATCTCAAGCCCAATCGCAAACGCCCGAACCTCCACATCCTGACGGAAGCCTTTGTGACCCGAGTCGAGTTCGAGGGCCGGGAAGCTGTCGGAGTCGTCTATGAGCAAGGTGGGAAAGTCCAGCGCGCCCGCGTGAACCGGGAGATCGTGCTGAGCGCGGGTGCGCTACAGACACCGCAGCTGCTGCAGGTGTCCGGAATCGGGCCCGGCGATCTGCTGGCCCGCCACGGCATCGCGGTCGTGCAAGAGCTCAAGGGCGTCGGCGAGAATCTGATGGACCATGTGCAGCTGGCGCGGATCTACGAGACCGATAGCCGCCACACGCTCAACGCCAAGGTACGAAGCTATTTCGGGCAGTTCCTGGGCGGGGTCGAATATTATGTGGGGCCGCGTCGGGGACCGCTCACCATCGGCGCTTCGCTCGCCGGTGCCTATTACCGGACGCAGGCTGGCTTGGAATTCCCCGACATCCATCTTCACTTCCTGCCGTATGCGCCAGGCGAGACAGGCTATGACCTTGCCGAGCAATCGGGCTTCCGCTTCGCCCTGTATCCCTGCCGCCCCAAGAGCCGGGGTCATGTCCGCATCCTCTCGCCGGACATGCGGGAGCAGCCTGAGATATTCTTCGATCATTTGTCCCACGAAGAGGATGTCCAAACTGTCATGACTGGCCTTCGCATCGCTGGCCGCATCCCCCGCGCTCCCGCTTTGCAGAAGGTTGGTGTCAAGGAGATCGCGCCGGGCCCGCGTGACGTGGACGACGCAGATCTGCTCGCTTACATCAAGGAGACGGCGGCCACCGCCTTCCATTATTCCGGCACGGCCAGGATGGGCGAGGACGACATGTCGGTCGTGGACCCGGAACTGCGGGTGCGCGGCATCGGCCGCCTGCGCGTGATCGACGCATCGGTGATGCCCACGATTGCCTCGGGCAACACCAATCCGCCGGTCGTCATGATCGGCGAAAAAGGTGCCGACCTGCTGAAAGCCGGCACCTGACGAGAGATTGAAGGGCCTGCCTTGATGACGTTACAGCTGGACCTTCCGTGTCATTCCGCGTGCACCTAGGGAACGGCGGCAACCAAGCCTATCGAGTGTCCGTAACGCATAAGGACAAGGGAGCGACCTGATTAACCTTCGCCCATACCTTCAGCGGGACGAGGGGCGGCGCCTGCGCGAACCTTCTCCTCGATCCGACGACCTACGTCCGCGTCGATATTCTTCCAGTAGTCGAAGGCCCGGCTCAGCACCGGCTCGCGCACGCCGCCGAGGAGGCTACCGGCAACCTGCTCGACTAACGCGGTACGCTGCGCATCGTCAAAGACCTCTCGTACCATGATGCCAGGCTGGGCGAAATCGTCGTCGCCAGATCGCAGGGTGTAGGCGCTGCGCACCATCTCACCGTCAGATTCCCAGCCGTCATCGACTGGTCCGGTTTCGTCCGCCCAGGGTCGGCCCTCGGTGTTGGGCGCATAGACCGGGGCAGGGCCGGTGTGATGATAGTTCATCGGGCCGTCCACCATGTAAGAATTAACCGGCACCTTCGGCTGGTTGACCGGTAGCTGGTGGAAGTTGGCGCCGATCCGGTTGCGCTGCGCATCGTTGTAGCCGAACGCGCGGCCAAGCAGCATCTTGTCCGGCGACAGGCCGATCCCCGGAACAGTGTTACCGGGCGAGAAGGCCGCCTGCTCGATCTGTGCGAAGAAATTCTCTGGGTTGCGGTTGAGCGTCATCGTGCCGACGGGGATCAACGGATAGTCTGCGTGGGGCCACACCTTGGTGAGGTCGAACGGGTTTATCCGATAGCCCCTCGCCTCGGCGTAGGGCATGATCTGGACCGATAGCTTCCAGCTCGGGTGCTCGCCGTGCTTGATCGCGTCGAACAGATCGCGGCGGTGGAAGTCGGCGTCGGCGCCGGCCATTGCGGCGGCTTCCTCATTCGAGAAAAACGCCATGCCCTGCTGGGTGTGGAAGTGATACTTGACCCAGAATTTTT
>CAYTPY010000197.1:0-2779 GCA_964439725.1 uncultured Erythrobacter sp. | reverse complement strand
CCCGCTCCGGCCCTGCAGCGCTGAACGCCGCTTGCCGGCTTTCTTCCTAGCTCTCCTTGCCGCAGCCGCGGCGACCTTGGGAGGACGCGAGGCGGTGCGGGTCTCCCGGCTCTCGGCGGCTGTGGGGCAGGCGGTGCCGCTGCTTGTGGCGAGTTGGCTCGCCTGCCTGTTCGCCTGCGCGCTGGCCGGTTGGCTGGGCGCTGCGATCGGGGCGACGCTGGTGCCTCAGGCCAAGGCCATGCTGGTGGCGATCGCTCTGGTGCTGGCGGCGCTGGAGCTGGCGGTGCTGAAGGCCCCGCGCGCCCCGTCCGAACCCACGCGCGCGTTCGGCGCTGCCGCGCTGGTGCTGAGCGCGGCGCAGCTTTCCGCCGCGACCAGCTTCATCGTCTTTGCGCTGTCGGCGGCGTTGTCTGCCCCCTGGCTGGCTGCGGCGGGCGGCGCTGTCGGCAGCGGCGCGGTGCTGAGCGCCGCCTGGATAGCAGGAGCCGACTGGGAAAGACGGCTGCCGCTGAAGGCCGTTCGGCTGGGCCTCGCGGCACTGCTCTTGCTGGCTGCAGTGATCACGGGACTTTCCGCACGCGGGCTCCTCTGATCGCGTTCGTCGATCATGGCGAGCGGGAAGATCACCGAAACGCTTTGCAGCCTTGTCCGTTGAGTCACTGAATCATTGGAAAGGGACAGAACATGGCCGACAAGGGGGACAACTCCAAAAAGGCGCTGGTCGCCGCGCTCAACGGCGCGCTCGCGGACCACCTGGCGCTCTACATGAAGAGCAAGAATTTCCACTGGCACGTGTCGGGACCGCGCTTCCGCGACCTGCACCTGTTGTTCGAAGAGCAGGCGACGCAGACGCTGGGGCTGGTCGACATCATCGCCGAGCGGGTGCGCAAGAACGATGCCCCGACGCTGACCTCGATCGGCTCGATCGGCAAGGCCAGCAATATCGCCGATCAGGACGGCAAGTTGGACGCCGACGCTATGATCAAGGAGCTGCGCGACGACAACCGCAAGCTGCTCGACCGGCTGCGGGAAGTGAAGGACACCTCGGAGGAGGCCGGCGACAACGCGACCAATGGGTTGGTCGACGACTGGATCGACCAGGCCGAAGAGCGAGTCTGGTTCCTCTCGGAACTCCTCAAGTAGTGCCGGAACATCACCTTTAGGGTGACCTCGCGCATCGGAGCAGGCATTGCGATGCCATGGTAGAGGTGCGGATCATCGATGGCGCCAGCGACGCGGACATTGCCGACTGGCTGTTCGCGCGGCTGGCGGCGGCGCTGGCCGGCAGCGAGGCGGACGCGGCCATCACCGTGCCGGGGGGCTCGACGCCGTTCCCGATCCTTTCGGCTCTGACCGAAAAGCCGCTCGACTGGCGGCGCCTCAGCGTCTGGCCCGGCGACGATCGGCTGGTGCCGGAGGATCACCCCGCCAGCAACACCGGCCGGATTCGCGCCTTGCTCGAACCGCTCGGCGCCTCGGTGGTGCCGCTTGGCGTCGCCGCGAAGCCTCCGCACTTTGCGCTCGCTTGGCTGGGGATGGGCGGCGACGGCCACATCGCCTCGCTGTTTCCCAATACCGATCCCCAAGCCGACGATCCGCAACCGATCCGCCGCCTGACGCCGGACCCGCTTCCGCCCGAAGCGCCGTTCGACCGCATCACCCTGACCATGCCGGCGCTGCTGGCGTCGGACGAGCTGCTGTTCGTGATCCGCGGGGCCGACAAGCGCGCGCTGTTCGAAGCCGCTAGGCGGGGCGAGCACGACCTGCCCGTCGCCCGCCTGCTGAACGCGGCGCGGCAGCCGGTCACATGCTTCACCTGATCCCGGCGCCGCTGCACCGGCTGCTCTACCGCATTGCCGATCGTCTGCGGCGGCAGTGGTGGAAGGTTTACCGCCCGACGCGCAACAGCGTGCTCGTGATCGCGGCCGATGGCGAAGGGCGGGTGCTGCTGGTGCGCCACTCTTACGGGCCGCCGGTTTGGGCGCTGCCTGGAGGGGGAATCGACCGGGGCGAGGCCCCAGAGGAGGCGGCGCGGCGGGAGTTTCGCGAGGAACTGGGCGGTTCGCTTTCGGAGCTTCGAGAACTGACCCACGTGACCGAACCCGACTCCGGCTCGATGGACCAGCTGCATGTCTTCGTCGCCCGGGCGGCGGGATCGCCCGAGGCGGACATGCGCGAGATCGTGGCCGCCGAGTTCTTCGATCCGGCCGAGCTGCCGCGCCCGCTCGATCACCGAGCCCGGCGCTGGGTCGGCGAAGCGGCCGCACTGCTACAGCAGCAATAGCTGAGCTTCGTCGCGCGGGCGATCTTCGGCCTGGCCTTCGAGTGCGCTCAGGCTCAGGCCCATCAGGCGGATCGGCAGGGGCAGGGGAAGTTGCTCGTCGAGCAGAGTCCGCGCGGTGCGGGCGAACTGGCCCTTGTCGGCGACCGCGTGAGCAAGCGACCGCGCCCGGGTGACGATCCGGAAATCGATGTATTTCATCTTCAGGGTTACCGTGCGCCCGCGCAGTTGCTTCTCGGCGATCTGCGCCCAGACGATGTCGATGATGTTGTCGAGCGCCTCGCGCAAGGCAGTGCCGCTCGACAGGTCTTCGTGGAAGGTTCGCTCGCTTCCCAGCGACTTGCGGATGCGGTTGGCTCGTACGGGGCGCAAGTCGATGCCGCGGGCGGCGCGGTAGAGGTAATCGGCGAAGCTGCCGAAATGCTGGCGCAGGAAGGCGATGTCCTTCGCGGCGAGGTCCGCGCCGGTCTCGATGCCGAGGCGGGCCATCTTCTCGGC
>CAYTPY010000196.1:0-2781 GCA_964439725.1 uncultured Erythrobacter sp. | reverse complement strand
CGCGCCGCCCCGTCGCAGGGTAACTCCACCCCATGCTCCGCCCCCGCCTCATGCAACGTTTCGCCCGGTGGCACATCTGGCTCGGCTGGATCGTGGCCGTGCCGATCCTGATGTGGGCGATAACCGGCTTGGTCATGGTCGCCCGTCCGATCGAGCAAGTCCGCGGCGATCACTTGCGCGCGCCAGCGGCGGCCATCGATCCCGCCGCCGTCACCTTCCCCGCCCGCATCGACGAGCCGATCCGCGAAGCGCGGCTGGTCGCCCATCCCGACGGGCCGCGATGGATCGTCACCGCGGCCAATGGCGCGCGCTGGCGCTATTCGGCCACGCAGGGCACCGCGATCCCGCCGGTCGTCGCCGAAGAAGCGGTCAGGATTGCCGAGGCGGCCTACGCCGGAGAAGCCCCGTACCAGGCCACCGCCTATTCAGCGGCCGGGGAAGCCCCTGTGGAAGCCCGCACCGGCGGAGCGGTCTGGGGCATCACCTTTGCCGACGGCACCACTGTCTACATCGACGACGCGACCGGCGAAGTCCTGTCGCTGCGGACCGATCAATGGCGGCTCTACGACCTGATGTGGGGCCTGCATATCATGGACCCGCAAACCCGCGAGGACACACAGAACGTCTTCGTGATCGTGTTCGCTCTGGCGACGCTCGCCGGCGCCACGCTCGGCACCATCCTGCTGTTCCGCCGCCGCAAGGCACGGGTCCGCGCATGACGACCGCTGCCGCCGTCCCTCCGGTCCTGCCGCCGCTGCTCGATCTCGCCGGCACCGCTGTCTTTGCGCTCAGCGGCGCATTAGTGGCCGCACGCCTCAAGCAGACCTTCGTGACCATGGCTTTCTTCGCGCTGCTGACGGGCGTGGGAGGCGGCTCGGTGCGCGACGTGCTGATCGGCGTCCCGGCCTTCTGGCTGCGGGATCCGTGGGTGGCCGCCATGGTCTTGGGGATCGCGCTGATGGCCTGGTTCACGCCGCGTCGCTGGTGGGAAGGTCAGTTGCTCGAATGGGCCGATGCCGCGGGCCTCGCCTCCTTCGCCGTGCTCGGCGCCGCCAAGGCGCTGGCCTTCGGGGTCGCGCCTTTACCGGCGATGGTGCTCGGAGTGATCACCGGCTGCGTCGGCGGGATCATCCGCGACGTCATCGCCGGGGTACCTTCGATCCTGATGCGCCCCGAACTCTACGTCACTGCCGCCGCGCTCGCGGCCACCCTCTATACGCTCGGTGTCATGGCCGGCCTGCCGCACGGCATCACCGGTGTGGTCGCCGCGCTGGCGGGCTTTGCTCTCCGCGGCGCGGCTATGGTCTGGCACATCGAACTTCCCGGCTATTCGCGCGAGCGGAAGAAGTCTTAGAAACCGCCTTGCCAGCTGGACTGGTAGCCGTAGTTTCCGACATCGCCGTCGATCGGTCCGCTCACGCTGCCCTGCTGCGCACGGATCCGCGCGTAAGTCGCGTCGTCCCATTGGTTGTCCTCGACCCGCTCGGCCGGCGCGGTGCCATAGCCGTACGTGCCCAGGTTCATGTCCGTAATCCGGCCGTCGTTGCCGATCGCGCAGGACCAGAGCGCGCCGTTCTCGAATTCGCCTGAGACGCGCCAGCCTTCCGCGGTGCGGGCGGCGCCATCGACGCTGCCGACCCTGTCCGCCCCGCGTTCGGCCTCGCTGACGCAGATGTCGACGGCCCGATCGATGCCGCGGCTGTCGCTCCCGGCATAGGGCTCAGGGGTGCCATAGCCATATCCCGCATTGTCGCGGCCGCGATCGTTGCGGCTCTGGGACCCGGCCGCAATCGCGGCGATGGCCCCAATCACCAGTGCACCCGCGACCACGTCGCCGGTGCTGATCCCGCCGCTGCGGCCGCGGTGGCGATAGCGGTCGCGGTCCCCGCGCCGCCGGCGATCGCGCTCGGCATCGAGCGCTTCGCCGTCGAACACGTCCACGGCTGCCGCGCGCGGCAGCTCGATCGCCGCCGCCGGCGTCGCCAGCAAGGAAAAGGCCGCGGCAACGGCAGTCGCGGCGGCCAGCTTGTTCAGTCTCAGAGCCATCCCGGCATCCTTGTGTGGGTGCGGCAAGGCGCCGCACCCTATGTTGTTCCGCTTAGCCGGCCGCCGGTTGCGACAGGCTGAACCGCTCACAGCCCGCGGATACCGCTGTAGTCGATGTCGACGACGCGCCCGTTGCGTACCTTGCAGGTGAACCGGCCGGCGTCGTAGCCGCTGTAACGGTTGTTCCAGCCGCGGTAGTCGTTGTTCCAACCCCGGCGCCAGTCGCGGTTGTTGGTGTTGACCGCGATGCGGCCCTTCACCGTGTAGCCGTCGCGCTTGCGGTCGACATTGCGGATGTCCGTCACTTTGGCCCCGCTGCGATAGGCACGGCGGCTGGCGTTGCGCTCGGCCGCATAGACGCATTGCTCGACAGCCGCGCGCGGGTTGCCGGCGCGGTCCCAACCGCCGCGGTCGTACCGGTCATAGCGGTCGCCGCGGTCCCGGCTCGCGGCCGAAGCCACCGCGGCAATCCCGCCGATGATCAGCGCGCCGGCAATGATTTCACCGGCACTGATCCCGCCGCGATCGTGATCGCGCCACTGCGATTGCGCCTGTGCAGGAGCCACCGCGCCCATCGCCATGGCGCCAGCCGCGACGGCAGCAATCGTCCCTTTGGCCAGGCCTCTGGTAATGGTCTTCATCTCTCGGTTCCTCTCGGCTCAGGGGGCGAACTGCCCCGTAACAAGCTCGAGAATACCGCTGCGCGATGTGGCGAGACTGAATGCCACGGTTAGC
>CAYTPY010000195.1:0-2812 GCA_964439725.1 uncultured Erythrobacter sp. | reverse complement strand
GCGGAGATGGTCGAGATGCTCGAAGCCTCGCGCCAGTACCGCAACGTGGTGGAGGCGCTCTCGACCACGAAGCAACTGATGATCGAAACCATGAGGATGAAATGACAGTCAATTCTGTTTCCGGCGCTGCTTCGGCGAATGCCGCCCGCCCCGCCGCGGCCGGCCGCGGTTTCGACACGCTCGGCCAAGCCGACTTCTTGCGGCTGCTCACCGTGCAGATCCAGCAGCAGGATCCGTTCGATCCGGTCGATAACAAGGAGATGCTGGCGCAAATGGCCCAGTTCTCCTCGCTCGCCGGCATCAATGACGTGAATTCCACCCTTCAGCAGATCTCGGCGAAGCTCGACGCTCTCGCCACCAAGAACACGTCCGCGTGACGACCAGGAGAACCTAAGCCATGTCTTTCTATACTTCCCTCAATGGCCTTAAGAACGCCCAGACCGACCTCGGCGTGATCGCGCACAACATCGCCAACGTCGAAACCAACGGCTTCAAGAAGGGCAACACCCAGTTCGCCGACATCGTGGTGAACTCGGCCTCGTCCAACCCGCGCATGACGCAGGGCCTTGGCGCGCGCGTGGAAGCGATCGTGCAGAACTTCTCGCTCGGCCCGATCGAGCAGACGGGTTCGGCGCTCGACATCGCCATCGGCGGCGACGGCTTCTTCGAGATGCGCGCGCCCGACGGCTCGACCCTCTACACCCGCAACGGCAGCTTCGACATGGATGGCGCCGGCTTCATCAACGACGGGTCCGACAACCGGCTGCAGGTCTTCCCGACCGATGCCAACGGCGTCGTCACCAGCATGACCCCGATGGATGCGCAAGTTCCGGCGGTTAACGGCTCCGGCGCGGAGTTTGCGGGCATTTCAGTGCTCGACAACGGCCGGGTCGTCGCGACCTATGCCGATGGCGGCCAGAGCTACATCGGCACCGTAGCGCTCGCCCGCTTCGTCGCTCCGACGGGGCTTAAGCAGGTCGGGTCTTCCAACTGGCAAGCAACCGGGATTTCCGGCCCGGCCGCTCACGGCCAGCCCAACCAGGGCGCCTTCGGTTCGCTGATGTCCGGCGCACTCGAGCGCTCGAACGTGGACATTGCCGAGGAGCTGGTCGGCCTGATCACCGCGCAGCGCAACTTCCAGGCGAACGCCAAGGCGATCGATACCGCCACGCAGACCTCTCAAGCGATCATGAACCTGCGAACCTGATCCTTCGCAAGTTCGCGACGATCCTTCGGCAGGCTCAGGAAGAACGGAACGCTAAATGGACCGCCTCGTCTACACCGCCCTTTCGGGCATGCAGGCCTCGATGAACCAGCAGCGCGTGATCGCCAGCAACATGGCGAACGCGCAAACGATCGGCTTCCGCGCCGAGCAGTTCGACCAGCGCCCGGTGACTCTCAAAGGCACCGGCCTGGAAGCGCGCTCGATGCAGGAAGGCGGCGTGCGCTCCGCCGACATGTCGGGCGGCGAGATCGTCGAGACAGGCCGCGCGCTAGACGTCGCGGTCAACGGCGCGGCTCTGATCGCGGTGCAGGCTGCGGACGGTAGCGAGGCCTATACCCGGCGCGGCGACCTGACGCTTTCGGCCAACGGCCTGCTGGTCAACGGCGAAGGTCATCCGGTCGTCGGCGACGGCGGCCCGATCACCCTTCCCCTGAACGGCAACCCGACGATAGCGCCCGACGGCACGATCACCGTTGTCGATCCGGCAGCCCCGGATCAGCCGCCGCAGGAACTCGGCCGCATCAAGCTGGCGGGATGGCAAGGCAGCCCGATCGCCAAAGGCCTCGACGGCCTGTTCCGCGTCGCCGGCGGCGGCGTCCTGCCCCGCGACGAGGAAGCGACGGTAAAGTCCGGAAGCGTCGAGCAATCCAACGTGAACACCACCGAGGTGCTGGTCGAGATGATCGACGCGCAGCGCCTTTATTCCATGCGCAGCAAGCTCATCGCCACCGCCCGTGACGTGGATGAGAGCGGCTCTCAGTTGATGCGCCTCGGTTAAGGAAAGGAAATTCAGATGCCAGTTTCGGCTCTCCAGGTCGCCCGCACCGGGCTCGAGGCTCAGGACGCGCGGATGCGCGTCATCGCCAACAACCTCGCCAACGTCGGCACGACCGGCTTCAAGAAAGATCGCGCCAACTTCGCGACGCTTGCCTACCAGGACGCGCGCGTCGCCGGGCAGCGCTCGTCGGGCGAAACGGCCTATGCGACCGGCCTCAACCTCGGCACCGGTGTGGCGGTCCAGTCGACCAGCCAGATCGTCACGCAAGGGGCGATGCAGACCACGAACAACGCGCTCGACCTCGCGCTCGACGGGGACGGCTACTTCCAGGTCGAGCTTCCCGGCGGCCAGCTCGGCTATACCCGCGCCGGCAACTTCGCCCGCTCGGCCGAAGGCCAGCTGGTGACGCAGCAAGGCTATCCGGTGCAGCCGGCGATCACCGTTCCCGAAGGTGCCGGCGCCATTGCCGTGTCGCCCGACGGGATCGTCACCGCGGTCATCGCCGGTGAAAGCGAACCCGCGGAGCTCGGCCAGATCGAGGTCGCCAGCTTCGCCAACCCGGCCGGACTTCGCGCGATCGGCGACAACTTCCTGGTCGAGACCGCCGCCAGCGGTGCCGCTCAGCTGGGCCCGGGCGGCGAAATGGGCCGCGGCAACGTCCGCCAGGGCATGCTCGAAGCCTCTAACGTCAACATCGTCGAGGAACTGGTCAGCATGATCGAGTGCCAGCGCGCCTATGAAATCAGCTCGAAGATGATCTCGTCGGTCGACGAGATGCTCCGCAACGCGAACCAGACCCTGTGAGGCCC
>CAYTPY010000194.1:0-2815 GCA_964439725.1 uncultured Erythrobacter sp. | reverse complement strand
TGCACATGCGCCTGCCGAAGCGCGGGTTCAACAACCCGTTCGGCAAGGACTACGCTGAGGTCAACCTGGGCCAGATCCAGAAACTGATCGATGCCGGAAAGCTCGATGGCAAGAACCTCATCGATCACGAGGCGCTGCAGGCTGCGGGTGTGGCACGTGGCGGCAAGGACGGCGTCAGGTTGCTCGGCAAGGGCGAGTTCAAGGCAAAGGCGAGCTTCAAGGTCGCTGGTGCCTCGAAGGGCGCGGTTGCGGCCGTTGAACAGGCCGGCGGATCGGTCGAGATCATCGTGGCCAAGAATCCGGCGGAGCTTGCAGCGGCCAAGAAGGGCACTGCCAAGGCCCGGACAGCAAATTAATCTAAGTGATTTGCCGGGCGGGGGTTATTGCATCCCCGCCCGGCCCCTATATGGGCTGACCTGTAGGGGAGGCAGGGCACAGCCGCCCGGCCAGGGAAGGCATCAAGAGACCGATGGCATCACGCGCCGATAATATCGCGAGCAATCTCAGCCTCGCCAACTTCTCGAAAGCGACCGAGCTCAAGCAGCGGATCCTGTTCACGATCGGCGCGCTGATCGTCTTCCGTTTTCTTAGCTTCGTTCCGCTCCCTGGCGTTAATCCGCTGATCCTGGAATCGCTCTATGACCAGACCCGGGGTGGCATCCTCGATCTGTTCAACACGTTCTCCGGTGGCAGCCTAGAGCGTATGAGCCTGATCGCGCTCGGCGTCATGCCCTACATCACCGCCTCGATCGTGATTCAGATGGCGGCTGCGCTGCATCCGACGCTCATCGCCATCAAGAAGGAAGGTGAAGCGGGGCGCAAGAAGCTCAACCAGTACACGCGTTACGGCACAGTGTTCTTGTGTGCGATCCAGGGCTGGTTCCTGGCGTCCGGTCTCGAAGCCTACGGCGCCCAAAGCGGTCTTCAGGCCGTCGTTGATCCGGGCCTGATGTTCCGCGTTGTCGCGGTTATCAACCTCATCGGCGGAACCATGTTCCTGCTCTGGCTGGGCGAGCAGATCACCAGCCGCGGTATCGGAAATGGCGTGTCGCTGATCATTATGGCCGGCATCGTCGCGCAGTTCCCAACGTTCGTCGCGAACCTGTTCGAAGGCGGCCGTACCGGCTCGATCAGCACCATCGTCATCGTGGCGTTGGTTCTGATGATCATCGGTCTGATCTTGGTCATCTGCTTCGTCGAGCGCGCGCAGCGCCGGCTACTGGTGCAGTACCCGAAGCGGGCGAGCGCAAGGGGCGTGATGCAGGCGGATCGCAGCCATCTTCCGCTCAAACTCAACACTGCCAACGTCATCCCGCCGATCTTCGCGAGTTCGCTGTTGCTCCTGCCGCTGACGATCACGCAATTCGCCGGGAATTCGGTTACGACCGACAGCACGTTCTACAGCACTATCCAGATGCTTAACCAGTACCTGGCGCACGGGCAGCCTATGTATATGGCGCTCTACGCGATCGGGATCATCTTCTTCACGTTCTTTTACACCGCTGTGGTCTTCAATCCGGAAGAGACAGCGGAGAATCTGAAGAAGAACGGCGGCTTCATTCCCGGAATCCGGCCGGGTAAGCGGACAGCCGAGTATCTCGACTATGTCCTTACGCGCATAACGGTTGTCGGTGCTATTTACCTGACACTCGTTTGCGTGGTGCCGGAATACATGATCGCGCAGACCGGAATTCCGCTGTTTCTGGGAGGCACCAGCTTGCTGATCGTGGTCAACGTGACGGTGGATACTATCAGCCAGATCCAGTCCCATCTGCTGGCTCACCAGTATGGCGACCTGATCAAAAAGGCGAAGCTCAAAGGCAAGCTGCGCTAGCGCTATGAACATCATCCTTCTCGGGCCGCCGGGGGCGGGCAAGGGCACCCAGGCAGCGCGCCTTGTCGAGCGGCACGGAATGCGGCAGCTCTCGACCGGTGACATGTTACGTGCCGCCGTCGCGTCTCAGACGCCGATCGGGATCGAGGCCAAGGCGATCATGGACCGAGGTGAACTCGTTTCGGACGAGATAGTCTCGGCGCTGATCAACGCAGAACTTCTGGCCATGGGCGATGACGTCGGCGCGATCTTCGACGGCTATCCGCGAACGACCGAGCAGGTCGCCCAACTTGACGCTATTCTCGAGCGGCATGGGCGACAGATCGATCACGTGGTCGAAATCGAAGTCGACGAAGACGAGCTTGTTCGCCGCATCGTGGGACGTTTTTCCTGCGCGAATTGTGGAGCGGGCTATCACGACGAATTTCAGCAGCCGACGACTTCCGGCGTCTGCGACAAGTGCGGCGGCAGCGAATTCAAGCGTCGTAAGGATGACAACGAAGAAACCGTGCGAACCCGCATGGCCGAGTACCGCGCCAAAACGGCGCCGATCCTCCCGAGCTATGAAGCGCGCGGTTTAGTCACGCGAGTGGACGGAATGGAGCCAATTGACGCGGTCTCTTCGGCCATCGAGGCCGTTCTGGCGGCGTGACGAGCCAGGGATGATCGTGGTTTTGACCTCGGATCCGAATTGTTGTAATCGTTAACGCATAAACGCGACGCTGGCTCTGCGCAGAGCGGCGACGCGCTCTTTCGCGTTTGGCTTGACGGCGTTCCCGATTCGCCGTAAGCGCGCCGCTCATTCGACAGTTGCGGGGGCAGTTCGGCAGGCGGGCCAAGGGCTTGTCCATTCGAACCGTTTGCCATTGGCATTCCCGCCAGCCGTCGTCTGTGTAACGCGATGAGATAGGGAGCGGCCGAGTGGCCCAACTCCCTGTGGAGCATGGAGGAATTGTGGCTCGTATTGCAGGGGTTAATATC
>CAYTPY010000193.1:0-2844 GCA_964439725.1 uncultured Erythrobacter sp. | reverse complement strand
GAAAGCTGCGCGGAGAACACGGTCAGCCGGTTCTGCTTCTCGAACGCGACCAGGCTCGTGGCCAGCGGATCGCCGTTGTCTTCGGGTCCGAACGCCCGCCAGGCCAACCAGGCCGAGAGCGCGAGCGCGACGATGAACAGCAGCCAGGGCAGCGCCTGGACGCGGGCGAGCGGCCGCTCACGGTGCACCTGGGGCTGCACGCGGTCCGCGGCGGCGTTGCGCTCAATCAGGCGAGGATCGTCCATGTTTCACCTGAACGGGCGACCTGGCCACGGCGTTCCAGATCGAGAAGGTGCGCCTTCACCGACTGTCCTGCGGCGGGCCACAAGTGCCGACCTATTCCTTTGTACATCTGCGGCACCAGCTCAGCGACAGGCTGGGGTGCGGCGGTCAGGAGCTTGAGGATCTGGCGCTCGCGCTGGCGGCGGTGGCCGATCATGCCGCGCACCAACTGGCGCGGGCGCTCGACGGCGGGGCCATGCGCCGGATAATAGATGCGGTCATCGCGCCCATAGAGCTTGTCGAGGCTGGCCATGTAGTCGGCCATGTCTCCATCGGGCGGCGCCACGACGGTGGTTGACCAGCCCATCACGTGGTCGCCGGTGAACAGCGCGCCGGTTTCTTCCAGGGCGAAACACAAGTGGTTGGAGGTGTGGCCAGGCGTCGCCACCGCGGTGAGTGACCAGGCTGGGCCGTTGATGGTGTCGCCGTCTCCGAGAACCCGGTCGGGATGATAGTCGGGATCGAACGGCGCATCTGCGCGGGGCTCGTCACTGGCTAGCGTCAGCGGCGCGCAGCCGACAACCGGCGCGCCCGTGCGCTCGGCTAGAGGAGCGGCGGCAGGGGAATGGTCGCGGTGGGTATGCGTACAGGCAATTGCCACGACCGGTATACCCGCGATGGCCGCGTCGAGTGCTGCGAGATGTTCAGGCTCGGCCGGGCCGGGATCGATGACGGCAAGGCCGCGGGCGTCGCCGACGAGGTAAGTCTGCGTGCCGGTGAACGTGAATGGCGATCCATTCGGCGCCAGAACGCGCCGAACCAGCGGTTCGAGTTCTTCGCACTGGCCGGTCGGCCAAGGACGGGGAGGAAGCGACATGGCCGCCGATATGGCGATGGCCGCCGCGTTCGTCACCCTGTGGAGGTCAGACCGCGTACAGCGGGGGCGGGTTGGGACCCGCTCCCGCTAGACCCGCGGATCAGGCGCCAGCGGCCTGGGGCCTGCCACCGAAATTGGCGCGCGAGCGCATCCTCGCGCGGCGGGCCCGCCACCAGATGACGATGCCAGTGACCGACAGCAGCGCCGGGATGATGCCGCCAGCGAAGATCACGACCTGCCAGATAACGCCCATGTCGGTGCCGTCGTGCCAGCGGCGCATCTTGCGAGCGAGCGTCTCGGGTCGCGGCGGCTCGGGCGCAAGCGCCACCGCGTCGGCATCGCCCACCTTGATTTCCGTGCGCGGGGCGTCGCTGTCGCTCTCGAACTGGAGGGTCCATTCCGCACTGCGGTCGGTCGGCCAAGCGATCGACACCAAGTGCCCCGTGGCCAGCGGCTGCGCCGCGGCGAGCGCGGCGTCGATCGTGGTCTGCGTCGTTTCCAGCGGTTGAGCACCGCGGCCGGGGCCACCCGGTCCACGTCCCTGCGCGGCAGCGGGGTTGGGTTCGAAGGCGCTGAACACTTTGGGGAAACTGATCCAGGCGCCGGTGAAGGACAGCATCGCCAGCGGGATCAGGATCCAGAAGCCGGTCATGTAGTGGAGGTTGGCGTTCAGCGAGTTGCGGCGCTTCCACTTGAGGCCCGACTTGAAGCTGCCGCTAAGCGGCCACCACAGCCACAGGCCGCTGATGCTCGAGATCAGCATGAACACACCGACCCATCCGACGATCGGCCGGCCCCAGCCGCCGGGGATCATCATGCTGCCGTGCAGGACGTGCATCACGTGAACCATGCCTTCGGCGGCGGGCGCCTGGTCGATGATCTCGGCAGTACGTGGATCGAGCCAGTAGTTGGTGCGCTCAGGGCGCGGGCCCTGTCCCGGCTTTTGGGCGACCACCTGGACGGGCATGCCCTCGGCATTGAAGCGCAGCGTGCTCAGCCGTTGCTCGGGACCGAGTTCGGCCGCTGCCCTGGCTGCATAGGCAGACGGCGGCAGTTCGGCAGGGCCCAGCACTTGGTAGCGCTGCGGCTCTAGCTGGGCATCGAGCCAGTCATGCCAGACGAGCGCGGAGCCCGTCACTGAAATCGGAATGATCAGAACCGCCAGGAGCAGTCCGATCCACTTGTGCACCTGCAGCCAGGCCATGCGGATCTGCTTCTTCGAGGTTTTCGCCATTCGATGATCTTTCCAGCCCTGAAGGCGAATCGCTCTAACGCAGAAATTTCGGGTTGCAAGCATAATGCGAATGATTATCAGCAGCGCCGCTAATAAGAACGATTCGCATCAAAGGGGAAGTTATGAGACTTGGCCGCACTCGCACGCCCGGTATTCGGTCCTACAGAAAAGCGGCGGTGGCCATTGCCGGCTCTACGCTCCTCATCGGCGGTGCAGCGGCCGCTCAAGGCGGCGCCGATACCGGCACCGGACAAGTTGCAGATGGGCAGGGCGGGGACGACGTCGGGGCCGACATCGTCGTCACCAGCGAGCGCGAGCGGATCAATACCCTGAACAGCCGGCTCGGCAACGTCCAGGACGCACCGCAATCGATCAGCATCGTATCGCGCGAGGTAATGGAGCAGCAGGCGGCATCGACTTTGGCTGACGTGCTGCGCAATGTTTCCGGCATCTCAATGTCTGCCGGCGAAGGCGGGGGCGGGCCGGCCGGCGATAACCTGACGCTGCGCGG
>CAYTPY010000192.1:0-2887 GCA_964439725.1 uncultured Erythrobacter sp. | reverse complement strand
AGGTGCGGGCAATCGTGCTCGAGAAAACCGGCGATGTCTCGGTCATGACTGCCGACACCATCGATCCCGAGCTTCTGGCGAACGTGCGCCGGATTGAATAGCTCGCGAGCAACCCGGGCGGACGCCCCGCCACGGGCGCCGCCGGATCGTGGAACCGCACTCGAAGCTTTCATGGGATGAAGCCGGCGGCGGTCGTCCGACGATCTTCGCGAGGTAGAAAAGCACGTGGGATGGCGAGCGGCACGGCCCTGAACTCTTCGGCGTGACGCTGGTCGGTGCAACGCCGAAAACGGGCGCAAGCTCGTGCTCACTATCGCGATCGCGGCAGTCGTCCTGCTCTTCTCCAAAGTCGCGCGCTCGCTCCGGGCTGCCACCGGTCACGCAGGGGGCGACAAGGTCCGCTTCTGGCTACGGCAGGCGAGCGGCCTCACAGCAGCGGCCGTCCTTCTCGTCGGCATCATCTCGATCTGGTGCGATGACCCGACCCACGTCACGACGGCGCTGGGTCTCGTTACTGCCGGCGTGGCGTTTGCGCTGCAACGAGTGATCACTGCCGTCGCCGGCTATTTCATCATCCTTTGCGGCAAGACTTCAATGTCGGCGACCGCATTGTCATGGGCGGGGTGCGCGGCGGCGTGATCGCACTTTCGTTCATGCAGACCAAGATCATGGAGATGGGCCAGCCGCCGCCCGTAAACTCGAACGAACCAGCAATATGGGTTCACTCGAGCCAGTTCACCGGGCGGATCGTGATGGTCAGCAACGACAAGATCTTCGACGAGCCGATATACAACTACACTTATCACTTTCCCTATGTGTGGGAGGAGGTGCGGTTGCCCGTTCGCTACGGCGACGACCGGGCGAAGGTAGAGACCATTCTGCTGGAAGCGGCCCAGCGTCATGCGATCACCCGAGAGCGGATCGACCCGCGGCACCAAGACGAGCTGGAACGTCGCTATCGACTTTCGATTGGCGAGATTGAGCCGCCCGTCTATTGGCGCCTGACCGACAACTGGCTGGAGCTGACGGTCTGCTTTCTGACGCCCGACCATGGCCCAAGGGAGATCTAGGACGCCATGAGCCCGGAAATCCTCCCCGAACTGGAAGCGGCAGGCATCGGGATTGCCTCGGCGACTTACGAGATTACCTGCCTGCCCGCCATCTCCCTCAGCAACGAGGAAAGCGGCAGGTGAGCCTTGCCGGCCCCACGGCGCGGACGCTGCCGATGCTGACCGTATGAGCAGCCGCATCCGCACGCGCCTCCAGGCGATCCGCTCTAGCTATTGGTTCGTGCCCAGCATCATGGCACTAGCCGCGGTGCTGCTCGGAGCGGGCATGATCTGGCTCGATGTTCGGCTCGGCACCAGCTGGATGGAGGGTGTCAGCTGGCATCAGCAGATGGGGGTTGCCGGAGCGCGCGAGGTCCTCTCGATTATCGCCGGCTCGATGATCACGGTGGCCGGCGTGGTCTTCTCCATCACCATGGTCGCCCTCTCTCACGCTTCCACCCAGTTTGGGCCGCGCGTGCTAACCAACTTCATGAGCGACCGTGGCAACACCGTTACGCTCGGCACTTTCATCGCCACCTTTCTCTACTGTCTGATGGTCCTGCGCACGATCCGGGGCGGCGAGGACGATTTCGTGCCGCAGCTGTCCGTCGTCGGCGCTCTGCTTCTGGCGGCCTGCTCCATTGCGGTGCTGATCTACTTCATCAACCATGTGTCGCAGAGCATTCACATCAGCCATGTTGTGGCCCGCATCGGGGAACAACTCGTCGAGGATGCCAGCAAACGCTTCCCGGACCTCATCGGTCACGAGCCAGACGCGCCTCGCGTCCCGCCTCCGTTGCCCGACAGCGCATGGGGCACGGTGCGAAGCCGTGAGAAAGGCTATCTTCAAGCGATTGATCAAGAGCAGCTGATGAAGATCGCCACCAAGCGCGATGTCGTGATCCGGCTGCGCTACCGTCCTGGCGACTTCGTGATGGAGGGACGCGGCCTGGCGGACGTCAGCCCCGCCAGTGAGGTTGACGACGAACTCGGGCATGCGTTGCGAGGCTGCTTCACCGCCGGACGCAAGCGCACCCCCGAGAGCGACATCATGTTTCTCGTGAGTGAACTGGTGGAGATTGCCGCCCGGGCCCTCTCCCCAGGGGTCAACGACCCGATGACCGCCATAACCTGCCTGGATTGGCTGGGTGCAGGCGCAACCGAGTTCGCCCGCCGCAAGCTGCCTGATTCAGTGCGGGTCGATGAGAGTGGCAAAGCCCGCGTCCTTGCCTTGCCCTCCGACTTCGCCACCTTTCTGGACAGCGGCTTCGGAGCGCTGCGCCACTATGCTGCGTCCGACATGATTGCCGGGCTCCACTTCCTGCGCGTTATTGGTGAGGTCGCAACTGCCTGTCGGCGGAACCAGCAGCTGCAGTTGTTGAAACTCCAGGTGCTGCGATTCCAGCACCTTGCGGAGGAGAAACTTTCCGGCGCTGACCGCCAATCGGTGCAGGATCGCGCCGCCGAGCTCCTCGCACTCCTCGAAAATGAGCCTCCCGCGATTGATGTCAGCCAGGCGCAGTGGCTCGGCGGCTCGGCGGCTTAGTCGAGCTGACAACCCATCTGTATCGGCGCAGGTCGTCGCATACCATATGTCTGCCTCAGGCGCGATTACTGCCGACCGGAACCCGCTCCCTCGAAGCGCAACCTGTCCAATCCGCTGCCATTCATGATCTTGAAGAGCATATGCACGGCTGAGGTTCCCGGCAGGGCGGGGTCCGACGGAGAGCAGCCGCGCGCATCAACCCCGCTGTGACCAGGGGCGGCGAGCTCAATCCTATTGTTGCCCAAGTCGTCTGCTTGTAGGTAGCAGCGGCGGTGCCGGGAGCGACCGCATT
>CAYTPY010000191.1:0-2896 GCA_964439725.1 uncultured Erythrobacter sp. | reverse complement strand
GGTCGCTGGGCAGGGGGAAGCTCTTGGCGTCGGTCATCGTTGGCAAACCTCTCTCCGGAAGCGCCCCCGGGCCTTTGCGGCCTCAAACGGTGCGGGCATTATCCTAGGGTTGCCGGTCTAGCGCTTGCGGGCAAGCTAATGTGAGGATTCGCGCGCATGAGGGGTGGGACAAATGCGCAGGCGCTCTACTCGGTCGGCTCGATCCCGCCGACCTGTTATCGAGCCGGTGCAGGCGAGCATCCGGCGCTTGAAGGCAAAGGCGTCGCGGGCCTGCTGCCGGCGGCCGTTAAAGGCGGCGCGGCGATTACTCGTTCCGCTCGGCGCAGCCCACGCATAGCGAGGCTTCAGGCCGGGCTTCGAGGCGGCCCTCGGGGATGTCGGTACCGCAGATCCCGCACACGCCGTATGTTCCATCTTCGATCCGCTCCAGCGCGCGCTCGGTGGAGGCTATCTGCCGCGCGACGAGTTCCGCCTGCCCGCCAAGTGCATCGTCGTCCTGCATTTCGGTAGCCTGTTCGGAGAGGTCCGGATTGATCGGTTCGTCGAGGTCGGTCTCGATCCGGCCGAGCCGGTCCTTGAGCTCTGCGAGTTGTGCTTCGAGCCGGGCTTTTGCCGCAACGGTGTCAGGCATGGTGTCGCTCCTTTGACTGTGGGATAGCAGCTTCGCCGGCACTGATACAGCGAGGCCGCTCAGGGGATTTGATTTCACGCAAGGAGAACGGGCACCTTGCGTCTTTGTCGCGAGGCGTGCGCGATCTCTATCGGGCAGCCCTCCACTCGCTCGGCGTCCTGCCAAACCGCTTGCGGAAGGCCCGCGCGAAATAGCCGGGGTCGAGGAACCCGCAGCGAAACGCGATCTCCCCCACAGTCAGTCCCCCGGCTCTCGGATCGCTCAGCGTGTCGCTCGCCCGGTCGAGCCGGGTGGCGGTCAGTTCCTGCACGAAGCTGGTGCCGCTGCCGGCGAGGAGCTGCTGGAGGTAGCGCTTGGAGATGCCGAGCTCGGCCGCCAGCCCCTCGGGCGAGAGGTCGGGGTCAGCGAAGTCGGTTTCGATCCGGCGCAGGATTTGCCGGGCGAGTTGGCCGCGATGCCGGCTCTCGGCCGGAGCCTCGTGGAAGCCGGTGGCGAGGGTCAGCAGCGTGCCGACCTGCTCGGCGATCATCGGGCGGGGGAGGGGCGTGGCGTCGATTCCCTCTGCCATCGTTTCAAGCAGACTGCCGAGCGGCGCGCCCCAGCCCTCACGCGCGCTCACCGGTTTCCCGAGCAGCGCGCCGGTATCGGGCAGGTACCGATCGAGCCATCCCAGCGGCATCATCAGGTCGACCGCTTCGTGCGCGCTGTCCATCTCCATCTGGTAGAAGCGCGTGTTGTCGAGCAGCACGAACTCGCCCGGGCGCACGGTGAAGCGCTTGCCGCCGACCCGCGTCTTCAGCGCGCCGCTACGGGCATAGACGAGCTGGATCGACGGGGTCGCCTTTCCGGCGCCGTCACCGTTGTGCACCACGCGCTGCGCCGGCGCCTCGAGCCGCAGCAGGCGGAGCTGGCCGACGCCGTGGCTGCTCCACCGCGCGGCGAAGCTGTCGGCGTCGAACACGCAGACGTCGAGCGGCGCGATCGTCCGCGCCGCCCAGTCCTGCCACGCCCGCACCGCTTCGGGCCGGGCAAGGCCGGCGGACGTCCAACTGGCGTCGTCGGTGGAGGCGGGCGCCGGGTGCATTTCTGCATCCTACCTTGTTCGTCATCCCCGCGAAAGCGGGGACCCAGTCGCAGTGGAGCGCTGCGCGCGATCTTCTCGTTCGCTGGATTCCCGCGTTCTGCCTCCGGCAGTGCTTCGCGACCGCGGGAAGGACGAAATGAGCAAGAATCCGTGCCGCTTTCGCCGGTTGCCGCGTGGGCCTCACCGGCTAGTCTCCCGGGCAAAGCTCACGGGAGATATCGGATGTTTCGGAAAGTGATGGCAGCGCTCGCGGGATGGGCGCTCACCGCCTGCGCCAGCGTGGGGACCGCGCAGGACGATCCCGGCCCGATCGCGGTCTATGGCAACAAGCAGACTTTCGAGATCGCACCCGTCCTGCTGGCGGCGGAGCACTACTATCCGGGCGAGGCGACAGTGCGGATGGGCAGCCTCTCGAACCTCGTCGGCGCGCCGCCGGTGCCGGGATTCGGCGAGGAGGGTGAAGCGGACGTCGCCACCAATGCCGAGACGCAGTTGCTGCGCTATTCGGTCGAGAACCCGAACCTGCGGGTGATCCTTGGCGTCAGCGAAGGTCTCTACCGCGTGGTCGCGCGCAAGTCGGCCGGCATCTCCAGCGTCGCCGATCTCAAGGGCAAGGCGGTTGCCACCATCCCGCAGACCAGCTCGGGCTACTTCCTCCACCGCATGTTGACGGAGGCGGGCCTCAGCTTCGCCGACATCGAGGCCAGGTCCATCGTCCCGCTTGCCGGCATGACCGAAGCGCTGCGCAAGGGGGAGGTCGACGCGGTCGTGATCTGGGAGCCGGAGAGCGAGAACGCCGCCCAGGTCTTAGGCGACGACATGATCGAGTTTTCGGGCGAGGGCGTTTACCGCGAGCTGTTCAACCTCAACACCACTGCCGAAAAGCTCGCCGATCCGGCCAGCCGCACGAAGATCGTGCACTTCGTCCGCGCGATCATCGACGCCTCGGAAGAGCTGCGCCGCGATCCGGTGCGTGCCAAGGCCATGGTCGTCGAAGCGGGCGAGTTCTCGCGCGAGGACGTCGAGGATAGCTGGAAGCACCATCGCTACGAGCCCGGCTTCCCGTCCGACCTGCTCGACGTGATGGTGATCGAGGAACAGTGGCTCGCCGAGCAGAACGAGCGCGCCCCGCGCTCGCGCGAGGAGCTGGCGAGGCTGATCGACACCAGCGTTTACGAAGA
>CAYTPY010000190.1:0-2938 GCA_964439725.1 uncultured Erythrobacter sp. | reverse complement strand
AAATGTTCGCCGGCGTGACCTACAACTTCTTCATCATCAACGCCGCGGTGACGACTGAGCTGTTCCTCATCACCGGCAGTTTCCTCGCTCTGCCCGCGGCGCTGGCTATCCACGGCGTCGGCTACTTCGCCTGCCTGCGCGAACCGCGGATTTTCGACCTGTGGGTCACCAAGGTCAGCAAGTGCCCGCGCGTGAAGAACTTCAAGCGCTGGGGTTGCAACAGTTACGCCGCCTAGGAGGGCGACCATGACCAAGAGATGGCTCGGAGCGGCGGCGTGGAGCGCTCGTGAAGCGCATGCCGGCGACCGCCTGCCCTACGCTCGCCTCGTCGACGAGAACACGCTGCTGCTGCGCGACGGCTCGCTGATGAGCGCGCTGCAGGTGCCGGGCCTCTTGTTCGAGACCGAGGATACCGAGGCGCTCAACGCCCATGCGGCCACGCGCGAGGTCATGCTGCGCTCGAACCTCGATGCGCGTTTCGTGCTCTATCATCACGTCATCCGCCGCCGCGTTTCGGTCGAGCTCGACGCGCAATTCGAGGATCCGCTCGCCGCGCATATCGACCGGCGCTGGCGGGAGAAGCTCTCTGGCGGATCGCTGTTCATCAACGATCAGTTCGTCACGCTTGTCCGCCGCCCAGCGCGGGGCAAGGCCGGCCTCGCCGAGCGAGCCGGCAAGCTGCTCAAGCGGCGGAGTGGCGACCGGCTCGAAGCCGATCTCAAGGATGTGCGCAGCTTACGCGCCGCGATGCAGGCGCTCGCCGCTTCGCTTGGCGCCTATGGCGCGCAGCCGCTCGGTGATTATCGCGGCCCCAGCGGGCAGTCCAACAACGAGCTGCTCGAGCTGCTCTCCGCGCTCTACAACGGCGAGATGCGCCCTGTGCGCCGTCCGGACGAAGAGACCGACATCGGCCGCATGCTCCCCTATCGCCGCGCCAGTTTCGGGCTCGACGCGATGGAGCTGCGCGGCGCCGGCCAGCCCGATTTCGCAGCCATGCTCAGCCTCAAGGACTATCCCGACGCCACCAGCCCCGGCCTGCTCGACGGCATGCTGCGGCTGCCCTTCGAAATGATCGTCACCGAAAGTTTCGCTCCGCAGGAACGGCAGACCGCGCGCGAGCGCATGGAGCTGGCCCTGCGCCGCCTCCGCTCGGCCGACGAGGAGGCCGTCGCCGAGCGCGCGGACATGCTCTCCGCGCGCGATGCCCTCGGCACGGGCTCGACCGGCTTCGGCGATCACCACCTGACCGTGCTGGTCCGCGAGAGCGACCTCGCCCGCCTCGACGACGCCGCCGCCCAGGTCGCCGCCGCGCTCGCCGATACTGGCGCCATTTCCGTGCGCGAAGATACCAACATCGAACCCGCCTTCTGGGGCCAGTTCCCCGGCAACGAACACTACCTCGTCCGCCGCGCCATGATTTCTACTGCCAACATGGCAAGCTTCTCCTCGCTCCACGGCTTCGCGCTCGGCCAGGCCGAAGGCAATCACTGGGGCGATGCGGTTTGCCTTCTCGAGACGACGAGCGCGACGCCCTTCTTCTTCAACTTCCACCACGGCGATCTCGGCAACTTCTCGGTCATCGGCCCGTCGGGATCAGGCAAGACCGTGGTGATGAACTTCCTCGCGGCTCAGGCGCAGAAGTTCTCACCCCGCACGATCCTTTTCGACAAGGACCGCGGGGCCGAGCTGTTCATCCGCGGCATCTGCGGACGCTACGACCGCATCCACGCCGGCGAGCCAACCGGCTTCAACCCCCTCGCCCTGCCCGACACTCCCGCTAATCGCGCTTTCCTGCGCGACTGGCTCAGCGTCCTGCTCAAGGCCGAAGGACCGGAAGAGCTGGCGACGATCTCGGGCGCGGTCGACGCGGCCTATGCCAACGATGCCTCGCTCCGCCGCCTGCGCCATTTCCGCGAGCTGGTCTCGGGCGCCCGCCGCCCGCAGCCGGGCGACCTTGCCGACCGCCTCTCCGCCTGGATCGAGGACGGCGAGCATGCTTGGCTGTTCGACAATCCTACCGACCGGCTCGATCTGTCCGCGCGCGTGCTCGGCTTCGACATGACCGCGCTGCTCGAAAGCCCACGTCTGCGCACACCGACGATGATGTACCTGTTCCACCGCATCGACGAGCGGCTCGACGGGCAGCCGACGATGATCCTGATCGACGAGGGCTGGAAGGCGCTCGACGACGAAGTCTTCGCCGCGCGCATCCGCGACTGGCTGAAGACGCTCCGCAAGCGCAACGCGCTGGTCGGTTTCGCCACGCAGTCGGCGCGCGACGCACTCGACAGCCGCATCTCGACCGCGCTGGTTGAACAGACCGCTACGATGGTCTTCATGCCCAACGCCCGCGCCCGGGCGGAGGACTACTGCGACGGGTTCGGGCTGACCGCCCACGAGCTCTCGCTGATCCGCTCGCTTCCCGCACACAGCCGCTGCTTCCTCGTGCGCCAGCCCGACGCCAGCGTGGTCGTCCGCCTCGACCTTTCCGGCGCGCCCGAAGTGCTGACGATCCTGTCGGGCCGCGAGAGCGCGGTGCGGCGGCTCGACCTGCTGCGCGAGGCGGTCGGCGACAACCCGGCGGATTGGTATCCTGCGCTCACCGGCCGCGCCTGGCCGGGCTATGTTGACGAGGCGGACGACGACTACCCGGTCTGGGAGGCCGCCGAGTGAACCCCGCCACCTGCCAGCAAGCGCTCGAAGGCGTCAGCGCGGGTGTTGCTGCGAGCTTGCGGGCGGTCGATTGCGCCGCGGGCGCCACCGCCCAGGCCGCGTTCGGCCGATTGTTCGGCAGCGACGGAGCCTTACTCCCCGCGCTTACTATCCTGCTGACGCTCTACGTCGCGTTCTTCGCCTTTTCGCTGATCACCGGCCGCACCCGGGTCGGCGTGGCCTCACTGACCCCGCGGATGATCACCGTCGGCCTCGTGCTGACTTT
>CAYTPY010000189.1:0-2955 GCA_964439725.1 uncultured Erythrobacter sp. | reverse complement strand
GGAAGCGGGACCCGAACGTGTCGAAGAACACCGGGTTGGTCGGGTAGTTCGAGCCACCCAGCCCGCCCCCACCGGGGGCGATCGGAGGTTTCTTGTCGAACAAGTTCTCGATAGCCCCGAACACTTCGACCGCCTGGTCGCCGCCGCTGGTGCCGATCGGAATCTCGTACGACATGGCCAGCCCGAAGTAGGTGCGGCCCTTCACGCGGTTATTGTTGATGCTGTTCGGCAGGAACGGATCGTAACCTTCGTCCTGTGGGCCTGTTTTCTCGACATCGTAGATACCGGAGCTGATCCGCCGTGCACTGAGCGTGGCGTTGAATCCGCCGTTGTCGTAGCTGAGGAAGGCGTTCAGCATCCACGACGGTGCGGGGCTCAAGTTGCCGCCGCCGAGCACCGGACCGGTCTGGCCGGCGTAATCGATCACCGGCACGGTCGCGTCGGGCTGGACGAGCTGGTCGTACTGGTTGTTGGCGAGCACTCGCAGCCCCAGCACGCCGTTGCCAAGCGCTGGGTTCATGTCGGCCATGGCGATGCGATAGTCGAGCTCGAAATCGAAGCCGCGCACCGTCACTTCGCCGAGGTTCACGCGCCGGGCATCGATGAAGGTGATGTCGGCCGGCGAGGCGAACGTGATGCGGTCGCAGAACAGATCGAACTGATCGCAGAAATCGACGATGCGCTGACCGCTGAGGATGCTGACCGCATCGGCGAGCTCGATCTGGTACCAGTCGGCTGAGAGCCGCAGGCCCGGAATGAAGCTCGGCCGGAAGACGATGCCGGCGGTGGTCGTGTCGGCCTTCTCCGGCGTGAGCGAGAAGCTGCCGCCATTGAGGATCGGCGTCGGGTCGTCGTTGCCCGAACCAGCGATGTTCGGGTTGTCGACGATGCCGAGCGAGGAGCCTTCCTCGGTCGGCACGTTACGCTGGAACAGCTCGCGGAAACCGGCGGCCCGGATATCGCGTGAGCGCGACGCGCGCAGCCGAACGCCGCCGCCGATCTCGTAGATGCCGCTGATCTTGTAGCTGGTCGCCTCCGACTTGCGCTCTTCGTCGGTATAGGCATCGGCGGCCTTGTTGCGGGTCCAGCGGATCGCACCGTTGAACTCCAGCAACTCGCCGATGGCGGAATCGCGCAGCACCGGCACGTTGAGCTCGGCAAAGCCTTCGAGCACTTTGATGCTGCCGCCATAGTCGAGGCCGAACGTGAACGCGTAATCGGTGTAGTTGGGAATGTCGCCGTGAGTCACGTCCCCTTCTTCCGAGCGGTATTCCCCGCCGGCCGCAAAGCCGATGGGGCCCGCCCAGCCGTCGAACAGCGTACCGCGCACGTCACCGGCGAAGACGTGCTGGGTGAAGACGAAGTCCTCGACCACCGGGCGGTAGGCATAGTCGATCGCCCGCTGATCGAGGTTGTCGAGCCCGAACAGGTTCATCGGCACACAGCCTTCGGCGCGCGGATCGGGGGTCGGGTCGAGCAGTTCGCGGCAGACGATGTCGCCGGTGTCCGGATCGCGCACCGCATCGAGCGCGTACTGGAACTCCGTATTCACGCGCGAGTAGCGGGCCGACTGGTGCCGGTCGTTGCGGCCGTACTGGTAATAGACGCCCCATTGCCAATTGCTGCCTAGCTCACCGTCGAGCCCCAGCACGCCGCGCCATACTTCCGCTTTCGCGGTGTTGCGCGCGGGGATCTGGGCATCGACGTCCTTGCCCAGGCTGAACTGCGTGCCGGCGAGAAGCGTGCGCAGCGATTCGGGGAGGAAGGCGTTGTCGGGATTGACGAAATACGTCGAGCGCGGGCCGGCCGTGACGCCGCTGTTCGATGCTGTGCGGTTGGCATAAGTCAGCTCGCCCACGAACTTGAGGCCATCGGTCAGCTCATACTCGCCGTAAGCGTAGCCGACCCAGCGTTCGAGCGGGGTCTGAATATCGGAATCGGCGTAAGTCGATTCCCCGTCCCCACCCATGCGCGGCCCGGTCTGCGAGGTCTGGACGTACTGCCCAGGGTCGAACTGGAGGATCGCGGTGCCGTCCTCGTTGAAGCGCATGTTGCGCGCTGCGGGGGCTGCCGGCGCCCGGTTGCGGACGACGCCGCGGGCGTCGTTGAAGGCCTGCTTCGAGTTCGGGCCGATGATATAGTTGGGCAGGCCGTAACCGGGCGTGCCGGGGCGGTCGAAGCCGGACAGTGACCCATCGGGCAGCACGTTGTTGGCGTTGACGAAGACGTCCCAGCCTTCGGCGCACCATTCCCGCACCGCCGCGCAATCGCCGATTCCGTCGCGCTTTTCATACTCGCCGCCGACCACGAGGTGACCGCGGCTGCCGACGCGCGTGCCGTAGACCAGTGAGCCGTGCCAGCCGGCTCCGTCGCCGCGGAAGGTCTGGCCGTAGTCGACCTGGGCGCGGAAGCCTTCGAGATCGGTGTCGAGCAGGATGTTGACGACGCCCGCCACCGCATCCGAGCCGTAGACGGCCGAGGCGCCGCCAGTAACGGTCTCAACCCGCTCGATCATGGCAGTCGGGATCAGGTTGAGATCGACCGCACCGCCGTCCGACGTCGGCACGAAGCGGCGGGTATTAACCAGCGTCAGCGTACGCGTGCCAAGCGAGGGGTTGAGGCCGCGCAAGTTGGCGTAAGCGGCGCCGACGTCAGCCCCGGCGGTGATGCCGGCCACCGCATCGGACACGAACGCGGTGTTCTGCGGGATCAACTCGGCGATATCGCCGGCGTTGACGATGGCAAGATCCGCCACCTGCTGGCCGCCGATCACCGTCGCCGGGGTCGGCTGGTCGAACCCCCCGGAGCGCTGGATGCGGCTGCCGGTGACGACGATGGCGTTCTCCTGCGGCCCGGCCCTTGCTCCCTGCCCTGCGGCCGGCGCGTCCTGCGCCAGCGCCGGGGTGCCGATGATGGCCAGCGCCAGTATGCTGGCCGTGCTTCCCAGCCGCAGCC
>CAYTPY010000188.1:0-2987 GCA_964439725.1 uncultured Erythrobacter sp. | reverse complement strand
ATCCTCTCTCCCCGACCAACTAGCTTTAGTACCTGACAACGCTTCGTTCAACCGGGCGACGGGTAGGATCTGTACCCCAGATTGTGCCCCTAGCTATGCACACGAAGGCGTTTGCGGATGAGCATCCCCAATCTTTCGTGCGAGCTCGTCGCTGGCGCCGATCCGCTCACCACCGATGACGGCTTGCGGCGTGGTGGAGACGTGGTGTTTTTTGCCTTGAACGCGGCGGTTTGCTCCCAGGTGCCGAGCATGTCGTCCTTAACCTTATAGCCGTGGTCGTCCAGCACCTCCCGGACCAGAGCCCTGGACCGAGAGGCGGGGCGGCAAGACCATCCTGTAGGGTGTTGCGCAATCCCCTGCTGCCATTAGCCACCCACCTGCGGTAGTGTTTCGAACCTTAAGCGCCGGACCGGACCAGCCGTTCCGGCAAAGGGAAGTGTATGGCGCCGAACCGGCGCTAGAACGCGTTCTCGTTTTTTGCGGCACCGCCCCGCCCTCGTGCGTTCTAGGTGCAGTGGCGCATACCTCG
Source organism: uncultured Erythrobacter sp. (assembly GCA_964439725.1). Lineage (GTDB taxonomy): Bacteria > Pseudomonadota > Alphaproteobacteria > Sphingomonadales > Sphingomonadaceae > Croceibacterium_A. Next base: position 2,458 of record CAYTPY010000188.1, on the reverse strand, counting down.
AGACAATCTGCGGAGACGTCGATGAAGATCGTTCTGGAAAACAGCTATGCGGCTTTGCCAGAGCGATTCTACGCTCGCGTAGCTCCCTCGACTGCCGAAGCGCCGCAGCTCATCCAACTGAACGGCGAGTTGGCACGCAACCTAGGGCTAGACGAGGAGTGGTTGGACAGCCCGGAGGGTGTCCAGTTCCTGTCAGGCAGGGAGATCGCGCCAAGCTCCGAGCCGATCGCGACGGCCTACGCGGGTCATCAGTTCGGCAACTTCGTCCCGCAACTAGGCGACGGTCGAGCGATTCTGCTTGGAGAAGTCGTAGATCCGCAGGGCTCCCGTCACGATCTTCAACTGAAGGGAGCGGGCCGCACGCCTTTTTCTCGAAACGGAGACGGAAAGGCCGCGTTAGGGCCGGTCCTCAGGGAATATCTGGTCAGTGAAGCAATGGCCGCGCTGGGCATGCCGACAACTCGGGCGCTGGCGGCGCTAACCACCGGGCAGCTCGTGTACCGCGAACGCACCATGCCTGGAGCGGTAGTCGTCCGGGTCGCCGCAAGCCACATCCGTGTGGGCACATTCCAGTATTTCGCTGTGAGGGGCGATCACGAAGCCCTTCGTCAGCTGGCCGATTTTGTCATTGAGCGGCACTACCCCGACGCGGCGCTAGCAGAGCGACCCTATTGCGCATTGCTTGACGCTGTCATCGCAGCTCAAGCGACACTCATCGCTCGTTGGCTGACGGTCGGCTTCATTCACGGGGTGATGAACACCGACAACATGGCCGTCTCCGGCGAAACGATCGATTACGGGCCGTGCGCCTTCATGGACACCTATGATCCGGCAACCGTGTTCAGCTCCATCGATCGTAATGGCCGCTACGCATACGCCAATCAGCCCCAGAATGGGTTGTGGAACCTCAGCCGCTTCGCGGAAACGCTGTTGCCGTTACTCGACGGCGATCAGAATGCTTCCATCACGCTTGCCGAGGAAGCTCTGGACGCTTTTGCACCACGCTTCCAATCAGAATACCTGAGCGGCTTCCGCCGCAAATTGGGCCTCCTGACACAACAGGAAGACGATAACGCTCTCATCCAGGAGCTGCTTAGCGCCATGGCTCACAACCGCGTCGACTTTACTTTGTTCTTCCGCCGGCTTGCTGACGCTATCGAACCCGGCAGCGATGCCACTGTCCGTGAGCTGTTCGTCAATCCGCGGGAGTTCGACCAATGGGCGGTCAAGTGGCGAGCTCGCCTTCAACTGGATGCACAGGAGATTCCCGCGCGGAGAGCGGCCATGCTCGCAGCCAATCCTGCGTATATCCCTCGCAACCACCGAGTCGAGGCGATGATCGAAGCGGCAGTCGAACGAGAAGATTACGGGCCATTCCAAGAGCTATTGCAGGTCCTCTCTCGCCCGTTCGACGAGCAGCCGCAGTTCAAACACTATCAGGCCCCTCCGGCGCCCGATGAACGGGTGCTCGCCACTTTCTGCGGTACATGAGCTTCGCTCGAGGCGGCTACAGTGTCAGCGTCCATCATATTAACAGGCATACGGTCGAGCTGGTGCGCCGAGAATCCATCGGAAGGTGTCGGCCGCCCGCCAGGAGCCCGGGCCGAAAGAGTGACATGTCGGAACGGCACAGGCGCCGAATGGTTCGAGAACTATCGAGCTAAGGAGGTCAGCATGGCTCAGAAGGGTGCAGGCGGTAATCCTGGCGCCATCACGGCGAAGGGTGGCGATGGTGCGAGCGGCAGCACTGGCACAGGTCGCGGCGGGGGCAACAACGCCAGAGGGAGCCAGTCGGCTTCAAAGAAAAAGTCGCCAAGCAAAACCGGCGATCAACAGGACACCTCCAGACGAAACGATTAGCACACACGCATAACTGAACTACGATGGTCTTGCCGCGTATTGCGCGGATCTGACATTCGCTCTCGACGCCTGTCCGAGAAGGGGGATTTTATCCTCATCCGCGCCGCTCCCTTGCCTGCGCTAAGTTCCATCCAAACATTTGCGGTCTGAGGGGCCACATTTAGTCGCCTCGGGGGCTATATCGCGACTATGCTCTCACGTTTGGCGCCAAAGCCGTGTCCAAAAGGCGGGCATAATGTACTTCCCCAGCCGGTAGCTCGCTCGAACAAAGATCAACGGTCTGAGTTCGATGCGGGTCCGGCATGACGCGACCTCAAGCCATCGCAACATATCGTTCATGCAAGCCGCAGTAGGCTGCGCATTGCGCCCTCAATGAGGGGCCTGTCGTTCGTTACGTCGCTGCGCTCATAGATCGGAGAAGCCTGCATGCTAGATCGGAGTCGAGTACCTCTCGACGCGATGCACCAGGGAATTTGACAAGGCGCTGTTCGCGAAAACTACATGCGAAATTGGTTCATCAAACACGTGCCGGACAGGCGCGCTCTTTCTGAAAATCGCTGGCTTGCACCGGTCGCTTCTCGGCTTGCGACGCCGGCGA
>CAYTPY010000187.1:0-3015 GCA_964439725.1 uncultured Erythrobacter sp. | reverse complement strand
CTGCGTCCATCGCCCTGTCCTGCGCCCAGGCGTCCGCCCCGCTGCCGGTCAGCGCGAACCTCTCACCGCCGATGCTGAGCGAGATCGTCGCTCCAGGCGCCGTTTGCCGCGACAATCGAAAGTGGATCTGCCCCCGCACCTGCCGCCTCGGCCACGTCCCCACGCTCGCATAAGCCTGCCCCCGCCGCGCATCCTGCGCCGCCGCAACCGCATAGCACCTCGGCACTTCCGGATCGCGGAACGCCCCCCAATCCCCGAACACCCCGAGGCTGTCGCGCGCGGCGAGTGGCGCGGCGAGCAACGAAAGCGCGAGGACGGTGAGACACAATCGCATCCAGCTCACCCCTAGCAACCGGCCACCATTTCTCAACAAGCGAGGCTTCGCAGGCGACCGGTTTTTCTGGATTCGTAGCCCCGAAGCGGCATGATGGCCCACAGAGAGATTCGTTGGGGGGATAGCTGCCGGCGCGGCCGGTGGCGGACGGAATGAGCTTGCTGGCCGATCACAACCTGCCCTTTGCCGTGGCACTGGCGCTGATGGTGCTGCTGGCACTGCTGCAGGCGTTTGGACTGGGACACCTGTTCGGCGATCACGATCTCGACGGCAATGCCGATGCCGACGGGGGGCTCGCTGACGGCCTCCTGCTGTTTCTCGGCATCGGCCGCGTGCCTTTCATGGTCTGGCTGGCCAGCTTCCTGCTACTTTTCGCGGCACTCGGCGTGGGTATCCAGAGTGTTTCGGAAGGGCTGCTCGGCGCGCCGCTCGACCGCTGGCTTGCGGCTGTGCTCGCCGCCGGAGCAGCGCTGCCCGTAACAGGCGCCCTCGTGCGCCCTCTGGCGCGGATACTGCCCGGCGATGAAACGACTGCGGTCGGCCTCGACAGTCTCGTCGGCAGGCGCGCGCGTGTGCTGATCGGCCGCGCCGCAGCGGGTCATCCTGCGCGTGCCCAGGTCCGTGACCGCTTCGGCCGGCCGCACAACGTGATGGTGGAGCCGCACGAGAGCGGCTCCGAGATGCTCGAAGGCGACGAGGTCCTGCTCGTCCGCCGGGAGGGCGAGACCTTTTATTGCATAGCCTTGCAGGAACGCCGGCTGGCGCCGGTCTAGCGAGGCGCCCTTGGGGGGAGAGACCATGTTCGAGAATGCCGTAGACATTGCCATCTGGGCCGGCGCGATTTTCGTCGCCCTGCTGATCTTCGCCTTCACCATTACCCGGCTCTACAAGCGCGCGACCAAGGAAGTCGGCTTTGTGCGCACCGGGTTTGGCGGCGAGAAGGTGGTGATGGATGGCGGCGCGCTGGTCTTGCCGGTGCTGCACGAGACGATGCCGGTAAACATGAACACGGTGCGACTTGCCGTCGAACGCAAGAACATGGACGCGCTGATCACGCTCGACCGCTTGCGTATCGACGTGAAGGCGGAGTTCTACGTCCGCGTGCGGCCCGATGCGGGGGCGATCGCGATGGCCGCGCAAACGCTCGGCCTCAGGACCATGCATCCGGACCAGCTCAAGGATCTCGTCGAAGGCAAGTTCGTCGATGCGCTGCGCTCGGTCGCGGCCGGCATGAGCATGAACGAGTTGCACGAGAAGCGCGCCGATTTCGTGCAGAAGGTGCAGCAGGTTTCCTCGAACGACTTGGCAATGAACGGGCTCGAGCTGGAATCCGTCTCGCTGACCGGTCTCGACCAAACGAGCATCGAACACTTCAACGCCAACAACGCATTCGACGCCGAAGGCCTGACCAAGCTCACCGAGCAGATCCAGCAGCGCAAGAAGCTGCGCAACGACATCGAGCAGGAAACCCGCGTCCAGATCGAGTCCAAGAATCTTGAGGCCGACAAGAAGAGCCTCGAGATCAGCCGCGACAACGAGTTCGCGCGGCTCGAACAGGAACGCGAGGTCGAAATGCGCCGCGCGGCCCAGGCGGCCGAAGTCGCTCGCGAACAGGCAGTGCGCAATCAGGAAGCCGAAGCCGCGCGCATCGACGCCAAGCGGCTGGTCGATGCTCAGCAAATCGAAGCCGACCGTGCCATCGAGCAGGCGCGTATCGCGCAGATGCAGGCCATCGAGATCGCCCGCCAGGAGCAGCAGATCGCGGTCCAGAACAAGAGCCGGGAGGAAAGCCAGGCCAAGGCCGAAGCCGATGAGGCACGTGCCAAGGCGGTCGCGGCGGAAGAGCAGGTGACAACCTCGCGCGAAACCGAGGTGGCCGAACGCGACAAGCGGATCGAGCTAATCGAGGCGGCGAAGGCCGCGGAGCGCGAGGCGATCCGCGTGAAGGTCCAAGCGGAAGCCGAGAAGGACGCAGCGACCAATCGGGCGGAAGCCGCGCGACTGGCGGCGCAGGGCGAAGCCGACGCCACCAAGCTGCGTGCCGAAGCGGATCGGGTACGCTTCGAGGTCGAAGCGGCTGGTCAGCGCGCGGTCAACGAAGCGGCCAACATCCTCTCCAGCGACCAGATCTCGCTGCAGACCAAGCTCGCGCTGCTCAAGGTCCTGCCAGAAGTCGTGCGCGAAAGCGCCAAGCCGCTCGAAGCCATCGACTCGATCAAGATCGTCCAGGTCGACGGGCTCACGCAGAAGGCCGCCAACGGCAACGGCGGTGCGAGCTACGGTGGGGGCGGCACCGGCAACCTCGCACAGGATGCCGTCGCCGCAGCGCTCGCCTATCGCGCCCAAGCCCCGGTGCTCGACGGGCTGATGAAGGAACTGGGGCTCGACGGCAGTTCATTGAATGGACTCGTCGCCGGTACCGCGAGTGTGGGAACAGCCGCTTCCCCGGTCGGCGCCGAGGTGAAGCCGGAGCTCGCCCACGCGGAGAACGACGATCCGAGAGCTATGCCAGCCGGTGAGGAGAAAAAGATCGAAGCGGCAGAGTAAAAACGCCGGCGGCTGCGCTATCGAAAGCCGCGGCGCGCCTTCAGGAGGCTCCGCGCATCTCGGGATAAGCGATCGCCAGCACTTCCCACTCCTTCTCGCCGGCCGGCAAGCGTACGGTCCTGAGGTCGCCCAGA
>CAYTPY010000186.1:0-3106 GCA_964439725.1 uncultured Erythrobacter sp. | reverse complement strand
ATCGCGGTCAGCGCGCCGAACGGCCTCGTCGTGCCTGTCGTCCGCAATGCCGACAAGATGAGCTTCGCCGAAATCGAGCAGGCGATCGCCCATTATGGTCAGAAGGCCAAGGACGGCACGCTGACGATGGAAGACATGCGCGGCGGTACGTTCACCATCTCCAACGGCGGCGTGTTCGGTTCGCTGATGAGCACGCCGATCATCAATCCGCCGCAGAGCGCGGTGCTCGGTCTGCACCGTATCGAGGACCGCCCGGTCGCGCTCAACGGCGAAGTCGTGATCCGGCCGATGATGTACCTCGCGCTCAGCTACGACCACCGCCTGATCGACGGCCGCGAAGCGGTCACCGTGCTCAGGATCATCAAGGAAGCGATCGAGGATCCGATGCGGATGCTGATCGACTTGTGAGCCCCAACGCATCAGCAGCAGGAAACCGTTCGCGGCATGAGGTCCCGTCTTCGCAGGGACGCACGGAGTGAAGAATGGCTGAATACGACTACGACGTCCTCGTTATCGGTGCCGGCCCGGGCGGCTACGTGGCTGCGATCCGGGCCGCGCAGCTTGGCCTGAAGACCGCCTGCGCCGAAAGCCGCGAGACGCTCGGTGGCACTTGCCTCAACGTCGGCTGCATTCCGTCGAAGGCCCTGCTCCACAGTTCTGAGCTGTTCGCGGAACTGGCCGGCGGCACGCTCGCCAAGTGGGGCATCGAAGCCGACAACGCCCGCATCGACGTCGCCAAGCTGCAAGGCGAAAAGGCGACCGCGGTCAAGGAACTGACCGGCGGCATCGAATTCCTGTTCAAGAAGAACAAGGTCACTTGGCTGAAGGGCCGCGCCGCGTTCCAGGATGCGCATACCGTCAAGGTGGGCGACGAGACCGTCACTGCCAGGAACGTGGTTATCGCCACCGGCTCCTCCGTCACTCGGCTTCCCGGCGTGGAGGTCGACAACTCGGGCGGCATCGTGGTCGATTCCACAGGCGCGCTGGCGCTCGACCGGGTGCCGCAGCATCTCGTCGTGATCGGCGGCGGCGTGATCGGGCTCGAGCTCGGCAGCGTTTGGCGCCGCCTCGGGGCGAAGGTCACCGTGGTCGAATTCCTCGACCAGCTCCTCCCAGGCATGGACGGCGAAGTCCGCAAGGAGGCCGCCAAGCTGTTCAAGAAGCAAGGCATGGAGCTGCGCCTCTCGACCAAGGTCAGCGGCGTCAGCGTCAAGGGCGAGAAAGCCACTCTCACGCTGGAACCTGCAGCCGGCGGGGACAGCGAAACCCTCGAAGCCGATTGCGTGCTGGTGGCGATCGGCCGCAAACCCAATACCGAAGGGCTCAACCTCGAAGCCATCGGCCTCGAGCCCAACGACCGCGGCCAGATCGAGACCGACGAAGATTTCGCCACCACCGTCGATGGCGTCTGGGCCATCGGCGACGTGATCCCGGGCCCGATGCTCGCCCACAAGGCAGAAGACGAAGGCGTCGCGGTGGCCGAGAACATCGCCGGCCAGACCGGCATCGTGAACCACGCGGTGATCCCCAGCGTCGTCTACACGATGCCCGAGATCGCAGGCGTCGGCCTCACCGAGGAAGCCGCCAAGGACGCCGGCCACGACATCAAGGTCGGCAAGTTCCCGATGATGGCCAACAGCCGCGCCAAAACCAACCGCGATACCGACGGCTTCGTCAAAGTCGTCGCCGACGCCAAGACCGACCGCGTTCTCGGCGTATGGATGATCGCCAGCGTCGCCGGCACGATGATCGCCCAGGCTGCCCAGGCGATGGAGTTCGGCGCCACCAGCGAGGACATCGCCTACACCTGCCACGCCCACCCGACGCACTCCGAAGCGCTCAAGGAAGCGGCGATGGCGGTGACGGGGAAGCCGATCCATATCTGAGCTATCTCGGCTTGTCGGGAGGCGGGTGGTCGTATATTTGTATGACTTTGTCATATAGGACAGCTCATGGCCGCCCGCACCAACAAACCCATCACCGTCACCCTCGGCTCCCTCGCCGAGCGTGTCGAGGCGCGGGTCCGCTCGGGCGACTACGCTTCCGTCTCGGAAGTCGTGCGCGCGGGCCTGCGCGCGCTCGACCGTGAAGAGGCTCTGCTCGAACGCCTTTTCGTTCCCATCGACGAGGACGATCCCGAATGGATTGCCCATGTCCGCGAGAAGATCGAGGAAGCCTTCACCGATCCGCGACCGCCAATTCCGATCGAAGACGCCTTTGCGCGGCGCGATGCCCACATAGCAGCGCGCAAGGCCAAACGTGGCGCATAGGATCGTATTGAGTGAAACCGCGCTCGACGATCTCCAGTCCATCTCCGATTATCTCGCTGAGGTGGCCGGCGAGGATGTCGCGGCGATCTACGATGCCGAACTGAAGGCTGCGTGCTTTTCGCTGCGGGAATTTCCTCACCGAGGTCGGCCGCGCGACGAACTCCGCTCAGGTTTGCGCTCGATCTCGGTTGGCCGCACGATGACCATCTTCTACGCCGTTTATGCGGACGAAGTGCAGATCTTGCATGTGATCCATTCGCGGCGCGACATGCCCACCGCGTTTCAGGACAATTGACGGCCGAGCGCATTACCAGCCGAGCAACGATACCATGACTCTCCGTCCCTTCCACCTCGCCTTCCCGGTCCACGACCTCGCCGCCGCGCGGGCGTTCTGGGGCGGCGTGATCGGCTGCCGCGAAGGGCGCAGCAGCGATCACTGGATCGACTTCGACTTCTACGGCCACCAGATCGTCGCGCACTTGGCGTCGGACGCCTCACCCGCCGCGGCGCACAATCCAGTCGACGGCCACGATGTGCCCGTCCCTCACTTCGGCATCGTCCTCACGCTTGACGACTGGCAAGCCCTCGCCGACCGGCTCCAGGCCGCCGGCACCGAGTTCGTCATCGAGCCCCATATCCGCTTCTCCGGCCAGCCGGGCGAGCAGGCGACGATGTTCTTCCGCGACCCCAGCGGCAACGCGATCGAGATGAAGGCCTTCGCAGACCTCGGCCAGCTTTTCGCCACGGATTGAGCTGGTCGCACGGCTGTAAGTCCGTCTGGCGCGCCGCCCCGTCGCAGGGTAACTCCACCCCATGCTCCGCCCCCGCCTCATGCA
>CAYTPY010000185.1:0-3124 GCA_964439725.1 uncultured Erythrobacter sp. | reverse complement strand
AGTAGTTGGCCGGGCTGGTGATGTTGCAGACCTGGATGTTGTCCTGCGCGCAGAGCTGCAGGAAGCGCTCCAGCCGTGCCGAGCTGTGTTCGGGGCCCTGGCCTTCGTAACCGTGCGGCAGCAGCATGACGAGGCCGTTGGCGCGCAGCCACTTGACCTCTGACGCAGCGATGTACTGGTCGATGATGATCTGCGCGCCGTTGGCGAAATCACCAAACTGCGCTTCCCAAAGCACGAGAGTCTTCGGGTCCGCGGATGCGAAGCCGTACTCGAAACCCAACACGCCGTATTCGGACAGCGGACTGTCATAGACCTCGAACTTGCCGTGCGGCAGCGTGGTCAGCGGGATGTATTTGCGCTCGGTTTCCTGGTCGGTCCAGATCGCATGGCGCTGGCTGAAGGTGCCGCGGCCGGAGTCCTGTCCCGACAGCCGGACACCGAAACCTTCGGTCACCAGGCTGCCGAAAGCGAGCGCTTCGGCGGTCGCCCAGTCGAAGCCTTCGCCGCTCTGGAACATCTGCCGCTTGGCTTCGATCACACGGGCCAGCGTCTTGTGGATCTTCAGGTCTTCCGGCACCGTCGTGATGGTGCGGCCGAGGCTGTCGAACAGCTTGCGGTCTACCGCGGTATCGACGTTGCGGCGCGCGGTCTCCGGATCGGCGGGCTTGTTGAGCCCGCTCCAGCGTCCGCCGAACCAGTCGGCCTCGTTCGGCTTGTAGCTCTTGCCGGCCTCGAACTCTTCGTTGAGCAGCGCTTCGAACTCGTAGCGCAGGTGCGGCGCGGTCTGATCGTCGATCACGCCTTCTTCGAGAAGGCGCGCGGCATAGAGGTCGCTGACCCGCGGATGCTCGCGGATGGCCTTGTACATCAGCGGCTGCGTGAAGCTCGGCTCGTCGCCTTCGTTGTGGCCGAAGCGGCGATAGCACCACATGTCGATGACGATGTCGCGCTTGAACTTCTGGCGGTAGTCCATCGCCAGCTTGCAAGCGAACGTCACCGCTTCCGGATCGTCGCCGTTGACGTGGAGGATCGGCGCCTGGACGCCCTTGGCCACGTCGGACGGGTAAGGGCTGGAGCGCGCGAACTTGGGACTGGTGGTGAACCCGATCTGGTTGTTGATGACGAAGTGGAGGCAGCCGCCGGTGTTATAGCCGCGCACGTCGGAGAAGCCGAAGCACTCCCAGACGATGCCTTGCCCGGCGAAGGCCGCGTCGCCGTGGATCAGCACCGGCAGAACCTGTTCGTGCGCGGACAGGTCGTCGCGGATCGCCTGCTGCGCCCGCGCCTTGCCGAGCACGACCGGATCGACCGCCTCGAGGTGGCTGGGGTTCGGGACGAGGCTCATGTGCACCTTGATCCCGTCGAACTCGCGGTCGGTGCTGGTGCCGAGGTGATACTTCACGTCGCCGGATCCGCCGACGTCCTGCGGGTTGGCGGTGCCGCCCGAGAACTCGTGGAAGATCACGCGGTAGGGCTTGGCCATCACGTTGGCGAGCACGTTGAGCCGGCCGCGGTGGGCCATGCCGTAGATGATCTCGCGCACGCCGAGCTGGCCGCCGTACTTGATGACCGCCTCTAGCGCCGGGATCATCGATTCACCGCCGTCGAGGCCGAAACGCTTGGTCCCGACGTACTTCTTGCCGAGGAACTTCTCGTACTCCTCACCGCGGATGACCGCGCCGAGGATCGCTTTCTTGCCTTCGGACGTGAACTGGATGACCTTGTCGGGGCCTTCGATGCGGTCTTGCAGGAACCGCCGCTCCTCGACGTCGGCAATGTGCATGTATTCGAGGCCGACGTGCCCGCAATAGTTCTTGCGCAGGATCGTTACGAGTTCGCGCGGCGTGACCCAATCGAGCCCCAGCGTGCCGCCGATATAGACTTCGCGCTCGAGCGCCTCGCCCGAGAAGCCGTGCCAGTCGAGCTTCATGTCGTCGGGCAGTTCGCGCTCGGCCAGGCCCAAGGGATCGAGATCGGCGGCGAGGTGCCCGCGCACCCGATAGGTGCGCACCAGCATCATCGCGCGAATGGCGTCGGCTGCCGCGCGCTCGATCGCCGCCTCGTCGACGGGCTTGCCGGCCTTGGCCGAAGCTTCCTTGACCGCCAGCTTCATCGCCGTCGGGTCGAGCGCCTGGGTGAGATCGCCGCCGTCATCGAGCGGCCAGCTCGCACGCTGCCAACTCGGCCCGGGTTGGGGGCCGTCGGGAGCGGTCAGCTCCGGAAGAAAGTTCTGCGCTTGGTTACCCATCGGACTACCTCGTGAAGCGAGGGAAACTCAGGCGAGTTCCTTCAAGAGCGCATCGAGCGTCGTGCCCAATTCGCTCGGAGATGCGGCGACGCGGACACCGGCGGCTTCCATGGCCGCGATCTTGTCGTCGGCGCCGCCCTGGCCACCCGAGACGATCGCGCCGGCATGGCCCATGCGCCGGCCCGGAGGCGCGGTGCGGCCGGCAATGAAGCCGACCGTAGGCTTGCGGCGGCCGCGCTTGGCCTCGTCGGCCAGGAACTGCGCGGCCTCTTCCTCGGCGCTGCCGCCGATCTCGCCGATCATGATGATCGACTGGGTCTCGTCGTCGGCGAGGAACAGCTCGAGCACGTCGATGAAGTTGGTGCCGTTGACCGGATCGCCGCCGATGCCGACCGCCGTGGATTGGCCAAGGCCGATGTTGGTGGTCTGGAACACGGCCTCGTAAGTGAGCGTGCCCGAGCGGGAGACGACGCCGACGCTGCCCTTCTTGAAGATGTTGGCCGGCATGATGCCGATCTTGCATTCATCGGGCGTCAGCACGCCGGGGCAGTTGGGTCCGATCAGGCGCGACTTCGAGCCCGACAGCGCGCGCTTGACCCGCACCATGTCGAGCACCGGGATGCCTTCGGTGATAGCAACGATCAGCTCGATCTCCGCATCGATCGCCTCGAGGATCGAGTCCGCGGCGAAGGGCGGCGGGACATAGATCACGCTGGCGGTAGCGCCGGTCGCGTGCTTCGCTTCCGCGACGGTGTCGAACACCGGTAGGCCGATATGCGTCTGCCCGCCTTTGCCCGGGGTGACGCCCGCGACCATCTGCGTGCCGTAGGCGAGCGCCTGCTGCGTGTGGAAAGTACCGGTATCGCCGGTCATTCC
>CAYTPY010000184.1:0-3196 GCA_964439725.1 uncultured Erythrobacter sp. | reverse complement strand
TCGCCCGACTTGCCGCTGTGCTTCAGCCGCTTGTAGTGGTTGTGCACGGCGACCGACAGCACGCGCTTGGCGCGGTCCTGGCCGATTACATAGTCGTTGAGGACGTTGCAGATTTCCTGCGGCGTAGGGACGCCGCCGTCTTTCTTTCCGGCAATACTGCCCTTGGTTTCCTCGCGGATGATGTCATTGCACAGCTCGACGCATTCATCGCAGATGAACACGGTGGGGCCCGCAATCAGCTTGCGCACCTCATGCTGGGACTTGCCGCAGAAGCTGCAATAAAGGGTGCTTTTGCTGTCGGATCCGCTCAGTTTGGTCATATTCTCGTCCATGACCCCGGTGCCAAAGGAGTTGGCACGTCAGGGGATTCGCCCCCGGGAATGTAATCCCGGAGGTGCTAATATCAATCGCATCAACCTTAATTCAGGTGGGATTGCTCCAGCCTGAAGAGCCAAGGTTGCCAAAGTGCTACAATCCAGCTGCGGAAAGTTTCCGGGTGAAAATGGGCCGGAACCTTACTCGGGCGCCCCGCCGCTGCCGCTTTCGTTGCCCGTTTCCTGGTCCTTCGGCCGATGCGCGAAGACCTTGTCGACGATACCGAACTTCAGCGCTTCCTCGGCCTCGAGGAAAGTGTCTCGGTCCATCGCCTTTTCGATGTCGGTCAGGCTCTGGCCGGTATACTTGACGTAGAGGTCGTTCATCCGGGCGCGGATGCGCAGGATTTCCTTGGCCTGGATCTCGATGTCCGAAGCCATGCCGCGCGCACCGCCAGATGGCTGGTGGACCATGATCCGTGCGTTCGGAAGCGCGACGCGCATGCCAGGCTCGCCTGCCGCGAGCAGGAAGCTGCCCATCGACGCGGCCTGGCCCACGCACACGGTGCGGACCTTCGGCTTGATGTACTGCATGGTATCGTGGATCGCCATTCCGGCCGTCACCACGCCGCCCGGCGAGTTGATGTACATCGAGATGTCCTGGCTGTTCTCGCTTTCGAGGAACAGCAACTGAGCGACGATCAGCGAGGCCATCTGGTCCTCGACTTCGCCGGTCACGAACACGATACGCTCGCGCAGCAGGCGGCTGAAGATGTCGAAGCTGCGCTCGCCGCGGCTGGTGCTTTCCACCACCACGGGCACGAGCGCGCCGGTCACCGGATCGGTGTGGAACTTGCCTTGGGCGCCGTAGCTCCCGCCGATGCCGCCGAACACGTCGATCATGAAATTCCTCTCGTCTTGAAGCGATGGCCTATGTCGCGTTTCACCCGCGGTTGTTCAAGGCCGTTCGTTCGCTGCGCGGGCACATTCGCCGCCCGCCGGCACCGCATCGGCGGGCGGGACGGGCTGCGCGGGCACGCCGAGGGTGCCACGGACGCGGGAATGCGCAAGTCCGCCACTCGGGGCGGACTTGCGGCTCAACTTACTTCTTGGCAGCGGCCTTCTTGGCGGCCGGCTTCTTCTCGGCGGCTGGCTTTTCGGCCGCGGGCTTTTTGTCGGTCTTGGCAGCGGCAGGCTTGGCAGCGGGCTTTTTGGCCGGCTTTGCCTCATCGGCCTTGCCAGCCGCTTTCTTCGCAGGAGCCTTCTCGGCCTTCTCGGCCTTCTCGGCCTTCTCGTCCTTGGCGGACTTCTCGGCCTTCGCCGGCTTCTCAGCCTTGTCGGCCTCGTCGCCCTTGGCGGCAGCCTTCTTGGCGGTCTTCTTCGGCGCGGCCTTCTTCTTCTCCGGCTCCGCCGCAGAAGCGCCTTCCTCGGCTTCGATCGCCGCTTCCAGCTCCTCGCGGGTCACTTCACGCTCGGTGATCTCGGCCTTGCCGAACAGGAAGTCGACGACCTTGTCCTCGTACAGCGGCGCCCGGAGCTGGGCCTGGGCCATCGCGTCGCCGCGGACGTATTCGACGAACCGCTCGCGGTCTTCCTGACGGTACTGCTGCGCGGCCTGCTGGATCAGCATGCCCATTTCCTGCGAGGTGACTTCGACGCCGTTCTTCTGGCCGATTTCCGACAGCAGCAGGCCCAGGCGCACGCGGCGCTCGGCGATGCGGCGGTAATCGTCCTTCTCGGCTTCGATTTCCTTCAGGCCGGCTTCCGGATCGTCCTCGCGGGCAATCTCGGCTTCCAGCTGCCGCCAGATCTGCTCGAACTCGGCGTCGACCATCGTCTGCGGCACCGGGAAGTCGTGGTCGGCGGCCAGCTTGTCGAGCAGCTGCCGCTTCATCTGCGTGCGGGTGAGGCCGGCGGTTTCCTGCTCGAGCTGCGCCTTCACCAGCTCCTTCAGCTTGTCGAGGCCTTCGAGGCCGAGCGACTTGGCGAACTCGTCGTCGATCTTGGTTTCGCCTTCAACCTGGACCTTCTGCACGGTCACGTCGAACTCGGCGTCCTTGCCCTTCAGCTCGGCGGCCGGATAGTCGGCCGGGAAAGTGACCTGGATCGTCTTGGTCTCGCCTGCCTTCGTGCCGGTCAGCTGCTCTTCGAAGCCTGGGATGAACCGGCCGGCTCCGATCACCAGCGGCGTGCCTTCGGCCTTGCCGCCTTCGAACTCCTTGCCGTCGACGCGGCCGACGAAATCGATGATCAGCTGGTCGCCTTCAGCCGCTTTCTTGGACTTTGGAGCGTCAGTGTAGCTTTTCTGACCACTTGCGAGGCGTTCGAGGGCCTCATCAAGCGCTTCATTGACAACCGGAACAGTCAACTTCTCGAGCTTCAGGCCCTCGATTTCGGGCGCCTCGATCTCGGGCAGCACTTCCAGTTCGACGGTCAGCTCGGCATCCTGGCCCTGCTTGTAGTCGGGCTGCAGGTCCACTTTCGGCTGCAGCGCCGGGCGCAGTTTCTTTTCCTTCATCAGCGAATCGACCGATTCGCGGACGCTGGCGTTGAACGCGTCGGAGTGCAGCGCCTCGCCATGCATCTTCTTGATAAGATTGGCCGGAACCTTGCCGGGACGGAACCCCGGCATGCGTACTTGCGGAGCGACCTTCTTCACCTCGGCGTCGATTCGCGCCTCGATCTCCTTGGCGGGGATCTTCACGGTGTAGGCGCGCTTGAGCCCTTCGTTGGTCTTCTCGACGATCTGCATTCCACTGCCTTCCGAACAAACCTTAGGCCGTCCCGGCGCCGGAACTGGTGCGGGCGAAGGGACTCGAACCCCCACATCTTGCGATACTGGAACCTAAATCCAGCGCGTCTACCAGTTCCGCCACGCCCGC
>CAYTPY010000183.1:0-3232 GCA_964439725.1 uncultured Erythrobacter sp. | reverse complement strand
GCGGGCGCCTGCGCCTACAACGCCGCCAAGCACGGCGCGGTCGGCCTCACCCGCACCGCGGCGAGCGAGGTGGCGCAGAAGGGCGTGCGGGTGAACTGCGTCATGCCCGGCGTGATCGAGACGCCTCTCCTCGTCGGCATGCTCAAGCAGATGTTCGACGGAGACGTCCAGGCGGGCATGGACAAGCTCGGCCAGACCGCCACGCTCAACCGGGTCGGCCAGCCGCGTGAGGTCGGCGACGTCGTCAGCTTCCTGCTCTCGGACGAAGCGAGCTACGTCAACGGCGCCAAGTGGGAGATCGACGGCGGCGCGTTGGCAACGATCCGCAACGACATCTGAGAGGAACAGGTCGCCGCATCCGCGGTTGAATCGACATGGCTCATCAACCTACACCTGCCGAGATTCGGTCCTTCGCCATCAGACACGGTGTGACCGACGAGCAGGCCAAGCGCATGCTCACCGATCACGGCCCGAACGAAGATGGCTGGGACGAGACCGCCCGCAGCCTGCTGCATTTCCTCAAGGCGCCGTCCTGACGATCTCAGCCGCGAAGTCGCTGCGCGGCGGGGAGGCAAGTGCCTCCGGCTCGACTTGGCGCCAATGCGGCTCGCGGCCGAGCGCAGCGAAGTAGTTCGGCGTGAACGTCATCGGATCGGGCGCAGGATCGACCAGAGTCGGCCCATGGAGTGGGTCCGGCGTATAGCCGAGTAGAGCGAGCAGCGTCGAAAACACGCGATAGTGGCTTGTGCCGTTGCGATGGCGTACGGCGCCGTCCTGCCAAGGCAGGATATCGTCGCCAACCGCCTCGATCACCACCAGCGGCACCGCGCCTTCCTCGGCCCGGGCATCGTCCATGCAGTGCGTCGAATTGCCGGGCCGGCCATCCTCGTGCAGGTCTTGCCCGTGGTCGGCAGTGTAGATCAGCACTGCACCGGTCCCCGCCATGTGGGGCAAGAGCCGGTCGAAGAAGCCGCCGGTATTCCAGGCGATCGTGTTGCGATAGGCGTTGCGGTAGAGCCGCCATTCGGCAGCCGTGCCGCCGTGGCCGCCGGCGTCCGCCGCGATGTCGATGATCGAGGCCATCCGCCCGCGCGGCGGCAGCGGGGTGTATCGCGCGGCGTTTTCCGGAAACTTGTCGGCCACGGGGAAGTGCGCTCCGACCTTGTTGATCAGGATGAACTCGCGGGTTCCGTTGCGGAGCCGCTCGGCCAGCAGGGCAGCGAGCCGGTGATCCCGCTCGGGCACGGGAGTGGCGCCGAGTTGCACGAAATCGTCGATCTTTGCGCGTTCTTCCTCGGTCATCAGGTTCTGGAGCGCACCGTCGCGGCGCTGCCCATCGAGATAGACGGTGCGAAAGCCGGCCCGCCGCGCATAGGCCCAGATCGACGGCTCGTACCGCGCGGCGCGGCGGTAGGACTCGCGCGTGCCTCCGAAGCGCAAGACGGCGTTGCTGCCGGTGCTGCAGTTGGTTGCGGAGGCGGCAATGCCGTAGTTGTAGATGCTCAAACCCGGTCGTGGCGACGCCAGCCCGGAATAGACGCCGTCCGGATGGTTGATGTCGAGGTAGTTGGCCGCCACGCTCTCGTCCACCACCAGCACGATGTCGCCCGGTGCCGCCGGAGGCCTGGGTATCTGCTCCACCGGCCGCCGGGGTCCGCCCTCCTCGGTCAACTCGAGCGCTGCCATGATGCCGAGCTGGGCGAGCGGCGAGAACGGCGCCGGAAGCGCGCGCGCGCCTTCCCCGCCCCGCAGGTAGAGTACGGCGGCCAGCAGTAGCAGCGCCCCTGCAGGCAGCACCCAGCCGAACCGCATGCCCGCGCGCTCCGGCGGCAGAGCCAGAGCCACGAACAGCACCGCTGCGGCCGCCACGGCGCGGACCAGCACGGTTCCGTGCTGACCCATCGCATCGCCCGCATCGCCGCGTGAAGCGAACATCGTCTCGAACGCGTTGTACGTAAGCGGGGAGCCGGTCGCCCATTCGTAGGAATGGAGCATGACCGAGCCTGCCGCCAGCGCGGCGGCGAGCGCGATCCGCAGCGCATGATTGCGTGTGAACGCCGCCGCGGCGAGTGCTAGCGCCAGCACCGCATAGAGCCCGGCCCAGGCCACTAGCGCCGCCGAGAGGTCCAGCGACGCCACTCGCTCGGCTATCGCTGCATGATCGAACGCCAGATAGAGCGCGAGCAGCAGAAGCTTAGCGGCCGGCCAACGCCAGGCGCGCCGCGCGTGCCCTGCGATGTCCATCGTCGCGGCCAAGGCCGTTCCCCCACTTCATGCCAAACCGGAGGAAGCCTCCTTCGCACGGAGGGGTGAAGTTTCGCCTAACCGGCTCAGCGTGTCCGGTCGGGATCGAGCCCCGCGTCGGCCTCGACGATCTTGGCCATCGCGGTGAAATCCGCATCATCCCCGTAGGTGGAGAGCGTGCGGTCGAGCAGCGCGGCGAGGCGTTCACCGGTCGGCAGCGGCACCCCCATCGCTCGCGCCTCCTCCAGCGCCAGACGCGTGTCCTTCAGGCTGAGTTGAGCGGAAAAACCGAAGTCGAACGTTCGCGGCAGCACGGCGCGCGGCCACTTGTCGCGGGTGGCGGAGTTGGCGCCCGTGCCGGCGTTCAGCACTTCAATCATGCGCGCGGGATCGAGTCCTGCCTTGGTCGCCAGCGTCATCGCTTCGGCAGTCGTGGCGATCGCGGCGAGGCTGAGCAGGTTGTTGGCGAGCTTGGCGACCTGCCCGGCCCCGGGCGTCTCGCCCATGTAGAACGGCTTGCCGATGTGCCGCAGCAGCGGCTCGACCTCCGGCCAGAGCGCGTCGGGACCGCCGACCATGATGGCCAGAGAGCCCTGCTCCGCCCCGCGGATACCGCCCGATACCGGCGCGTCGAAGCTGGCGATGCCGCGGAGAGCGAGCAGATCGTGCAGCTCCTGCGCCAGCTTCGGGCCCGAAGTGGAGAGGTCGCAGACGATGCGCGGGCTGCCGCCCGAGAGGAGATCGGTCAAGGCTTCGCGGACGATCCCCGGCGTGGGAAGGCTGAGGAAGACGAGGTCGCACCGCTCTCCCAATGCCGCCGCCGAGCCGGCAGCCTGCGCGCCCTTGGCGACGAGCCCGCCAACTGCAGGTGGATAGAGATCGTGCACGACGAGTGTTTCGACGTGGCCGATCAGATTGGATGCCATCGGCGCCCCCATGCGGCCGAGGCCGAGGAAGCCGGCGGTGGTCATACGGCCTGCGCTATCGG
>CAYTPY010000182.1:0-3238 GCA_964439725.1 uncultured Erythrobacter sp. | reverse complement strand
CACTGGCGGCATTCGGGGGTGTAGAGCGGGATCACGTGATCGCCGGGCTTCACGCTGGTCACGCCCGCCCCGACTTCGCGAACGATCCCGGCGCCTTCGTGGCCGAGGATCGACGGGAACAAGCCTTCCGAATCCAGCCCGTCCAGCGTGTAGGCGTCGGTATGGCAGATGCCGGTCGCCATGATCTCGACCAGAACTTCGCCGGCTTTCGGACCTTCCAGATCGAGCTCGACGATCTCCAGCGGTTGCTTGGCGGCGAAAGCTACGGCGGCACGGGTCTTCATCTTTGATCCCTCGTTAGTTGATCCAGTGAACTGTTAGCAGCCCAATGACCGCTTTGTTCACGAGACGCCAGAGAGGAATTGGCCGGCCGGAGGCAAAAGCACCCCGGCCGGCCGATCGATCAGGCGGCGGCGCGCACCGGTGCGCCTGTCTCAGCGTCGTTCTTCGGCAGCGGTGCTGCTTCGATCATGTCCTCGTCAGCATCGTTCACGGGAAGGAACCATAGCAGCAGCGCGCCGATAATCGATCCCGAGCACATGATGATCGAGACCGCGAGCAGCTCGGAATCGCCCAGCCAGGTGAACAGGAACCCGGCGATGATCGGCGACCCGGCGGCACCCGCGCGGCCGACGCCGAGCACGAAGCCGGTTCCGGTAGCGCGGGCATAGGCAGGGAAGCCCCTGGCGAAGGCGGCGTAGAAGCCGACTATCGCCGCGTTGAGGAAGAACATCGTGAAGAAGGCGGCAGCGCGCCAGCTCCACAAGCTCTCATGGCCGGTCCCGAAGTAAGCCACGGCGGCTACACCGAGCAGCAGCACGGCGATGGTCGGACCCTTGATGTCCCACTTCCTGAGCAGGAAGCCGAACAGGAAGCCGCCCAGCGCGCCGCCGATATTGGCGTAAGTCAGGCTGCTCGCCGCATCCGGCTGGCTGAAGCCGGCGCCGGCCACGATCGTCGGAGCGAACTTGAGGATGTAGTAGAACGTCAGCGTGTGGAACATGTAGCCGAACGCGAGCAGCAGGGTGACCTTGCGCAGCTTCGGCTTCGACAGGATGTCGGTGACCTTCGGCTGCGGGCCTTCCAGCTTGAGCTCCGGAAGCGCATCGACCGCCGCCTTGCCGAACGCCTTGAGGCTCTTGTTGGCCTTGGCGAGTGCGCCTTCCGGCCGACGCGCCACGAAGTAGGCGGGTGTTTCCGGAACCAGCAGGATCACCAGCGGGATCATCGCAGCGGTGACGACCGATCCGAACAGGAACACCGCCCGCCAATCGTATTCGACCAGCAGCCAGCCTTGCGCCGCAAAGCCGCCGATCACACCGCCGAGCGGGTAACCGATCACGTAGAGCGCCATCGAGATCGAGCGGCCCTTCTTGCTGGTGGTTTCCGCAACCACGGCGTTGGTCGCGGCGAGCATTCCGCCGATGCCGAGGCCGGTGATGAAGCGCCACACCGTGATCTCGGTAATGGTACTGGAATCGTGGGCAAACCACATGCCGATCGCCATGATGACGAGGCAGATCAGCATGGCCGGCTTGCGGCCCATCTTGTCTGCCAGGCCGCCCAGGATCACCGAACCGAAACCCATGCCGATGAGTTCGGCGGAGAGCATGATGCCCAGTGCATCGCGCTCGATCCCCCAGTCGGCCGCGATGCCTGGCGCCGCAAAGGCGCTGGACAGCACGTCGAACCCGTCGAGCGCGTTCAGGAGAACCATCATGAACACGACCACCATCTGGCGCATGCCCATGGGGGTGTCATTGATTGCGGCGACGGGATTATTCCCGCCCGATGCTGCGGCCATGTGTCAGTCCTCTCCTGTCCTCGACCCACTCATTCGTGGATTCGCACCAGCATTTCCACCAGTTTTTCGACCTCGGCTGCGGTGAAGCGGCCTTTCAGCCACGCTTCGTGCTCGGCGATGCAGGCTTTTGCCTCCGCCAGCGCAGCCTCGCCTTCCTCGGTAACATAGAGCGCCTGCTTGCGGGCATCGCTCGCCGAACGCTCGCGGCGCAAGTAAACTCGCTCCTGCAATCGGTTGACGATGGTCATCGTCGTGGCACGGTCCATGCTGAGGCGTCGACCCAGCTCGATTTGCGAGAGGCCCGGCTGCTCGGCGACCAGCCACAGCGCCGAAACCTGCTTCTGCGTGAGGTCGAGCGTGGCGAAGGTTTCGGCGAAGTGGCGATAGACCGCACCGTGCGCCAGCCGAAGGTGGAACCCGACGATGTCGTTGAGTCCGCCGAGTTGGCCAGCAGGCGCGCTTGTTTTGCCCTCGCTCAATGCTGCCGAGCTCACTCGACCCTCGCCCCCTCGCCATGCGTCTTGCCGAATCGTTAGTGGAGCATACAATCTCACGCAAGGAGAGGAACCCGATGGCCCAGTTTCCCGATACCCCCAGCTTCACTGGCTTCAACACGCCGAGCCGGATCGAAGCCGACATCCGCGACTTGCAGCATACCGGCACGATTCCGCCGGAGCTGGACGGCGCGTTCTATCGCGTGCAGCCCGACCCGCAGTTTCCTCCGCGCCACGGCGACGACATCGCCTTCAACGGCGACGGCATGATCAGCCGCTTTCACTTCCACGACGGCCAATGCGATTTCCGTCAACGCTGGGCCAGGACCGACAAATGGAAGCTGGAAAACGAAGCGGGCAAGGCACTGTTCGGCAATTATCGCAACCCGCTGACCGATGACCCGAGCGTGCAGGGCCAAATCCGTTCCACCGCCAACACCAACGCCTGGATCTATGCCGGCAAGCTGTGGGCGATGAAAGAGGACAGCCCGGCGCTGCTGATGGACCCGGCGACGATGGAGACGATCGGGTTCGAGAAGTTCGGCGGCAAGATGACCGGCCAGACTTTCACCGCACACCCGAAGATCGACCCCCAGACCGGCAACATGGTGGCGATCGGCTATGCCGCGAGCGGCCTGTGCACCGACGACGTCACTTATTATGAGGTCAGCCCGGAGGGTGAACTGGTCCGCGAGAAGTGGTTCAAGGTTCCCTACTACTGCATGATGCACGACTTCGGCATCACCGAGGATTACCTGGTGCTGCACATCGTGCCCTCGACCGGATCGTGGGAGCGGCTGGAGCAGGGCAAGCCGCACTTCGGTTTCGATACGACGATGCCGGTCTACCTCGGGGTGATCCCGCGGCGGGATGACCTGAAGCAGGAAGACATCCGCTGGTTCAAGCGCGACAACTGCTTCGCCAGCCACGTGCTCAACGC
>CAYTPY010000181.1:0-3240 GCA_964439725.1 uncultured Erythrobacter sp. | reverse complement strand
CCGGATGAAGTCCAGGAAGCCGTGCGCATGCTTATCCGCTGGGCCGGCGACGATCCCGACCGCGAGGGCTTGCTCGACACACCGGCGCGGGTGGCGCGCGCCTGGAAGGAATACTGTCTGGGCTATACCGAGGATCCTTCGGCCCATCTTTCGCGCACCTTCGAAGAGGTCGGCGGTTACGACGAGATCGTTCTGCTCAAGGACATCCCGTTCCAAAGCCACTGCGAGCATCACATGGCTCCGATCATCGGCAAGGCGGCGATCGCTTATCTGCCCACCGATCGCGTCGTCGGCATCTCGAAGCTGGCGCGCGTGTTACACGGATTTGCGCGGCGTTTGCAGATCCAGGAGCGGCTGACGGCGGAAGTCGCGCAGTGCATCTGGGACCATTTGCAGCCCAAAGGCGTGGCGGTGGTGATCGAAGCCAGCCATGCCTGCATGACCGCGCGCGGGGTCCGCACTCCCGGTGTCAACATGGTGACGAGCCGAGTGATGGGCATCTTCCGGCGCGACGACAAGAGCCGCCAGGAAGTCCTCAAACTGATGGGATACTGAGTTGACCGCATTACTCGTGAGGGGCGGCAAGCGGCTGACCGGCCGCATCGAGCCCTCCGCCAACAAAAACGCCGTTCTTCCGGTTCTCTGCGCCACCTTGCTTACCGACGCTCCGGTCACGCTGCGCAACGTGCCCGAGATCACCGACGTCACCCGTATCGTCGACTTCTTCGGTGAGCTTGGATCGACGGTGAACTGGGACAAGCAGGCTAAGGTCCTGCGGATCGACCATTCGACAATTTCGCCTGGCGCCAGCGCGACGCTGCCGCAGGCGATGCGCGCTTCGATCATGATGATCCCCGGCCTGCTCGTTCGCCTTGGCGAAGCGCGGCTGGAGCACGAAGTGAAGGGCTGCACGCTCGGCGCGCGGGAAATCGATCCACACGTGGCCGTGTTCCGCACTTTTGGTGCTGACGTCGGGCAGAGCGGGCACGAGATCGTGTTCCGGGCCACCGGCAGCGGGCAAGCTGCGCGGATGTGGCTCGAATATGCGTCGGTGACCACGACCGAGAACTTCATCCTCAGCGCGCTCACCGTGAAGGGCACCTCGCAGCTCGTGAACGCGGCGTGCGAGCCGCACGTGCAGGAGATGTGCAATTTCCTCGAGCTGCTCGGAGCGAAGATCGTCGGCAAGGGCACCTCGATGGTGTCGGTCGAAGGCGGAGTGAAGCTGGAGGGGGGCGACTACACCTTCTCCGACGACTTCCATGAAGTCGCCACCTTCCTGGCCCTGGCTGCCGTCACCGGGGGCGACATATCCGTGCGCAACGACCATCCGCAGCATTTCGACTTGATCGATCGCACGTTCGAGAAGTTCGGAGCGGAAGTACGGCACCACGACGGCTGGTCCCGGCTCGCCGCGCCCGAACGGTTGAAGGTGGAGGAGAACTTCACCTCGCACCTCATCACCAAAGTCGAGGCGGCGCCGTGGCCGTACATCCCTGCTGACTTGCTACCGATCTTCATCGCCTTGGGCGTACGCGCGCAAGGCTCGGTGATGTTTTGGAACAAGGTCTACGAGGGCGGGCTGACCTGGCACACCGAATTGTCGCTGTTCGGCGCGCATACCCTGTTATGCGATCCCCATCGGCTGATCACCTTCGGCGGGGCCGAACTCGCGCCTGCGACCGTCACCAGCCCCTACATCATCCGAGTGGCGATCGCGCTGTTGATGGTGGCGTCTTCGATCGAAGGCGAATCGACGATCCTCGACGCCGACCCGATCCGCAGGGCTCATCCAAGCTTCGTGGACAACTTCGTCTCTCTGGGTGCGGATGTGCAGTGGGTTTCGTGAGCGGCGTTCATCGAGCTTCGGCACGTGCTTCATCGCGCGAATAGAGCGACTGGCCAAACTTCGCTCCTGGCACTCGCAACCAGCGCCGGCGTGGTGCGTTCAGCGGTACAAGACCCCACACCTATCAGGAGCACCATGCCATGGCGAACGATCGCGACATCAAAGTTCTAAACGACCTGATCAAGACGACCTTGGACAGCCACAAGGGCTTTGTCGACGCAGCCGAGGACAGCCAAAGCCAGCATGGCCAGTTCTTTGCCCAGATGGCGCAGGAGCGCAGCCAAGTGGCGAGCCAGATGCAGGCTCAGGTTTCGACACTCGGCGGCACGCCCGAGGATTCGAGCAGCATGGCTGCGGCTGCGCATCGGACCTTCATGGATATCAAACAAGCCGTGATGGGCAACGACGACCAGGCAGTCATCAACGAAGTCGAGCGCGGGGAGGACCACATCAAGGCCAAGTATGAAGCGGCCTTGCGCGATGAGGACCTATCGCCTCAAACCCGCCAAGTGATCGAGCAGGCATACCAGTCGATCCGGCGCGGCCACGATCAGGCGAGCGCCTTGAAGCACCAAATGCAGGGTTAGGACTATTCCGGGCTGAGGCGGAGCGGTTCCCCCGCCGAAGGGAAAGGGCGCCCGTCGTGGCGCCCTTTTCCAAATCAGAGCTGGTTGAGCATATGCTCGGCGCTGCTGACCTTGAAGTCGCCGGGCTGCTCGACGTTGACTTCTTCGACGACGCCATCGTTGATGATCATCGAGAAGCGCTGACCCCGTTTACCCATCCCGAAGCCGCTGCCGTCCATTGTCAGCCCGAGCGCTTCGGCGAACTCGCCGTTGCCGTCGGCCAGCATGGTGATGTCCTGCGACCCCGACGTCTTGTTCCAGGCGCCCAGGACGAAGGCGTCGTTCACCGCGGTACACGCGATTTCGTCCACGCCCTTCGCCTTCAGATCCTGCGCCTTTTCAACGAAACCTGGAAGATGCTTGGCCGAACAGGTCGGAGTGTAAGCTCCCGGGACCGAGAACAGGGCGACTTTCTTGCCCTTGAAGTACTCGCTGCTCTGCACCTTTTCCGGGCCGCTCTCGGTCGCCTTGACCAGTGTCACGTCAGGCACCTTGTCACCCTTGGAAATCGTCATCGGATCTGTCCTCCTGTCCCCGTCCGGCTGTGTACATAGGCCGTGACGCGATGGGCGCAACCGCTCGCGAGATGGGTTTACGATTGCCCGGCGTTCGCGCTATGGGCGCTTTCACTGGCGTTGGCATGGAGCCCCGGCTGCGCCCCCACCCCCAAAGCACAGGAGTGTTGCCAGTGGCCACCGCTGCCGTCGTAAAGAACGATTACGTCATCAAAGATATCGCCCTTGCCGAATATGGCCGGGCCGAGAT
>CAYTPY010000180.1:0-3245 GCA_964439725.1 uncultured Erythrobacter sp. | reverse complement strand
GGCGCGCGCTCGCCGGACCGGGCCGACGCGATGGTCTGGGCGCTGTGGGCGCTGCTGATCGCCCCGCAAGCGGCGCCGAGGGTGTGGACGGTGTGAGCCGTGCTCCGCTTCAGTGCGGCAGCGAGGTGGAGAAGCCGTTCATGATCACCACCCCGGTGACGATGAAGGCGATGCCGATCAGCGCCGCGGCGTCGAGCCTCTGCCCCTGGAAGATCCATGCGATCGCGGCGATCAGGACCACGCCGACCGCCGACCAGATCGCGTAGGCGATGCCGGTCGGGATGACGCGCAAGGTGAGCGAGAGGAAGTAGAACGCCACCGCATAGCCGGCGGCGGTGATCAGCGAGGGGACCAGCCGGGTGAAGCCGTCCGACTGCTTCATGAACGAGGTGCCGATCACTTCGCCGACGATGGCGATCATGAGGTAGACGTAGTGCATCGGGCGCTCCTTCGGCTGCGGCTGGCGGGCCATCGCATAGCAGCAATCCGGCGCTTGCCGACGCAAACCTCTCGGCCCGCCGCGGCAAGGCTTGTGCGCGGCGGGCATTGGGCTAGCAGCGAGCGATGGACCTCGACGACTTGCTGCGCCGCTACTTCGGCGCCACCGACATTGCCGCGATCAGCCCCGAAGTGCAGGCCGCGGGGATCGA
Organism: uncultured Erythrobacter sp.; assembly: GCA_964439725.1. Lineage (GTDB taxonomy): Bacteria > Pseudomonadota > Alphaproteobacteria > Sphingomonadales > Sphingomonadaceae > Croceibacterium_A. Next base: position 2,595 of record CAYTPY010000180.1, on the reverse strand, counting down.
GCGCATCCAGGTCGACTTCGGGCTGGAACCCGACCGCGGCAAGCGCTTCGCCTTGTGGACGGTGCTGTACTTGCTGGGCGCGGCGCCGGACCTCGACGTCGCGTTCAAGGAGGAAGCCGATCGCGAGGCGGCGCGCAATTTCATGGACCTGTTCGCTGCGGCAGGCGAAGGCTGACCGGGGTGAGCTTCGAACTGCGCGGCTTCGACGCTGGCGGCTTCCTGCGCGACCACTGGCAGAAGCGGCCGCTGCTGATCCGAAATCCCTGGGCCGCGTGGCGCAATCCGCTCGAGCCGGACGAGCTGGCCGGGCTGGCTTGCGAGAGCGGGATCGAATCGCGGCTGATCACGCAGGCGCCGGGCCGCCCGGAGCTGGAGCACGGGCCCTTGGCGGAAGAGCGCTTCGGCCGGCTGGGGCGGGAGCCGTGGACGCTGCTGGTGCAGGCGGTCGATCACCATGTCCCGGCGGTCGCGGCGCTGATCGAGCCGTTCCGCTTCATCCCGGACTGGCGGATCGACGACGTGATGGTCAGCTACGCGGTCGAGGGCGGCGGGGTCGGCGCCCATTTCGACCAGTACGACGTGTTCCTGGTGCAAGGCCTCGGCCGGCGCCGCTGGCAGGTCGGCGGCGTCTGCGATGCGGACACCGAGCTCTTGCCGCACGACGAGTTGCGCCTGCTGGCTCAGTTCGAGCCGGCCGAGGAATGGGTGCTGGAGCCCGGCGACATTCTCTACGTCCCGCCCGGCGTGGCCCATAACGGCATCGCGGCGAGCGACGACTGCATGACCTATTCGATCGGCTTCCGCGCGCCGTCGCGCAGCGAGCTGATCGAGGACTGGACCGAGAGCCTGCTGGAGAGCCTCGCCGACGACGACCGCTATGCCGACCCCGACCTGGCGGAGCAGGCGAACCCGGGCGAGATCACGCCGGCGGCGATCGAGCGGCTGCACGCAATGGTTACCGAACGCCTGCTCGACCGCGAGGCCTTCGCGGCCTGGTTCGGGCGCAGCAGCACGACGCCGAAGAATGCCGAGATCGACTGGCGGCCGGAACAGCCGGTGACGGCGGAGGAAGTGCGCGAGCTGGTGGCGGAGGGCGCAGTGCTGCTGCGCAATCCGGCGAGCCGCTTTTCGTTCATCCGCCATGGGGCGGCCTCGCTGTCGCTGTTCGTCAACGGCGAGCGCGTCCTCTGTACCGGCCCGGCGGGGGAGCTGGCGGAGCGGCTCTGCGCCGAGCGGCGGATGCGGCTGGATCCGGAGGCGATCGCTTCACCGCCCGCGCTTGGCCTGCTGGTAGAGCTGCTCAACCAGGGCAGCCTGGCGTTCGATCCCGAGGACTGAGCGCGGAGCACCCGGTCAGGCGGCGATCTCTCGCCACTCGCCGGGCGCCAGGCCTTCCAGCGTCCAGGACCCGATCGACCAGCGCACCAGCCGGAGCGTCGGGTGCCCGACGGCCGCGGTCATGCGCCGGACCTGGCGGTTGCGCCCTTCGGCCATGGTGATCGCCAACCAGGTGTCGGGGATCGACTTGCGCATGCGGATCGGCGGATCGCGCGGCCAAAGCTCGGGCGCGGCGATGCGTTCGGCCTTGGCGGGGCGGGTCATGCCGTCCTTGAGGCGAACCCCGCCGGCAAGCGCATCGAGGCTGGCGGCTTCGGGCTCCCCTTCCACCTGAACGTAGTAGGTCTTGGCCATCTTGAAGCGCGGATCGGCGATCCGGGCCTGGAGCTTGCCGTCGTCGCACAGCAGCAGCAGGCCTTCGCTGTCGAGATCGAGGCGGCCGGCGGGATAGAACCCGGGCGCGTCGATAAAATCCGACAGCGTCGGGCGAGCGGTCTCCGTGCCGCGGTCGGTGAACTGCGACAGCACCCCGTAGGGTTTGTTGAACAGGATCAGGCGTGCCACGGTCGGATGCTCAGAGCGCGGCGCTGAGGCCGGGCGCCTCGCCTGGGCGCGGGATGCGCTTTCCCTTGGTGCGGCTGGTCAAATGGAACCCGCGGCAGCGGTCGCAGCGATAGGCCCTGAGCGGCAGGCGCGCGGCGAGAGCGGCCGCCGCCGCTTCGTCTTTCGAACTGTAGCGCATCTTCTTCGCGCAGATGCTCAGCCTGGTCCGCACGTCAGTCACCCGGTTGCCGTGAGGGAGCCCTCTAACGGATCCGGGGCAGCGCCGCTCGTGCAATTTGCGCTAGCGGCGCTGTCGCCTCATTCAGCGGCCTGGGAGCGCGGCGCCTGGGACTGAAGCTTCGGCATTCCGCCGAGCACTTCCTCGGCCGAGGCCTGGTAGTTCTCGACCGAGCTGGTCCATTGGCCCCAGACCTCCGGAGCGATCACGTCGCCGTTGTTGCCGAGATTGCTCAGGCGCTGCTGATCCTCGTCGGTGAGCACCTGCTTGGGCAGCGGCTTGAGGTGCCGCACGTCGTCGGCGCTCATGCCGAGCATTTCGGCAACGCGGCTGCCGTAATCGTCATGGATCAGGAAGAAGTGCCAGAGCATGCGTTCCTGTACGTCGCGTTCGCACTCGCCGAGCATCGAGCCCATGTTGTGGACGAGGTCGTCGCGCTCCCAATCCATCATCGTGTTGTAGCGGCCACGCGCCTG
>CAYTPY010000179.1:0-3269 GCA_964439725.1 uncultured Erythrobacter sp. | reverse complement strand
AACTGGCTGCCACCGATGTTGGGATTGTCCCACAGGTCGCGATACCAGCTGCGATCGCGCTGGTAGCTGGCTTCGCGGGTGTTCATCGACAGCGCGAGGCTGACGTTGCCGCGCCCGTCGTCGAAGTCGGCGCCCATGATGCCCGAGACCTGGTACTCGAAGCCGTCGCCTTCCTGCGAGATCGACGTGCGGGCGTCCAGCTCGAGACCCTGGAAGTTCTTCTTCAGGATGAAGTTGGTCACACCGGCTACCGCGTCGGCGCCGTACGTGGCCGAAGCACCGCCGGAGATGATCTCGACGCGCTCGATGGCGGCGGCCGGGATCGTGCTGATGTCCGTCACGCCAGAGGCGTTCGACGGCGTCGAGCGGCGGCCGTCCATCAGGACGAGGTTACGGTTGGCACCAATGCCGCGCAGCGAGATCGTCGCGGCGCCGGGAGTGTTGGTGGCCGTCGGCTGAATGTCGCCGCCCGCAGTCGGCGTCTGCGCCGGAACGAACTGCGGCAGCCGGTTCAGGTTGGTTTCCAGCGCGGCGGTCGAGGTGTTCTCGAGCAGCGCTTCGTCAACCGAAACGGTCGGGCTGTTGGAGCTGTAGTCGGGCCGCGCGATGCGCGAACCGGTCACGACGATGGCCGGACCAGCGTCGTCGGCCGAGACGGAAGCCCCGTCCTGCGCCACGGCCGGCGTGGCCAAGGCGAAGCTGCTGGCGCCACCGGCGAGCAGCAAGGCTTTGAAGATCCCTTGATTGTGCAAGCTTCTCACGTTTCACTCCCTATCGAACTGTCTCGGCAGGCAATTTTGCCGCCTAGAGAACCCGGGTCGGAGCCGCTGGAGAAGCGCGCACACTCGAAGGCAGCGGGTGCTGACCAATCAAGCCCTGTGCTGGCGCGAAGCCCAAAGCAACCGACCCCGGACGGTCCCGTCTCAATGCGGGTTCGTCGGCCTCGGCCCTATGCGGCGATATTGATAATGTCCAGACTGGAGGGGAGTTCGCTTACGAATTCTTGGAAAGGTTTGTTTTTTTGTCACACGGAGCATCTGGACTTTGTCAACATGATGCGACGTACGCGTTCGGCAAGCGTGACGGGGCCGCCTATATCGCGAGCGGGAAGCTAGCAAGTGCCTTCCGGGAAGCATGCGGCAAAATCTCGCTGCGCAGGAAGATTCGCCTTGGCTGTTCAAGCCGGAAAAAGCCTATACCATAGGCGGGGATAACAATCGGTCGGGAGAGGCCGCATAAATGCAAATTGAACCCGTGCCGCTGGGGGGCGCGAACGAGACGGGTAAGATGGATGGCAACAAAGCAGGCGCGGAATGGCGCTCGCTGTTGCAGCGCTATGCTCACTCGGTTTGGCAGGGCCGCCCTGCCGAAGACGATCTCCAACTCTCCCTGACTAGCAAGCTGGGAGCGCTGGCCGACGACGCCCTTCAAATCGTCGAAGCCTATGCACGGGGAGCTCGCGGCCAAGCCCTGATCGTGGCGTCCCCTGCCAAGTTCGCTGCCCGGCTCGAGCTGATTCTTAACGGCATCGAAAGCGCGCTTGCCGCCTCCCCGGGGATGGACTTCGATTCGGCCGACGCTCCTCCCCACATGATCCAGAGCGAGTTGTGGCAGCTGCTCCGCAAGGTTCGGGAAAGCGCGGATCTTGCTTATGCGCGCGAGCAGTATTTGATCGAGCTGGACCGGCGCATTCTCTTCCTCCTTCAGGACCGCGGCCCCAAAGTGCCCGCCGATGTGTCCAGCGCGGTCGGTGTGGACAAGGCGCAAGTCAGCCGGTCGGTGAAGCGCCTGCTGGAACTCGGTTTGATCGAGCGCGAGCAGATCCGCGCTCCGCTGCACTTGACCCGTGATGGCCAGCGTCTCGCCAAGCGCTTGATGCGTATGGCCGAGCTGCGGAACCGCGAACTCACGATGGATGTCTCCGACGAGGAGCTGTCGGCGTTTTACGACACGATCGAGCAGCTTCTCGACCAGGCGATTGCGCTCTATGACGAGGAACGGCGGCTTGCCGGGGGCGGGGCGGCAACACGGCAATCTGTTTCCGTCGCGCAAAACGATGGCGAAGGGCGACTCGTCGAGAGTGTCGAGATCGACCGCTCGCGCGTGATCGCTCCGCTTATGACGCTTAGCGCCTATTTCAGCCGCAGCGGATCGCTCGCCTTCAAGCGCCTGACCGGATTGTCACGGTTCGAAGCCTTCGTACTGTCCGAAATCGGCATCGATCCGCCCGTGGATTGGAACACGTTGGTTTCCAGTCTGTCTCGCGACCACAGCCAGGCAGGACGCACGGTGACCTCGCTGGTCGAGCGCGGGCTCGTGGTTCGCGAAGGCCAGCCGGGGCGGCGGCATGGCCGCTTCCGTCCCAGCGCCGAAGGCGCGCGGCTGCACAGGGTGATTCACGAAGCGGGGCGCGAGCGCAGTGAGTTTCTGCTGGCCCCTTTGGCCGGCGAGCAACGAGCCCGCTTCCTGACGACATTCGACAAGATCAGGCGCAATGCGTCCGCGCAGCTGGAGCGCGAGCGGGCTTTCGCCGAGATTTATCGGCCTTAGCGTAACCGGCGAACGGGTACGGGCGACTGGCCGTCCACTCGCATCAGGAAGCTGCCGAGAGAGCCGCGCTCGATCTCGACCGTGTCCCCGCGGCGGGGCAGCCGGAATTGCGATGTCACGCCCTCGGCGAACACCCACTGCGCGCCGTCTTCGAGCGTCACGAGATAGATGCCCGGCTCGCGTGGCACGATGGTGGAAACACGCGCCTGGATTTCCTGCAGCTGACCGGGGGCCGGTCTGAACCGCGCGGGGTCGGCGGCCCGAACCTGCTCGTAGCCGAAGCCTTGCGCCCCTTGGGTTTCGACGGGTGCTGCGCCACCGGTGACGCCGCGGACCTGATTGGGAAGGGTGTTTCGCACCGGGGCGCCGGCGCTGCCGATGTTGTTGTCATAGCAGGCGAGCCGCGCCGAGGGATCGTCGATCTTGGCGCACTCGACCAGGATATTGAGCACCGCGGTGCGATCCGCTTGCGCCGCGGCCGGCGCGGCAAGACTCAGCGAAGTGCCCGCCAGCGTCAGGATGATCGCGCTCCGCGCCTTGCTCGACATGAATATTCCCTCTCGTCTCTGCGCGCTTACTGGCCGCAAGTGGGGTATCGTGCAAGGGGCTTGCCACCGGCTGAACGCCGTCTCCTGATGGCGAGGTTCATTCGCCGGCAGACAATGTTCCCCGCCTGATCTGGTCCTCTTCCATTGACTTGAACAGAGCCGCGATATTTC
>CAYTPY010000178.1:0-3275 GCA_964439725.1 uncultured Erythrobacter sp. | reverse complement strand
TAGTGCCAAACGATACCAGACGAACGGCAAGAAGCTGCGGGTCGAAACGATCTTGAGAAACACAACGATCACGCCGTAGCCGACACCGAAGGATATCGCGGTGGCCAAGGCCGTCTCACCGAAGCCGAACGGCCCAAACTCCCCCCAGTGCCGAGCGAGCTGGTAGAAACCTGAAGCCAGCACGGCCGGAATGGCGAGCAAGAACGAGTAGCGTGCTGCCGCCTCACGCGAGTAGCCGAGTAGCAATCCTGCGCTGATCGTTCCGCCCGATCGCGACACACCGGGAATTAGCGCCATGGCCTGTGCAAAGCCCAGGAGCACTCCATCCTTCCAGGTCATGGAGTCTAGCTGCCGCGTCCTGCGACCAAATCGGTCGGCCACTCCCAGCACAATGCCGAAAAGGATCAGCATGGAAGCGGTGATATAAAGATTGCGGAGCGAACCCTCGATCACATCTTTCAATGCGAGGCCCAGGATGGCGATAGGCAGAGTGCCGATTGCGACGAGCCATCCGAGCCGCACGTCAGATGCCTCAGCGGAATGTCGACCCGTGGGCGAACGCAGCCAAGCGGAGGAAATGCGCAGAATGTCGCGCCGGAAATAGAGAAGGACGGCGGCCTCTGTGCCGATCTGCGTTATCGCAGTGAAGGCCGCGCCGGGATCGGCGCCGGACGGAAGCAGCTCGCCGGCAATGCGCAGATGGGCGCTCGAGGATATCGGCAGAAACTCGGTCAGTCCCTGCACCACTCCTAGAATCGCGGCCTCGATCCAGGCCAGGCGCTCACTCAAACCGGATCATCCTGCGGGCTTGCTCACTTCTCTTCGCGCACGACGAGTACGTCGACGTTCACGAGGCTGAGAAGTGCTTCGGCATGGCTCCCCATGGTCGCGTGCGAAAAGCCGCTGCGGCCGTGCGTGCCGAGGACCAGCAAGTCGGAGTGGGTTTCGGAAAGAGCGTTGACCACGGCCGTGCCGATCTCTCCTTCGACCAGACGAGGGTTGAGCCGGGTGCGAACTGCCTGATCGAGAGCGGCAAGAAAAGCCTCCAACCCCTCGCCCGCCTCAACCTGGATATCGGCTTTGACATCCTCAGACTTCAACCAGCCCTCGTAAGGAACATGGAAGGCGTGGACGAGCGTGATCGCTGCCTCCGGAAACAGGGACGCCGCTGCGAGTAACGCGGCGCGCGAGCAGTCCGAAAGGTCTGTCGCGACAAGCAAGCGGCGATAAGGGGCTGTCGGTCTGCGCCGTACGACTAGGACGGGTTGCTGCGCATTCCTGATGATGTGGTCGACTGCGGTGCCCAGAAAGTAGTCGCCAAGGCTGTTGTAGCGCGCAACGCCGGTGACGATGAGATCACTTCCGCGCTCTAACGCGACAGCCGCCAACTCCTTGGGCGCAGAGCCATGACGCACGACCAGCTCCGCATCTCTAAGCGCATCGGGAAGATCAACCCGCAACTGTTCGACAACGCTGTCGTCGGGCGCCTTGGTAGACTTCTCCAGCACATGAGCAATGACGAGGGAGCCACGGTGCTGCTCTGCAATCTGAGCGGCACGGTCGAGCGGCCGGTCCGATCGGGCGGTGAAATCGCTCGCCAGCAGAACTTCGAACCCGGCCATGACGCTTCCTTTCGGTAAATTGCTTACTTCGTTTCGACGGTGATGGTCTCCACGTCGCCATCGGCCGCGATTTCCGAGGCCTGCTCGAACTCTTCGTGAGGAAGGCCGGGATGGGGCGGCGCGAACCGGAACAGCGTGTACCCGGCGATCGCTGCGACGAGTGAGCCGCATAAGGTTCCAAGCTTCGCCTCCTCCACCAGAAGCGGATCTGAGAAGGCCAGCCCCCCGATGAACAAGCTCATCGTGAAACCGATGCCGCAAATGATCGAGATCGCGTAGATCTGCAGCCAGGTCGCACCGCGAGGCCTCGCGGCGAAGCCAGATCGCACGGCGAGCCAGACCGCCGCGAAAATCCCAAGCTGTTTGCCTAAGAAGAGACCGGCAGCAATGCCGAGCGGCAACGGCGATAGCAATTCGTCGACCGTCAGACCGCCGAGCGCCACACCCGCATTGGCAAAGCCGAACAGCGGCACGATCAAATAGGCTACTGGAATACTAAGCGCGTGCTCCAGCTTGTGGAGCGGAGAGTGCGGCGCATCGGGCGTACCGGGCGTCTTGATGATCGGTATCGTGAAAGCGGCGAGGACACCGGCAATGGTGGCGTGCACACCCGAAAGCAGCACGGCGAACCACAACAAGCCGAAACCCGGGAGGTAGATCGCGAGCGACCGGACACCGAAGCGGTTGAGGGCGAACATCACTCCCAGGACCAGGGCGGCTGCGAGCAGCGCCGAAACGTCCAAATCCGCGGTGTAAAAGAGGGCGATGATCGCGACCGCTCCCATGTCGTCCACGATAGCGACGGTCACCAGAAACAACTTGAGGGATGTAGGCGCCCGGCGGCCGAGCAGCGCGAGCACACCGATGGCAAAGGCGATATCGGTGGCCGCCGGTATTGCCCAGCCATTCACGAGTGTGGGGTCGCCGCCTGCGATGAGCAAATAGACTGCCGCCGGGACAGCCATCCCCGCGATCGCGGCAAGGACCGGCAACCGGCGCTGGTCCCAAGTGGATAGCCGTCCGTCCACCAGTTCGCGCTTGATTTCCAAACCAACGAACAGGAAGAAGATGGCCATCAGGCCATCGTTGACCCAGTGGAGCACGGACAGACCACCGACATAGGTATGAAGCGCGCCGAAATAGGTTTCCGAAAGGCCCGAGTTGGCGACCAGCATCGCGAGCACCGCCGCGATCATCAGGACAATGCCGCCGCCGGCTGCGCTGTCCATGAACCTGCGGACAGCCGCCACCAAACCGCCGCTGGTGGAAGAAGTGCGTAGCGAAACCATGAGAGGCGCGTCCTCGAGAAAGGTTTGAACCAGTCTCCGTATTCGGGCGAAACCCGGGCGCACGCAGCACACGCCTGAGGCGTATATAACGACGATAATGGTGCGGTTCAACGCCAGCTTCGGCCCAGGTCAGATTGGCGCTGGTCCGCCCGGGCCTACAACGTCCGCTTTTGGTAGCTAAGACCGGGCCGTTGGAAAAGCAGAGGACGCCTTCCAGCCCTGCGGCTGACAGTCGAAGCGGACCTGCCGGTGCTTACGAGCAGAGCGGCATTGACTATTGTCATGCCGTCACGATGCCGTCGAGGTGGCCGAGAATGAGGAAGCCGACGCCTCGGCTCACTGCCGCAGCGCGAGCTTTGGTCGT
>CAYTPY010000177.1:0-3276 GCA_964439725.1 uncultured Erythrobacter sp. | reverse complement strand
ATCGAGTGGGAATAGGTTAGAAGAGCATAGGGTCCTTCCGAGCAAGCGGATCGGCGCGCGAGCACGGGTAAGGCGCTAGCTACCAGGCGAACCCGGCGGCGACCGCTCGTTTTTCCGCAGCGGTGCTCCTGCGGCCTACCACGGCGTTGCGATGCGGAAACCGGCCAAAGCGCGCGATCATCTTGTGATGGCTGACCGCGAACGGCCATCCGTGGCGGTGCGGCAGGCGCACGAAATAGCGCAGGCTGGCCTCTTGATCGATGATGCTTTCGCTGTGCATCAGCGGCATCGCCAGGAACTGGCGCTGAGCCAGCGTCAGCGGGAGGTCCCAGCCCCGCGCGAGGACGCCCTTGGTGATCGCAAGCGCCAGCGGATCGGTCGCGAAGGCTTGCGGACTGCCGCGGTGGAGATTGCGCGGGAGTTGGTCGAACAGCAGAACCGCCGCAAGCGCGGTCATAGGATCGCTCAGAAACTCTGCGACGGGGCGATGTGACAGTGCCGCCAGTTCGCGAGCGAACCGGCGGCGCAGCATTTCGTCCACTTCGGGCGCTGGGCGAAACCAATCGGGCGGCCGCAGCTTATGGAACCAGACGTGGAGGAGTTCGGCCGCCCAGCGGCGTTGCGGAGCGGCCAAGCCTCAGGCGCCCATCAGCCGTTCTTCGTGTAGGGCACGAAGTCGTTCAGAAATACGGCGCCGGTAAAGTGACCGCTGGACCGATCCACCGTACGCATCACGTCAGTCGTGCATAGCCGACTCCCGAAGCGGTCGATGATCGGCACGTCCCAGTGATCGAGCATCCTTGGATCGACCGCGCGTGCCAAGTAGACCGTTTCGCCGGCGTCGTAGACGATACCGACATTTTCGATCACTTGGACGCGGTTGCCGCGGGGCGCGCTGATGCACTTGACGGGGTCTCCAGCCACGCGGCCTTCGAGCATTTTGGCGAGCTTGGCTTCGCCCCGTTGTCCGATCGTGTCGGCAGAAGCAGCCGTAGCGCCGCTGAGCGCGATGGCGGCTCCTGCCAGAATCATGGCAAGCTTCTTCATGTGAAGTCTCCTCAGGAGGAGCATTATGCCGCCAATCTGGTGAACCGATGCTGACCGCGCAAGGGGGATGGATCTCGGCTCAGGGGTTGATGCCGGCGGCAGGCTGAGCATTCTGCTCAGGCAGGTCGCCGGCGGACGCTTCACCCATCCCCCGATCGGCAGGGCCGCCTTCGAGGATGAAGCGCCGGTCGCAATAGCCGCAATCGACGTAGCCCTTCTCGTCGATCTGCATCCACACGCGCGGGTGGCCGAGCGCTGCCGGCCGATAGTTGGGGCCGCCCCGAATGTCACCGGCGCCATCGCACCAGACGCGCGGGGTTTCGACAAAGGTCGTTTCGGGAACGTGATCCATCATCTTGCCGATAAAGTCGAAGCGGGCAGCTGGCAATGGTTCACGGCGCTCGGTCGGCGCTGAACGGGAGGTCTGCCGCCTTTCCTCCGCCGAGGGTGCAGCGCCTACTACGGTCCGGCCCTTCCCATCGGCTCTTTACGACCCGCTGCGGCTCGCCCAAAGGGGCGCCATGTCGGAAGCCGCGATCGAGATCCGAGACCTCGTGAAGCAGTACGCTGCACCGGGCGATGCTCCGGCCAAGCTGGCGCTGAAGGGTGTCAGCTTCGACGTGCCGCAAGGCAAGATCTTCGGCCTCTTGGGCCCGAACGGAGCGGGCAAGTCCACGCTCATCAACATCATGGCCGGTCTCGTCACCAAGACCAGCGGCATGGTCCGGATCTGGGGCCATGATATCGACCTGGATCACCGCAACGCCAAGCGGACGATCGGGATCGTGCCGCAGGAGATCGTGTTCGACCCGTTCTTCACTCCGTTCGAAGTGCTCGAGAACCAATCCGGGATGTACGGGATCGCGCGCCACTTGCGAAGGTCCGAAGAGCTGCTGCGGGCGGTGCATCTTACCGATAAGCGCGACGCCTATGCACGCACCCTTTCCGGCGGGATGAAGCGCCGGTTGCTGATCGCGAAGGCGATGGTCCACTCCCCGCCGATCCTGGTGCTCGACGAGCCGACCGCGGGCGTCGATGTCGAGTTGAGGCGACAGCTGTGGGAACTAGTCGGCGAACTCAATTCCGAAGGAGTGACGGTGGTGCTGACCACCCATTACCTGGAGGAAGCTGAGCAACTCTGCGAGCGAATCGCTATCATCAACCACGGCGAACTGGTCACGAACAAGCCGACGCGCGAGCTGATCGACATGACGCGGGAGAAGATCGTGCGGGTCACCGTGGACAGGGACCTCACCGGGCCGCCCCCGGAAGCGAGCTTCATCAAGGCCGAAGTGATCGATCCGCGCACCCTCGAGATCACCTATCACCGGGACAGCAGCAGCGCCGGCCACATCCTCGCGCTGGTGCAGCAGCACGGCTATGCGATCGAGGACGTGACGACGCGTGAGCCGGACCTCGAGGACGTGTTCGTACAGCTGACGATGCGGGGCGCCGCAGTCTAGCCGCGACTGCCGCGCTTGCGGCGGAGGCGCGGGGTCGCCAATAGGTTCAGATGGCAAGCGTCACGCGCGACTATGACGTCCTGATCATCGGCTCCGGTGCCGCTGGGCTTACCGCCGCGCTGACGCTGGCGACCCGGCTCAAGGTGCTGGTGCTGGCCAAAGGGCCGCTGACCAGTGGGTCGACGCATTGGGCCCAGGGCGGGATCGCGGCGGTGCTCGATGCGGGCGACACTTTCGACAAGCATGTGCACGATACGATGGTGGCGGGCGCGGGACTGAACCGCCGCGAGACGGTCGAGTTCGTGGTCGAACGGGCGCCGGAGGCGATCCAGCGCCTGGTCGAGTTGGGTGTCCCGTTCAATACCGACGGTACGCAGCTTCACCTGACGCGCGAGGGGGGCCACTCCCATCGCCGCATCGTCCATGTCGCCGATGCAACCGGCCGCGCAGTGCAGGCGGCGCTGCTCAAGGCGGCAGAGGACAATCCAAATATCACGCTACTGCCCGACCGAAGCTGCATCGACCTGATCACCGGCCGGCACGAGCAGCGCTACTCCGGTTCAGGCCGCGTCTGGGGCGTCTATGCGCTCGATCCGGTAACCGGTCGGGTCGAAGCCCACGTGGCACGCGCCACGGTGCTGGCGGCGGGCGGCGCAGGCCGTGTCTATCAATTCTCGACAGCGCCGCGCGGCGCAACGGGAGACGGCATCGCGATGGCCTGGCGGGCGGGCTGCCGCGTCTCCAACATGGAGATGATGCAGTTCCA
>CAYTPY010000176.1:0-3304 GCA_964439725.1 uncultured Erythrobacter sp. | reverse complement strand
CCGCAGAAGCTGCTGCAGCAGGCCGGGCCCGACCTTCAGCTGATGAACCACGTCTACGAAGGCGAATACGCGGTGCTGGTGCCGATCGAGGTGCCGGAGACCGCGGCGATCGCCAACATCGTGCCGATCGAGGTCAGGGGCGATTGGCTGGTCTGCACGAAAGAGATTTGCGTGCCCGAGAGTGCGACGCTGACGCTGCGGCTGGGGCAAAGCATGGGCAGCGACCCGCGCTTCGACCAATGGCATACGGCCATCCCGCCGCTGCTCGACAGCCCGGCACGCTTCGAGTTCACGGCCGACAGCCTGCGCGTAGCTATCCCGCTGCCGGGCTCGCTGGAACTCCACGATCCGCACGTCTTCGTCCGCAACGAGCAGTTGGTCGATTATGCCGCGGTGCAAACCTTCCGCCGCGATGGCGATCTGCTGGTGGCCGAGATCCCGCGCAAGGGCCTGGCTGAGGGCGTCGAGGAAGTCAGCGGCATTCTCAAGCTCGACGATGCGGGCAACGGTGTCACCTTCGAGGCCGCAGCGGGCGCAGTGCCGACCGGTGGAACGCTCGTGGCGGGAGGCGCCGGGGCGACGCTGGCGCCGCTTTGGGCGCTGATCGGCGGAGCGCTGCTCGGCGGCTTGATCCTCAACCTGATGCCATGCGTCTTTCCGATCCTCAGCCTCAAGGCGCTGACCCTGGCCCGCGCCGGCGAGAGTGAAGCCGAGGCGCGGCGCGAGGGCGTGGCCTATACCGCGGGCGTGGTGCTGGCGTGCCTGGCGCTCGGCGCGCTGCTGCTGGTGCTGCGGGCGCTGGGCAGCGAGATCGGCTGGGCGTTCCAGTTGCAGGAGCCGGTCGTGGTCGTCGCGCTGCTGCTGCTGGCGGTGGCGATCACGGCGAACTTTGCGGGCCTGTACGAGCTTCCATCGCTGTCGTTTACCCGTTCGGGCGGGCGGGCGAGCGCGTTCTCGACAGGGCTGCTGGCGGCCGTCGCGGCGACGCCGTGCACCGGGCCGTTCATGGCCGCGGCGCTGGGGGCCGCGCTGCTGCTGCCGTGGTGGCAGGGAATGGTGCTGTTCGGCGTCCTCGGGCTGGGCCTGGCGCTGCCGTTCCTGCTGCTCGGCTTCGTCCCGCCGCTGCGGCGGATGCTGCCCAAGCCGGGCGCGTGGATGAACACGTTTCGAAGGCTCATGGCGGTGCCGATGGGGCTGACCGCGCTCGCGCTGCTGTGGCTGGCGTGGCGGCTGGGGGGTGACGGCTTCGCCGCTGCTGTGTTGTGGACCACCGCCATCTTGCTTGCCGCGCTGGTTTACACCGGCCGCCGGCAGGCCAAGGGGCGCAACACCGGGCGAATCTGGCCCATGGTCGCGGCGCTGCTGACGGTGCTGGTGTTCTTCGTCTTGCCGCCGACCGCGACGGAGCGCAGTGGGACAGCAGACTCCGTTCTTGATCCCATGCCGTACAGCAACGCTGCGCTCGCCGAAGCCCGTGCATCGGGCCAGCCGGTGTTCGTGTGGTTCACCGCGGACTGGTGCCTGACCTGCAAGGTCAACGAAAGCGTTGCGATCGAGCGCGAAGCCACCAGGGAAGCGTTCGAGAAAGCCGGTGTGGTCGCGATGGTTGGCGACTGGACGCGGCGCGATCCGGAAATCACTCGTTTCCTGACCGCGCATGGTGCCGCGGGCGTTCCGCTCTACTTGTGGTACGCGCCGGGCCAGGAAGGGGAGGTCCTGCCCCAGGTGCTCACCCCGGACAGTCTGGCCGAGCTTGCCCGGCAAAGTTGACGATAAGTTGACAACCTTGACACTGTCCTGAGAGAAAACTCGGGGCTGGTGGAAAAGGGGTTCCGCTGGGTAAGCGACTCGGCGATCGGCGAGCAGCGACGTCATCCAGCAGGATAAGCCACAAGTGCCTGCTTGTAGGAAAGCTGTTTTTTCGTCTCTAGTCTTGCAGGCCGGGTGCAGCCGGCGGCGCCGCCTCCGCCTGTTCGGCCTGCTCAGCGCGAAGCATGCGGCCGCCGGCGCGGCACCAGTTGATGAACTCGCCGGGGATGCGGCTGCCATCGATCATCAGCGAACCGCCGCCGGGCAGAGTGGCCTGAAGCTCGCGGGGGCCTGTGAAAACGTCGAGCTGCGGATCGCTGGCCGGCAGCGTGCCTTCCCAGTGCCACTCGCCGGTGCGCAGTGCCGCATCGACCTTGAAGCGCGAGATCGTGCCGTTGCCGATCACCGGAAACAGCGCCTTTTGTCCTGGCCGTGCCGGGACGTGGCGGATGATTGTCAGCGTGGCGGGCGCCTCGCTCACGTCGCAGGCCAGCGTGAGGTAAGGTGGGGCGCCGAGCCGGCCGAATTCGATGGCCTGGGCATTCGCAGTCACCGTCCAGCCCGCGCCGTTGGTGTCGGGCGAGAGCAACGGCTCGGCCACTTTGGCACGCGCTTCTTCAAGCGAAATCCGCTGCGCCTGCACCGGCGCATCGGTGCCGTCACCGCAGGCGGTGAGGAGGAGTAGCGATCCGAGGACTAGCTGCCGCATCGGACTCGCCTTAGCGAGTGGGTCCTAGCTGCCAAGTGGAATGAGTGTCAGGCTGCGCGCGGAACGATGCGGTCGAGCGCTCCATCGAGAGCGCGCTTCGCTTGCAATAGCTCGTAGCTGTCTTGCAGCCTCAGGAAGAAGCCTTCCGACATGCCGAAGTAGCGGCCGAGGCGCAGATCGAGTTCGCCGTCCATCGGCGCGGTTCCATCGATCACACTCTGCAGATGCGCGGGGTCGGCCCCAATCGCTTCGGCCAAAGTGCGAGCGTCAAGGCCCAGCGGTTCCATAAACTCCGAGACCAGCAGTTCACCTGCGTGCGGGTTGAGAAGCCAGTCCGGATTAGTGGTAGTCGGTGATCTCGACATCGTGCGCTTGTCCGTCTTTCCAGACGAAACATATACGCCATTGCGTGTTAATTGAAATGGAGTGCTGGCCGGCTCGATCGTCCTTCAGGGCATGGAGCCGATTACTGGGTGGGTTTTTGAGATCGTCGAACGACTCTGCAGCGTGAAGCATGATTAGTTTCGCCAGCGCGCGTTGCTGGATATCGGGTGGAAGCTTGCGGCTCCGTAAGCCGTTCCAGATGCGTTCGGCTTCCTTGTCGGCGAAGTTGGCGATCATCACTGCATCCCAATTGGCGCAGCACCCTATGAATCACATTTTCCAAGTATGCCAACATGAACAAGGGCCATTTCCACCCGTTCGTTTCGTGTGGGTGACAGAACTGGCCTACCGCCCCCACTTCCGCTGGGTCTTGCCGTAGCGGGTCTTGCGGGTGCCCGGCTT
>CAYTPY010000175.1:0-3339 GCA_964439725.1 uncultured Erythrobacter sp. | reverse complement strand
AGCGGCACTTCCACCACCATGCCGCGGTGCGCCGGAACCACCGCCGGCGAGAACAGCGGCGGCACGCTCAGGCCGCAGCGGTCCTGCATTTCCGGCACGTGCTTGTGGCTGAGGCCGAGCGCATAGCCGCGCCAGGCGATCTCGGTGTCCTCTTCGAAGCGGGCGATCAGCGCCTTGCCGCCGCCGGAATACCCGGACACCGCGTTGCAGGTGTAGGGCCAGTCGGCGGGCAGAAGGCCTTCGCGCACCAGCGGCGCGATCAGGGCGATGAACCCGGTCGAATAGCATCCGGGGTTGGAGACCCGCTCCGCTCCGGTCACCGCGTCGCGGCCGACCACTTCGGGGAAGCCATAGACCCAGCCAGGGGTCACCCGGTGCGCGGTCGAGGCGTCGATCACCCGCGTGCCGCTGTTCGGGTCGATCAAGGCTACCGCTTCGCGGGCGGCGTCGTCGGGCAGGCACAGAATCGCAAAGTCTGCATCGTTCAGCGCGTTTCGGCGGGTGTTCAGGTCCTTACGAAGCGCTTCATTGACATGCAAAAGCGTGAATTCGGAGCGTCCCTGGAGCCGCTCCGCGATCTCCAGACCGGTGGTGCCGACCGCTCCATCGATGAAAACCGTGTGCGCCATCAGCTCAACGCCTCCAGCCGATCGAGCTTCACGTAGCCCACCGGACCTTCGAGCGAGAGGCAGCCCCAGGCCCAAATTCCAACGATATCAAGCACTTCGAAACTGTCGCCTTCCATCAGCGTGCAAAGCTCGGTGCCGCCGTCGCCCATCGCGCTCATCAGCGGCGCGCCGCCGGGCATCACCGCGCGCGGCTGCGGCACCGCGTAATGCGGCACGAAAAACTTACCCGCCAACCCGATATGCGCCAAATCCCCCCGCACCGGCGTCCGCCCCGCCTCGGCCGTGGGCGCGGGCCCGGACAGAGCGAAAGTCACGCCGCCTTTCAGCGTGTCCCGCTCGCTTTCGATTTCGCCCATGTCTTGCATGGCGCGCGCGTTAGACGCGCCGGGACAGCGGAGCAAGCACCGCTCAGCCGAACCTTTCGCGCAGCATGTGCCACGCGGCCCGGAGGGCCAATGCATCGCCGCCCTTCGGCCGCCCCGGCTTCGCGCTCGGGCGCCAGGCGAAGGTATCGAAATGCGCCCAATCCAACCCCACCCCGACGAACTTATCGAGGAACAGCGCCGCCACGCTCGCGCCGGCAAAGGCGTTGGCATGGGCGTTGTTGGTGTCGGCAATGTCGGACTTCAGCCATTCGCCATAGGCATCGTGCAGCGGCAGGCGCCAGCAGGGGTCGTCATGCGCCTTGCCGGCGGCGAGCAGCGCGTGCGCGGTTTCGTCCCGCCGGGTGAACAGCGCCGGAAGGTCCGGCCCCAGTGCGACCCGGGCGGCACCGGTCAGTGTGGCGAAGTCGATCACCAGCTCCGGCTTCTCCTCGCTCGCGCGGGTCAGCGCATCGGCCAGGATCAGCCGCCCTTCGGCGTCGGTATTGCCGATCTCCACCGTCAGCCCCTGGCGGCTCTTCAGCACGTCGCCCGGGCGGAAGGAATTGCCAGCGATGGCGTTCTCGACCGCAGGCACCAGGCAATGCAGCCGCACCTTCAGCCCCGCGCCCATTACCAGGCCGGCAAGCGCCAGGGCATGCGCGGCGCCGCCCATGTCCTTCTTCATCAGCAGCATGCCGGCAGCGGGCTTGATATCGAGGCCGCCTGAATCGAAGCAGACGCCTTTGCCGACGATGGCCAGCACCGGTGCGTTCTCGTCGCCCCAAGTCAGGTGCAGCAGGCGAGGCGCATGACTGCGCGCCGCCGCCCGTCCGACCGCATGAACCATCGGGTATTCGCGTTCCAGCGCCTCGCCCTTGGTCACCGCCAACGCGGCCCCGTGGGCTTTGGCGAGCTTCTCCGCTTCCGCTTCCAGCGCTTCGGGGCCCATGTCCTCGGCCGGCGTGTTCACCAGATCGCGCACCCACGCCACCGCCGCTGCTTCCGCCAAGGCAGGCTCGATCCGCGCCGCATCGCCGGTCAGC
The DNA here is from genome assembly GCA_964439725.1 of uncultured Erythrobacter sp. Classification (GTDB taxonomy): domain Bacteria; phylum Pseudomonadota; class Alphaproteobacteria; order Sphingomonadales; family Sphingomonadaceae; genus Croceibacterium_A. The sequence continues at coordinate 1,302 of CAYTPY010000175.1, read as the reverse complement.
AGCACGCGCGGCCCTTGCGCGTCCTTCTCCTCGCGATAGCGGGAGAAGCGGTATTGGGCAGTCTGCCAGCCATGCAGCGCCAGGCCGGGTTCGCCGTCGGCGCGGCGGTAGGTTCCAGCGGGCAGCTGCTCCGCCAGCTTGGCCATGCACCAGCTCGAAAGGTTCGCCGGATCCTTGACCCCGCCGATCGCGAACCACCCGTCACCGTCGGGCACGATCCCAACCTGGTACCCTGCGCCGGTGAACTTCTGCGCCGCCAGCGCCGCGCGCTGCGGTCCGCTCAGCATACGGGTGAATTCGTCAAAACCGTCCTTGTTGGTCAGATGGATGGCGGTCGCATCCTGTCCGCGGTCCGGCTGGATCAGTGGCTCGTTCATGGATTTGCCGCTTGCCCGTTCGCGCGCGTTTTGGGAAGGCAGCCCTCGATGAAACGGCTGATTTTGGTTTTCGCCCTGGCGGGTTTGGCGGCATGCGGAGCGGACGAGAGCAATCCGGAGCCGCAGCCGACCGAATCGCCTACACCTGCGGCCACCCCGAGCCCGACGCCGAGCCCGAGCGTGACCAGCAGCGGAGCCCGCTCGGTCGCCGAAGAAACCGACGATTTCCTGTTCGAGTATTCCTACCCGGCCGAAGCTGGATTGATCCCCGAGCTCGCTACCCTCCTCGATTTGTGGCTTGCTCAACGCCGCGAGGAGCTGGCGAAGGACTCGGCCGATGCGCGACGGGAAGCGCGATCGAACGGCTTTCCTTACAACAAACACAGCTACACTGCGGAATGGAAGGTCGTCGCCGAGCTCCCGAGATGGCTGAGCCTCTCGGCCGACGTCGCCACTTACACCGGCGGCGCTCATGGCAACTATTGGGTGCAGGGCCTGATTTGGGACAAGGAAGAGGAGGACGCATTCGACGCGAAGCAGTTCTTCACCTCTCCAGCGGCACTCTACGAAGCCGTTGAAGAGCGGTTCTGCGACAGCCTCGATCAGGAACGGTCAAAGCGCCGCGAAATACCGGTCGAGGAATTCCCCGACGATCCTTTCGCTGAATGCCCAGGCATCGACGAGCTGGAAGTCCTGGTCGGCTCCTCCAACCGCCGCACGTTCAACCGCCTCACGCTCTATGCCGGACCTTACGTGGCCGGACCCTACGCCGAGGGCGCATACGAAGTGAACGTCAACATGGACGCTGCCGTGCTGGCGACCATCAAGCCGCAATTTCGAGAGGCCTTCAGCGCTCGCAATTGAACGTTTCAGCGCCTACATCGCGGCGATGACCGAATACCAGCACGTCACCGCCGACATGTCC
>CAYTPY010000174.1:0-3370 GCA_964439725.1 uncultured Erythrobacter sp. | reverse complement strand
GCTTCGAGGATCGGCCAGAACTTCGGATCGTCGAGGTATTCGCCGTACGTGTGGCTGTTGACCATGAAGCCGTTGAGGCCGAGTTCGCCCACCGCCCGCTCCATTTCCTGCGCCGCGCGCTTCGGGCTGTGCGGCGCGAAGCTGGCGAGGCCGGCGAAGCGGGCCGGGTACTTGCGGCACAGCTCGGCGAGCCGATCGTTGGCGAGCATCGCCAGCTCATGCGCGGTGTCCGCATCGAACATCTGCACGCCTGGAGCGGTGAGCGCGAGGAGGTGCATGTCGACGCCGTACTCGTCCATCTGCCTGAGCCGCTCCTGCTCCGCGTCGAGCAGGCCGGAAAGGAAATCGAGCTTGCCGTAGCCGGTGGTGTCCTTCGGCGCGTCGTAGATGCCCTTGACCAGCAGCCGGTCGAGGCTCTGCGTGGGCGAGTTCGCAACCTTCTTGAGCTCGGCGGCAACCTCGGGGATGCTCCAGGCCTCCTCGGTGGCGATCAGGCGGACTTTGGTGCGCGCTTGGCTTGTCATGGGCTCTCCTCTCATGAGCCCTTTCGACTATGTCCCAGAGGGAAGCGCAAGAGCCTCTTCGTAAACGCTGGTGTCGATCAGCCTCGCCAGCTCCTCGCGCGATCGCGGCGTGCGGTCGTTCTGCTGGGCCAGCCACTGCTCCTCGATCACCATCACGTCGAGCAGGTCGGAAGGAAAGCCGGGCTCGTAGCGGTGGTGTTTCCAGCTGTCCTCGACGTCTTCGGGCGAGAATTCGCCCGCTTCGACGACCATGGCCTTGGCGCGGGCGGGATCGCGGCGCAGCTCTTCCGATGCATCGATGATGGCGCGGACGAAGTGGACGATCTTGGCGCGGCTGACAGGATCGGCGAGCTTCTCGGCGGTGGTGTTGAGGTTGAACAGCTCGCGGTAGACGCCCTCGCCCGAGAATTCGATCATGTCGTCGCCGAGGACTTGTGCCGCGTTCTCGCTTTCCGGCTCCCAGATCACCACCGCGTCGACCTCGCCCTTGCGCAGCGCTTCGGTCATGCCGGCGAGCGGGACGATCGGCTTCGCTTCGATGTCGGCGAAGCTGAGGCCGGCTTCGGTGAGCATGCGGTGGAGGAAGTAGCCCGAGCTCGTCTGCGGGATCGTCGCGACCGCCTTGCCCTTGAGATCGGCGACGCTGGAGATGCCAGCGGATTTGCGCGCGACGATGCGGTAGAGGCCTTCGCTGACGCCGAGGATCACCCGCAGGTTCGGGTTCTCGACCGAATAGCGCAGGAGCTGCGTCTCGGCGTTGGTGGCGACGTCCGCCTCCCCCTCCTCGCCGAAGCCCGGCACCGGCGGCGCGCCGACGAGGTTGGAGAGGCTGCCCATCCGCACCGTGGCTTCGCCCGGATAGTAGTGCTCGGCCGCGAGCAGAACCGGCGCGATCTCGAACGTCTGCTTATTGCCGTAGACCGCGATCGGGCCGGGATCGTCCTGCGCCGTCCCCGCGCTGGCGCAGGCGGTGAGCGCCAATCCCGCGAGCGCCGCCATTACTTTCCGAAACATCGCTATCTCCCGTGAGCTTTGCCGGGGGAGACTAGCCGGTGAGGCGGCGGCGACAACCGACCAAAGCGGCACGGATTGTTGCTCAATTTCGTCATTCCCGCAAAAGCGGGAATCCAGCGAACGAAGATCGCGCGCAGCGCTCCATTGTCATTTGGGTCCCCGCTTTCGCGGGGATGACGAACAAGGTAGGGTGCGGAAAATGCACCCGGCGCCCGCCTCTTTCGACGACGCCAGCTGGACGTCCGCGGGCCTGACCCGGCCCGAAGCTGTGCGGGCGTGGCAGGACTGGGCGGCGCGGACGATCGCGCCGCTCGACGTCTGCGTGTTCGACGCCGACAGCTTCGCCGCGCGGTGGAGCAGCCACGGCGTCGGCCAGCTCCGCCTGCTGCGGCTCGAGGCGCCGGCGCAGCGGGTGGTGCATTGCGGGGACGGCGCGGGGAAAGCGACGCCCTCGATCCAGCTCGTCTATGCGCGCAGCGGCGCGCTGAAGACGCGGGTCGGCGGCAAGCGCTTCACCGTGCGGCCGGGCGAGTTCGTGCTGCTCGACAACACGCGCTTCTACCAAATGGAAATGGACAGCGCCCACGAAGCGGTGGACCTGATGATGCCGCTCGGCTGGCTCGACCGCTACCTGCCCGATCCCGGCGCGCTGCTCGGGAAACCGGTGAGCGCGCGTTCTGGCTGGGGCGCGCCGCTCGGAAGCCTGCTCGAAACGATGGCGGAGGGGATCGACGCCACGCCCCTCCCCCGCCCGATGATCGCCGAGCAGGTCGGAACCCTCCTGACCCTCGCCACCGGCTTCCACGAGGCCCCGGCCGAGAGCCGACACCGAGGGCAGCTGGCGCGCCAGATCCTGCGCCGGATCGAGACCGATTACGCCGACCCGGACCTCTCGCCCGAGGGGCTGGCGGCCGAGCTCGGCATCTCCAAGCGCTACCTCCAGCAGCTCCTCGCCGGCAGCGGCACCAGCTTCGTCCAGGAACTCACCGCCACCCGCCTCGACCGGGCAAGCGACATGCTGAGCGATCCGCGGGCGGGCGGGCTGAGCGTCGGCGAGATTGCGTTCCGGTGCGGCTTCCTCGACCCGGGGTATTTCGCGCGGGCGTTCCGGAAACGGTTTGGGCGGACGCCGAGCGAGTGGCGGGTGGGATGGGCCAGTTGACCATCCGAACCAGAATGGTGGTGGGCTTTTTCGCGGCCATCCTTGCATCTGGAGCGGATGCACAGACGACCAACGTCGATCGTGGCGAGCAGGCCGGAGAGTTAGCCCCAGCGGCACAAGTCGACGAGGCCCCAAGTGCCACTAAGCTTCAGCTGATCCGACGCTTCTTGGTACTTAACGGGACACAGGCAGAGATAGACAGTGGAAGTTTCCTCGATCGCTATGGCCTCTCGGTCCGCTTCGAGGGCCCGGAGGAAGGGTGGACATTCTTTGACCGGCTATCCAAGCCCATCGAAGCGTTGCGCCGCGCCTACGAGCCACACCGGCCGGAATATCAAGAAGCGTTCGAATCACACGTGAATTGGGAGTTCACCGAGGACGAACTCACCGAGATAGTGGCATTCTTGGAAACGCCGACTGGGCGGCATTTCCTTGATGGGCGCTGGCGTATGGGCGCGTACACCGACACGTTCATGGAAGAAGTCACGGAGCAAATCATCCTGCAAGCCCAGCGGGACGTCAAAGGCGCTGAATAACACTCGGACCTGCGCCATTCTCCTACCCGCAGTGCGCGCGAATCCTCACATTCACTTGCCCGCAAGCGCTAGACCGGCAAGCCTAGGATAACGCCCGCATCCCTGAGGCCGCAAAGGTCCGCGGGCAATCCCGA
>CAYTPY010000173.1:0-3402 GCA_964439725.1 uncultured Erythrobacter sp. | reverse complement strand
CTCGAGGTGCTCTCAGCGGGCGGGACGCGCCTCGTGGCTCTACGCAGTGCGGGGTTCAACCATGTCGATCTGTCGGCCGCTGCAGATCTCGGCATCAGCGTGGCGCGTGTGCCCGCCTATTCGCCCGACGCCGTGGCCGAGCACACGATCGCCCTGATCCTATCGCTGAACCGCAAGATCCACCGCGCCTACGCTCGGGTCCGGGAAGGCAATTTCGCGCTTGAGGGGCTGCTCGGGTTCGATCTCCACAAACGGACAGCTGGCATCGTCGGGGCCGGCAAGATCGGCATTGCCGTCGCTCGCATCCTGAAGGGCTTCGGCTGCCGCGTTCTGGTCCACGATCCTGCGCCTTCTCCAGAACTAGGGGCAATCGGCGCCGAAGCCGTGGCGCTCAGCACCTTGCTGGCGGAATCTGACATCGTTACGCTGCACTGCCCGCTCACGCCCGAAACGCATCACCTGATCGATGTTGATGCGCTCGCCAGCATGAAGCACGGCGTGATGCTCATCAACACCGGGCGCGGGGCGCTGGTTGATGCTGCCGCGCTGATCAGCGGCCTGAAGTCGGGCGCGATCGGGTACCTTGGGCTCGACGTGTATGAAGAGGAAGGCGACCTGTTCTTCGAAGACTTGTCCAACCAGGTCTTGCAGGACGACATTTTCGCCCGCCTACTGACGTTTCCCAACGTGCTGATTACCGGCCATCAAGCGTTCTTCACCGCCGAGGCGCTGGGTGAGATCGCCCGGATCACCATCGATAATCTGTCCGGCTTCGAGGACGATGGCGCGCCGGCCAACCCGGTCGAGTTTCCTGCCTGAGACGATGCGGGTTGCGCTGGCGCTGACGCCAATACTGCTGCTGCTGACGCTGTTGATGGGCGCCCGGTGGTCTGCCGCGGCCGCAGGGGCCGCGGCCGCTGCCCTCGCGATGGTGCTCGCCGTGGCCGTCTTCGGTACAGCCACTCTTACCGGACTAGCCGGCCCCATTCTGGAGGCCCTGTTCCAGTCCGCAGCGATCCTGTGGATCATTTTTCCGGCGTTGTGCATCTACGAATTCCAGACCCGAACAGGGGGGATAGAGCTATTCGGTCGGGCGCTTACGGGTCTGAGCGATGATCCGCGCATCGTCGCCCTGTTGATTGCTTGGTTCTTCGTCTGCTTCCTTGAAGGGGCAGCGGGTTTCGGGACGCCGATCGCGCTTGCGGCACCGTTGCTGGTGGCCGCGGGCTTTACGCCGCCGGCGGCACTGTTGCTGGCGGTGGTGGGCAACGCTGTCGCTGTACCTTTCGGTGCGATCGGGACGCCAATGGCACCGCTGCTGGCGGAAACCGGGCTGGATCCGAACACCCTTTCACTAGCGGTCGCGTTGCTCAATGGCAGCGTGGGCTGGATGATCGCATTGATGTTGGTCAGGATCGCCGCCGCCGATCGCGGTCTGCCCTCTGGTGGTGCAATCGCTTGGGCTGGTGCCGGGGCGCTTCTGTTCTTCGCCACCTCAGCGATCCTCGCTTGGGCAACAGGGCCGGAACTGCCGACGCTGGGCGGTGCAATTCTCGGCGGCCTGGTATTCGCCATCGCGCTTCGTCGCCGCACGAGGCGTGCGGGGGCGGAAACGGCAACGAAGATGCCGCCTTGGCGCGAACTCATGCGTGCTGCGTTGCCGTACCTGATCGTGGCAGCGCTGATCCTCGTAACTCGCCTGGTGCCACCGATCGCGGCTTTCCTGCGCGAAGTTGAAATCACCTGGGCGCTTGAGGGCGGCTATCGGGGGAGCATTGCGCCTCTGTACCATCCGGGCACCATGCTGATGTTGGCGTTCCTTTCCGCGGGTATGGTCCTCCGGGGCGGGAGCGCACAGTTGCCTGGCGCAGCCAGAGATGCGGCCCGGCGTCTACCTCGGGTTGCTATAGCACTGGTGGCGGTACTCACCCTTGCGAGAACGATGGTGCATTCGGGGATGATCGATGAACTTGCGGAAGCAACGGCCGCTACGGTTGGCAGCGCGCTCCCCCTGGTCTCACCGCTGCTCGGGCTGCTGGGCGGCTTCGTAACTGGATCGGGTACATCGTCGAACATTCTCTTCAGCGGATTTCAGGCAAGCGCTGCCGATCGGGCGGGAATACCGCCGATGCTTGCTGCGGCCGGGCAAGCGGTGGGCGCCGCCGCCGGCAATCTAGTCGCGCCGCACAATATCGTTGCGGGCGCTGCGACCGTGGGCCTTGTCGGGCGCGAGGGGGAGATTCTGCGCCGCACGCTGCCGATTGCGCTCGTTTATGCGGGCGCCGCAGGGGCGGTCGGGTTACTAGTCGTGATCGTTCTCTAGCTTCTATCTCCCTCCTTCTGCCCTGAGTTCCAGCGCCGCACCGCGTTCACTGCGAGTGAAAGCGTTCGTCGGTTGCAGCGCTTGGAAGCTGCTGACCGCCTTGCAGCCGAAGCACGCGTAGCGTGTGTGCTCGGCGTTTGGATCGCAGCTAGAATGCGCTTTGGCGTCCTCTGGGCCTCCAATCACGCCATCGACCGTAGCGCGGGAAACGCTGTCGGCCACGCCTAACAGCCCGAGCGAAGGCCGGTCGGGAGAGGCCGGCCGGCCTTCGCCTCCCCTTAGGGGATCTCCACCCTGATACCCCCGTAAACCGCCCGGGCTGCCGTGGAGTAGCTGATGGTTTGCTGGTAGGTTTTGTCGAGCGCGTTTTCGATACGACCGAACAGCTCGAGCGTGTCGGTGACCCGATACGAGGCGGCGAGGCGTACAACGGTATAGCTGTCGAGCCGGCTCTTCTCGAGAAGGAAGCCGTTGTTGAAGTAGTTGCGGTAGTCGTTGTCGAGCATGGCGCCGTTGTAGATCACGCCGGCGCTGAACGTGCCGCGATCCTGTGAGCCGAAGCGGCCGGACACGTCGAAGCTGGCCTGATGCTTCGGGCGGCGAACTTCAGCGGTGCCGTCGGGGTCTTCGGCATCGAGATACGTGTAGCTGCCGCCGAGATCGAAGCCCGCCATGTGCCAACGTGCGCTGAGTTCGACGCCCTGGCGTTTGCTCTTGCCGATCTCGTTTTCAACCGAAGGATAGACGTCGATGATCTCGTCGGTCAGGTTGGAGTTGAAATAGGTGACGTCGACCAGCAGCCGGTCATCGAACAGCAACTGCTCCACGCCGACATCGAAGCCGCGCGCCTTTTCGGGCAGCAGGTCCGGGTTGCCTACGAACGAGCCGGGAATGAAGCCGAACTGCTCGAAGAACGTGGCGTTGGTGACGCCGGTGCCATAGCTGGCGTGAAGGCGGGTCGAACCGAGCACCCAGGAGCCTGAGAGGCTGAAAGTGGTGGCATCGGCAAAAGCGTCGTTCTCGTCGCGGCGGACGGCCCCGCGCAGGTAGAGGCTGTCGAACAGGTCGAGGCGGTACTC
>CAYTPY010000172.1:0-3430 GCA_964439725.1 uncultured Erythrobacter sp. | reverse complement strand
CGAGCTGATCCATCGCTCGGATCACATTACCCTGCTGGATGATCCCGACGCCGTAGACCGACCACTCAGGGTCTTTCTCGATTACCGTGACCCGGTGGCCCTTGCGGCGCAGGGCGATGGCAGCGGTCAGCCCGCCGATGCCACCACCGATTACGAGAATATCGAGGTTCTGCATCGCCCTAGAACTTGTATCCGAGACGCAGGCCATAGGTGCGCGGCGGCTCCAGCGTGACCGACGCCACGTTTGCCGCTCCCACCTGGTAGAGCGAGCGCATCGCCTCGTTGGTCAAGTTGCGGACGAAAAGCGTCGCCGTGAACCCGCGGTCGAACGGTTCCATTGAGATGCTCGCATCGATGGTCAGATCGTCGCCGCTGTTGCCGGTCGGCAGATAGCCGAAGCCAATCACACGGTCGCTGCGATAGCGACCATCGACTGCTGCAATCAGTTCGAAATCGCGCAGCTCGAAGGTCTGCTGAACGCCGAGGTTGATCGTCCAGTCGGGCGCATTGAGCGCGGGCTTTCCTGAGCAATCGATAGTGAAGGACCGCGTCGGCGCCATGTTCTGGGCATAGTCACAGCCGGTCACCGGGGTCAGGAAGTTCGGCGGATCGCCCGCATCCGAAAGGTCCACCTGATCGTAGACGAATGAATCGTAGTTCGCGTCGAGATATTGGACGCCGCCGCGGATCAGCGTCGTGTCGGTGGCGAGGAGCTGGAAGTCCGCCTCAACCCCCTTGATCGAAGATTCCCCGACGTTGCGAGTGTAGAACGAGTTGTTGCCCCTCGCGTCGACCCCAAGCGCGGCCAGCTGCTGCCCTTCGTACTTCCAATAGAACAGCTCGAGGTTCAGCTGCAGGCGGTTGTCGAAGAAACTGTTCTTCGAGCCGATCGTGTAGGCATCGATGTATTCGGGCGCATACTCTTCCTGCCCGAAGGTGAGGTTGAACCCGCCAGCGCGGAAGCCCGTCTCGAAGCTCGCATAGAGCAGGTTGTCCGGTGTCACGTCGTACTCGAGCGCGGCGCGCCAGGTAATCTCGTCGTCCCCGGCTGACCGATCGATCGGGGTGGGGCTGATGATCATCAAAGCTTGCGGGCCCGTCATCCCGAACGGACCGTAAGGGAACGCCCCGTAGGGCGCAGGCGCGGTAAGCGGTGAGGCCGCCGGGAATAGCGCAGGGTCGAGTTGCTGCAGCGAGTCCATGAGGGTGAGGCCAATCGGCACGGTCGGAACCTGAGGACAGCTCGGCGAGCCGAAGGGCGGCTCGATCAAGCATACCCCGGTCACGGCGATCGACAGCGCATCGATCGAACGGTTCTCATCGGTGTAGCGGATACCGCCGACGATCCTGAGATCATCTGTCACACTGAAGCTTGCGCGTCCGAAGACGGCAACGGACTCGGTGCTGGTTGCGAAATCCTGGAAGGAGACAGTGGCGAACTGGTTGTAGGAGTTCACCCCTTCGACCTTTTCGTCGAAGTAGTAGGCGCCGACCAGCCATTCGACCGGTCCGAAATCGCCCGAGAGTCGTCCCTCCACGCTGTATTGTTCGGCCATGTCCTCGTTGAGCGCCGCCTTGAACGGGGCTCCATTGAACTGGTTGTTCAGCTCCGAGCGTCGGTAGGCCGGAATGACCACGAGATCGACCCCGCCCAGATCGACGTTGAGCTCGGCGTTGAGGCCCCAATATTCGTCATCGCGCGACGGGTAAGCGTAACCCTGGACTGGCGAGTACAGCGGCGCCGCAGTGGCGTTGTCCTGGATGAAGGCAAGTGTCTGCGGCGCATGCAGACCGGTATAGGGGTCGCGCACGTTGTCAGGAGCCGCGACGAACCGCCAGTTTGGAACGGTTGCCGTCGGGGTGAACGGCGCGAAGGTGTAGACACCGTCGATGTTGAGCCCAGGGCCGGTCCCTTTCTGGGTCGAATAGTCGCCTGAAAGCCGGAGGTCGACGTCGGGAGAAATATCGAACAGCAGTTGGCCGCGCAGCGCCAGGTCTTCAGTGGCACCCGTGCCGTCGGAATAGTATCCGTCGCGCTCCGAGTAGGCCCCGGCGACGCGCGCCGCGACCCGGTCAGCCACGGGAAGGTTCAGTACACCTGTGAATTCGAGCGCATCGTAATTGCCATACTGGGCGCTTACGCTGCCTTCGAGCCGGCCGAGGCGCGGCGCGTTCGGGATCACGTTGACCGCGCCTCCGGTCGCATTGCGGCCGTAGAGCGTGCCTTGCGGACCCTTGAGGATTTCCACCCGGTTGACGTCGAGGAACGAGGCCACAGTGGACGAAGGACGGCCGATGTAGACGCCATCGAGATTGAACGCGACCGCCGGGTTCGTGTAGCCATTGTTGGCGAAGTTGCCGACGCCGCGGATGAAGTAGCCGACATTCGCCCCGCCCGCCTCCGGCACGTAGAGCGAGGGGGCCACCTTGTTCAGTTGGGTGGCATCGACCACTCCGGCCCGGGCGAGTTCTTCGCCGGTCGCAGCGTTCAACGGGATCGCAGCATCTTGAAGGCTTTCCTCGCGCCGCTGGGCGGTGACGGTGATGACGCCCAGGCCTGACCGCTCCTCAGCGATCTGCTCGCCCTGTTCTTCATCGGTCGCAGGCTGCGCATAGGCCGCTTGGCTCATCAGCATCAGCGAAACCGCAGTCGTGGCGAAAAGGCGTGTCGACATCTCTATCTCCCAGGCGCTTGCCCGCTCTCTCTCGGCGGGCCTTGCCAAGGGGGAGGTCGCACCAGACGTCTAATCAGTCCAATTCATTGTTCTTGTGCATTTGGATTGATGCTATCGATGCTCCTATGCGGCTCGACAACTTCGACCTGAACCTGCTGATCGCCTTCGACATTCTGGTCGAGGAGCGCAGCGTCACCCGCGCCTCGAAGCGGCTTAACCTCACCCAATCGGCGACGAGCGCCGCGCTCAAGCGCCTGCGCCAGGCGATGCAGGACGAAATCCTCGTTCAGCACGGCAAGACGATGATCCCTACACCTCACGCGCTCCGGCTTGCCCCGCAAGTTGCCGCCGCCATCGCGGACCTTCGCAACCTGATCTCAGCCAGCGCCGCGTTCGATCCCCTGACATCGAACCGCCGCTTCCAAATCGAAGCCTCCGACTACATCACCACCGTGCTGCTCGTACCGCTTCTTTCGGTGTTGGCGCGCGAGGCTCCGCACCTTCGTCTCGACCTCTCTCTTCCGACCGGAGGAAGCAGCGAACGGCTAAGCGATGGCGACCTCGACCTCCTGCTGACTCCAGAGGGCTTTATGCCCCCGGAGCATCCTCGCGAGCTTCTGTTCGAGGAGCGCCATGTCGTTGTCGGCTGGTCAGAGAACCCGGTCATGCAGCGCAGGCTCACCGAGGCAGACTTTTTCGCCTGCGGACATGTCGCCGTTCGCATATCCGGGCGCGACACCTTCATCGAGAGCGCC
>CAYTPY010000171.1:0-3661 GCA_964439725.1 uncultured Erythrobacter sp. | reverse complement strand
CGCAACTACGAGGCGGTGATCCGCGTCAACTCCCAGTCCGGCAAGGGCGGCTTCGCCTGGGTACTCGAGCAGGGCCAAGGCCTTAAGCTGCCGAAGAAGCTGCAGATCGACTTCTCGCGCCACGTCCAGCACCTGGCGGACGAACTGGGGCGCGAGCTCAACTCCGAAGATATTTGGCGGGCGTTCCAGGACGCCTACTTCCTTGGACCTGAAGGGGCGAGGTTCGAACTGGTGGATTACGAGGAAAGTCGCGCCAGCGATGGCACCCGACTTTTTGCCGGTACGGTCAGCGTCGACGGGAAGCAGCAGAATGTAAGCGGTCGGGGCAAAGGGCTCGTGTCCTCCGTCTTGGCCACTTTGCGCGAGACTTTGGGGCTCGAGATCGAAGTAGTCGACTATACTGAGCACGCGCTCGGGAAAGGCACTGACGCTCGGGCCGCAGCTTACCTCGAATGCGCCCTGCCCGAGGGCAAGACCATCTGGGGCGTCGGCATCGACGAGGATGTCGCGACGGCCAGCGTCCGCGCAATCCTCAGCGCCGCTAACGCGGCGGGTGCGGCGGGTTGATGTTCCGGTGCGGGACAACAATCCCCAGCAGTTGCCATGTGAGGGCCGAACAAGCTAAGTAATCTCCCGGAATGGGGGATAGTCCGGTGCAGGAAACCTGTCGCAGATGCCGCGCGAGGCGGGCGCTGACTCGCCCGCTGGCGGCAAGCTTTTTGGTCGGGGCAGGTCTGGCGCCGGTAACGACCAGCGGTTTGCAGTCAACTCTTGCTCTACACGGCGTCGCCCCTGAGTTCTCTGCGCGCACCGAGCCGGGTGATGGTTCTCGGCTAGTTCCTGCAAGACCTTCCACGCCGCCTGCTGCAAAGCAGGCCGCTTCTCCGGTCACCCTCGCGCTTGCTGCACGGTCATTCTCTCCGGCGGCACCTCCGTTTCTGATCCCTCCGCCCCCGCCTGTGGAGGTGAATCGAGGCGTCGCCAACCACGCCGCCACTCCGCTTCCATCAGAGACAGTCGCCGGGCGGGTGCCGACAGAGCTGGCAGCCGAAACTCCGCCACCGGTCTCCAACCTGACGCCAATGCCGGTGGCGATGCACGGGCGTCCCCCACCCACCTCGGTTGCCTTACGCCTTGTAGATATCGCTCAGGTTTCGGATCCGAACCCAGGAGCCTTCGGTGTCCCTCAGTTGCATGAGCCCGGCCTGGTCCCGGGTGCCCTGAACCTCGCCGACAAGACCGCTGCCATGCAAGTGGCGTTGCCGCCGCCGGTCAGAGTCAGCCCGGAAGAACTCGCACTCCTTCAGGAAAGCGCGCCTGCGGAGCTGACAGTGCGGGTGGGGAGCGAGGCGGTTGGGAAAGTGGCGTTCCGATTGAGCGGAAGCCGCACGATAGATGTCCAGTTGTCTGGCTTGCTCGATGTACTCTCAGATCGCTTCGAACCTGGCGAGTTCGTCCGGCTGCGCAGCGCCATCGCTGCCGACAGCTACGTTCCTCTCGACTCATTTCGCGCCATGGGTGTCACGGTCCGATATGACTCCGTGTACGATGAGCTGCGCGTCACCGTCTGAGTTCTAGAAGAGCGGGAGCGAGCAAGAGCAGGGCCAGGTTGCGGCAGTAGGCTGCCGGCTTGTACCTCACCATTCGTGAACCCAGCTGGCTTTATGCCGGCCTTCAGGCATGAACGCCCGGTTGCCAGCCCTCCGACCTGTCGAAGACACGCGGTCTCGCCCTTCCCTGCGCCGACGCACTGAGATAGGCCTCCCGCCATGGCCACCCGCCCTGCAGTTTTCGGTGTTGAACGTTCGCTGACTGGCCGATCCTGGCGATGGCGGGGCGGGAACATGGAGCTTGGCGACGGGGCGGCTGGCCTCAATGACGACATTGTCACGCAGCTTCTCCTGGCGCGGGGCGTCTCACGGGAAGACCTCGCACGCCATCGAAGCCCCAGCTTACGGGCGTTCCTGCCCAATCCGTCTGAGTTCAACGACATGGACCGCGCTGCGGAACGCATCGCCGAGGCGGTGCTGAGCCGCGAAACCGTCACGGTCTATGGCGATTACGACGTCGACGGCGCGACCAGTGCCGCGTTGCTGATCCGCCTGCTGCGCATGCTCGGCCACGATGCGCGCTACTATATCCCCGACAGGCTGCTCGAAGGCTATGGCCCGAGCGGCGAGGCGCTGGTGCGGCTCGGGGCCGAAGGCTCCAGTCTCGTGGTCACTGTCGATTGCGGCGCGATGGCGCATGAGGCCCTAGCGGCCGCGCACGAGGTGGGGATCGACGTCATCGTCGTCGATCACCACAAATGCGCCGCTGATTTGCCTCGCGCCTTCGCGCTGGTGAATCCCAATCGCCTCGACGAGAACGACACCGCTGCCGCGCACGGCCACCTCGCGGCGGTCGGAGTGGCTTTCGTTCTTGCTGTCGCCGTGGTTCGCACGCTCCGCAGCCGAGGTTTCTTCGAAAGCCAGCTGGAGCCAGACCTGATGGCTCTGCTCGACCTTGTCGCGCTCGGCACAGTGGCCGACGTGGCTGCGATCCGCGGCCTGAACCGCGCGTTCGTGGCGCAAGGGCTGAAGGTCATGGCGCGGCGCGCTAACGCCGGCCTTGCCGCACTGATCGATGCAAGCCGGTTGACCCGGGCTCCGAGCTGCAGCGACTGTGGTTTTGCCCTGGGGCCCCGGATCAACGCCGGCGGCCGTGTCGGTGAAGCGACGCTGGGAGTGCGGCTCCTGACTACCGATGATGGAGAAGAAGCCCGGGCCATCGCGGCGCAGCTCTCGCAGCTCAACGAAGAACGCCGCGCCATCGAGTTCGCCGTACAGGAAGCCGCCGAAGCCCTGGTGGATGCACAGCACAACCGGGCAGTGCTGACACTCGCCGGGCACGGCTGGCACCCGGGAGTGATCGGCATTGTCGCCGGACGCATCAAAGAAAAGACCGGAAAACCGGCCGTCATTATCGCGCTCGACGAGCAAACCGGTCAAGGTAAGGGCTCCGGCCGCTCGATCGCCGGTGTCGATCTCGGCGCCGCGATCATGGGAGCGCGCGATAGCGGTCTTCTGGTTGCCGGCGGCGGCCACGCGATGGCGGCGGGCTTGACGGTAGAGGCCAGCAAAGTCGAGGCGCTTGCCGAGTGGCTCGACGATCGGCTTGGCGCAGCCGTGGCGCGAGCTTCAGCCGAGCGAATCACTCTTCTCGACCTCTCGCTGGCACCCCGCGGCCTCACCCCTGAGCTGGTCGACACGCTCGATAGTGCCGGGCCGTTCGGCGTGGGTTGGCCGGGCCCGCGTGTGGCGGTCGGACCCGTGCACCTGATCAAAGCGGACGTCGTTGGAACCGATCACCTGCGCCTACTCGCCGCTGGCCAGGACGGCGCGTCCTTCAAGGCCATCGGCTTCCGCATGGCGTCAAGCGAACTGGGCCAGACGCTGCTTCACGGCGCCAAAGGTCGGCGCTTGTGGCTGGCGGGGCGCGCCAAGGCAGACGAATGGAACAGCCGCCGCCAGGCGGAGCTCCATCTGGAGGATGCGGCCTGGGCCGACTGATGTTGCTTCGTCGGTGCATCGGGACGAGCGGGGCTTGACCCCCTCTCTCCCGCCTACTAAGTGCGCCGCTCGCCTTCCGGCGTGGCCCCTTCGTCTAGCGGTTAGGACGC
>CAYTPY010000170.1:0-3679 GCA_964439725.1 uncultured Erythrobacter sp. | reverse complement strand
CGGTCGAACTGCCCTTCGACATCGCGGTAGTCCATCAGCGCGAACTTGACCTTGTCGTCGACGCCGGCGGCTTTCGCCCGCTCCTTGCAGAACGCGATCTGGTCGGGCGCGAGAGCCACGCCCAGGACTTCGCAGCCGTAGTGCTTGTTGAGGTATAGCGCGAGCCCGCCCCAGCCGCAGCCGATGTCGAGCACTTTCATGCCCGGCTTCAGATACATCTTGGCCGCGAGGTGCGCCTTTTTGTCGAGCTGCGCCTTTTCGAGGCTGTTGTTGACGTCGCGGTAGTAGCCCATGGTGTATTGCCGATCCTCGTCGAGGAACAGCTCGTAGAGCCGGCGCGTGAGGTTGTAGGTGTGCTCGGCGTTCTTGCGGGCCTTGCCGCGCAAGTTGATGCTGTCGGCCTTGGCCAGCAGCTTTTGCGCCGCGGTGCGGAGCGGGCCTTTCGGGCTCAGCGAGGCGTCTTGGTTGCCCTTGGCGTTCATGGTCACAAACAGGACCATGTCGCGAATGTCGTAAGGCTCTTCGACCTCCAGCCAGCCCCACATATAGGCTTCGCCGGCGCCGACTTGCGGATAACGCGCAATGTGGGCGGCAGCCTTCCGGCTGGTCAGGCGCAGCCGCATCGGGCCGTGTTCCATCCCCTCCGGCCCCGGTCCGTATTCGTATTCTTTGCCGTCGTGGTCGACGACGATCAGCTTACCGACCTTGATCGCCCTCTGGAGGAACTTGTCCAACAACCACATTTCGGCATCTCTCCCCGGTCGCCCTAAGTCGTTGGGGCACTAGAACCATGGCCTTGCGGCAAGTCAATGATGGGATATTCTGGGTCATGGCCGAGGCTAAGACCCAGCCGACGCATTTGAGCGTCGAGGAATTCATCGCCAAGGTGGAGCCGGCGAGCAAGCGTGCCGACGCGCCGATGCTCGACGCGCTGTTCCGCAAGGTCACTGGCGAGGCGCCCCGCATGTGGGGGCCGAGCATCATCGGCTACGGACAGTATCACTACCGCTACGACAGCGGGCACGAGGGTGACATCTGCCGCGTCGGCTTCAGCCCGCGAAAGGCGAAGCACTCACTCTATATCGCCTGCTCGTGCGACGGCCCGGGAGGCGCCAAATACGAGGCGCTGCTTGCCCGGCTGGGCAAGCATTCGCAAGGCAGCGGCGGCTGCCTCTACGTCAACAAGCTCGCCGACATCGACCTTGGCGTGCTCGAAGAGATGATCGCGCTAGGCTGGAAGACTTCGTTTGAACGCTATCCGGCCTAGATCCCCGCGTACCATTGATAGCCGCGGTCTTGCCAATAACCGCCGCCGCCGGCGCCGATACCGTCGAGGCTAGCGACTGCTTCGATCGCGGTCAGGTATTTGGCGTGCTTGTAGCCGAGCTGGCGCTCGATGCGCAGGCGTAGGGGCGCGCCGTTGCGGACGGGGAGCGGCTCGCCGTTCAGCTCGTGCGCGATGAGGGTCTGTGGGTGGAAGGCGTCGTCGAGATCGCAGCTCTCATAATAAGGAATGCCGCGAAAATCGTCGGCGCAGCGGAAGACGATGAAGCGGGCGCCGTCTTGCAGACCGGCCGCGTCGAGGATCGCCGAGAGCTGCGGGCCGGTCCACTGCCCAATTGCGCTCCAGCCTTCGACGCAGTCGTGGCGAGTGATCTGGGTACGCTGGGGAAGGGCGCGGATCTGGTTCATCGTCAGGCTGAGCGGGCGATCGACCAAGCCGTGTACTTCGAGCCGCCAGTCGGCGAAGTTGGAGGCCTGGTGAGCGCGGTAGAAGTCGGTTTCGATGTCGGTGTTGCCGTTGCCGCGGAAGTAGGGGGAGATATCCGCGACCGAGTACTCGCGGGCCATCGCCTGCCGTCCGCCGAGCAAGCGGTGCGCGCCGCGGTGGAGCTTTTCGGCGCCGTCGACCAGCGAGGCGAACGTCTCGCTTTCGCCCACCTTGGCGCAGCCGGCGGTGAACGCGGCAGCGAGACCGGCGAGGACACTACGCCGTTTCATCGATACGCCCCCCGGTGAACATCGCGATCAGGTTTCCGATCGGCTTGTTGAGCAGAACCAGCAGGACGTGGCCGACGGTGAAGGCGAACAGCGCCCAGGCGACGATGAAGTGGATCGAGCGGGCGCTTTGCCGGCCGCCGAACATCTGGCTGAGGAACGGCCAGGCTGCGTCCATCCCTGGGCTCATCGCCATGCCTGTCAGGATCATCAGCGGCAGCAGGATGAAGATGACCAAGCTGTAGCTGGTCTTCTGCAGGAAGTTGTATTTGCCCGAGGCGCTGGCGAAACGCAGTCGCAGGTGGGCGGCGAGGTCGGTTCGGATGGAAGAAAGGCGCCATTCGCGGCGGTGGGAGGAAAAGTCGCGGCGCAGGTGGCCGTTGATCAGCGCGGCGATCAGGAACAGCAGCAGCGAGAGCCCGAAGACCCAGGCGAACAGCACGTGCCAGTCGCGCGCCTTGGCCAGGCTGTAATAGCCGGGGATCGTCGCCCAACCGGGGAACCGCGCGACATGGAGCCAGGCCTGTTCCGGCGCGAAGCCCCACTCGCCCCAATAGAGGCGGCGGTGCGCGTTGGAGATGTTGAGGCCCGACATGAACAGCACAACGAGGCTGACTGCATTGACCCAGTGCCAGATCCGCGTGCTGAGCGCGTGGCGCTTCATGGCCGCGCCCCTTCCTGCCGGGCGAGATACATGACGTCGCGCGGTTGCGCGAGGAGGTGCTGACCGGAATCGACAAACAGGCTCTGGCCGCTGGCGAGGGGGCCGGTGGCCATGAAGTGGGCGGCTTCGGCCACTTCGGCAGCGTCGGTGCGGCGCCGCAGAAGGTTCATGCGATGCGAGACTTCGGCTTCTGCTTCAGACTGGTCATGGCTGGCGAGAATGGCACCGGGAGCGAGCGTGTAGACTCGATCCGCAGGCGCCGCGGCCATCGCCATCATTTCGGCCGCCGCGGCGACGGCGTGCTTGCTCATCGTGTAGCTGAAGAAGTCGGGATTGGGATTGGCGAGCTTCTGGTCCGTGAGCTGGATCACCCGCCGGCCGCCGCGCGAGCGGGCGCGATCAAGATAAGACTGTGCGATGATTGCCGACGTGGCCGCGTTGACCTGCATGGCTTCCCATTGCACCCCGACATCGAGGCCGCGCACGTCGTCGGGACGAAAGACCGAGGCGGAGCCTACCAGCGCCCGCCAATCCACGAGGCGGCCGGCCAGCTCGTCCATCATTGCCAACGCGGCATCGCCATCGGCCAGGTCGCAGCGCACGACTTCAGCGCTGGGAAGCTCGTCTGCCAGGGCCTGGGCTTCTGCGTATGAGCGGCAGCAGTGGATGACGACGTGCCATCCCGCTTCCCCGAATCGGCGAGCAATCGCAGCGCCGATTCGCCTGGCGCCGCCGGTGACGAGGACAGTTTTCGGGCTCATCGGCTGAACAAGTTTACACCGAGTTGACGGTGTTGACACAGTCCTGAGGGAAAACTCCACTCCCCTTCAGCAGCCGTGTTCCCATGCACGATCGATTGCGAGAAAGGCGGCATTCTGACGGTCATGCGCGGAGTGGAGCATATTGCAGGCGTGTAGGAAAGCGGTTCAGCTTCCCTCGAAGGAAGCGATGATCGGGCACGGACCCTTGGCACCGGAGGCGCATTCGCGAGCAAGCTTCGACAGCGATTGGCGCGCC
>CAYTPY010000169.1:0-3688 GCA_964439725.1 uncultured Erythrobacter sp. | reverse complement strand
GCCTCTTCCTGGGGCAGCGCGGCCATCAGCTTCTCGTGCATCTCCTCGAAGTCCGGGCCGTGCTCGGGGTGAGTGAGGATGAGGCCCTTCTGCTCGGTCATGCCGGAGAGGATCTTGGTGCCGACCTCGTAAGGGTCCATGCCCTCCTCGAAGGCGGTGCCGAACTGTTCGAGCGCTTCCTTGGGCACTTCGGGAAAGCCGCTTTCTCCGAAGCTGTCGGGGCGTTTCAGAGCGCTGGTCCAGGCATTGGTGCGGGTGAGCGCCGGGCAGCACAGCGAGCAGCCGATGCCATGCGGCGCCAGGTTGTAGCGCAGGCTTTCGGTCAGGCCGCGCACGGCGAACTTGCTGGCGGTGTAGATGCCGGCCTGCGGCCCCGGCAGGAAAGCCGCCATCGAGGCGATGTTGACCACGTGACGGCGCCCGGTCGAGGCCTTGATCTTCGGCAGGAAGCTGACGAGCCCGTTGACGTTGCCGCCGAAATTGACCCCCATGATCCAGTCGTAATCGTCATAGCTCGCCTCGTCGGTCGGGCCGAAGACCGACACGCCGGCGTTGTTCACCAGCACGTGGACTTCGCCGAAGTGCTGCACGACCTGGTCGGCGACTTCCGCGAAGCGGGCGCGGTCGGTCACGTCGAGGCGGAGGAACAGCGGCTGCTCGTAGCCCTTGTCGGCAAACCACTTGGCGGTGTGAGCGCGGTCGTCCTCGTTGCGGTAGCTCAGCGCCAGTCGCATCCCGGCGTCGGCAAAAGCCTGCGCCACGCCGAGGCCGATGCCGGTCACCGCGCCGGTGATGAAGGCCACCCTGCCCTCCCATGGGCGTTCCGCTGCAGTCATGTGGTTTTACCCTCTCGCCAAAACAATCACGATCGTTAGTGTTGCATACAAACCTATCCGGGAGAGTCGATCAATGAGTGATATGGAGCAGCGCCTCGCTGCGTTGGAAAACCGCGTCGGCGAGTTGGAAGACATCAACGCCATCCGCCGCCTGCATTGGGCCTACGGCTACTACATCGATTTCAACCTGCCCGACGAAGTGGCCGACTTGTTCGCCGAAGACGGCGTGGTCGTGTTCCTGAGCGGCGAATATGTCGGCCGTGCAGGCGTGAAGCGTCTTTACGGCGACTGGATTCAGCACCGCTTCACCGGCGGACGTCCGGGGCCGGTGGACGGGCTGCTGCTCGACCACTTCCAGATGCAGGACATCATTACCGTGGCGCCCGACCGCAAGACGGCCAAAGGCCGCTTCCGGGGCATGCTGTTCGGCGGCTGGCACGACGATTTCCTCGAGCACAAGCCCGACTTCATGCCGCAGCAGTTCATGGAAGCCGGCATCTACGAGAATGACTACGTCGTCGAGAACGGTGTGTGGAAGATCCAGCGGCTCGATTACAAGATGCAGTGGCAGGGGAATTACGAGGAAGGCTGGGCCCACACCACCAGCCACCTGCAGCCGGCGCAGAAGCTCTATCCCGAGGATCCGGTCGGCCCCGACCGGCTGCTGCCGCAGGAAGAGATCCGCAAGACCTGGCCGTTCCGTCACGACGTGCCGATGCACTTCGCGCACCCGAAGTTCGGCAAGCTGCTGGCCGGGCAGGAGAAGGCGTAATGCGCAAGCTCCTGCTCAGCGCCCTGGTGGCCTCTTTCGCCGTGGGCGCGTCGCCGGCAGCCGCCCAGGGGAGTCAAGGCGAGTGCTCGACCCGGGCGGTCATGGAGGCCTTCATTCCGTTGTACTTCGAGCAGCGCAACGTGAAGGAAGCCTTCGAGACCTGGGTCCATCCGGATTACATCAACCACAACCCGATGGCGCAGACCGGGCGCGATGCGGCGATCAACTTCCTGCAGCCGTTCTTCGAAGCGAACCCTGAGGCGCGGTACATCGTCCACCGCGTGCTGGTGGATGGCGACCTGGCAGCCGTGCACAACGAAGCGCGCTTCGACCCCAATGGACAGCCCTCCGCCGTGGTGGACATCTTCCGCGTCGAGAACTGCAAGATCGTCGAGCACTGGGACGTGATCCAGGCCGTTCCCGAGCGCGCGATGAACGACAACGGGATGTTCTGAGCGGGAATGGCGGCGTTCGATCCGCGTGACACCTCCAACCGGGAGAGCCTCTCGGTTCGAGACGTGGCCGCGCGGTTCATCCAGCTGTTCTACGTCGAAGAGAACCCGCGCGACGCGTTCCTCAACTGGGTTCACCCGGACTACATCCAGCACAACCCCAACGCTCCGACCGGGCGCGATGCGACGCTGGCGATGATGGAAGCGAGCACCGGCCGCAATCCGGAGCTGTCGCACGAGGTCAAGCGCGTGATCTACGGCGATGGCGACCTGGTGGCGGTGCACTTCCACTTCCGGCGCGAGGCCGCTCACCCGGGCTACGCGATCATCGACCTCCTCCGCATCGAGGACGGCTATGTCCGCGAACATTGGGATGTGATGCAGCCGGTGCCCGATCCAAACACGACTCAAAACGATAACGGGATGTTCTGATGACGGCTTCTGATCCTCTCGATACCAGCGACCGCGAGAACCTGTCGGTGCGCGAAGTGGCCGACCGCTTCATCGAGGTGTTCTACAACCAGAACCGGCTGAGCGATGCGTTCCGCGCCTGGGTGCACCCCGACTACATCCAGCACGACCCGAACTCCCTGACCGGCCGCGACGGCACGATCTCGGTGCTCGACGCGCACATGGCGCGGCACCCCGAGATGCAGCATCACGTGAAGCGGGTGATCTATGGCGACGATGGCTATGTCGTGGTGCACTTCCATTTCGAGCCTTCACCGGGCGCGCTCGGCAGCGCGGCGGTCGACATCTTCCGGATCGAAGGCGGCTACCTGGTCGAGCACTGGGATGTGATCCAGCCGGTGCCCGATCCGGCCACGACCCAGAACGACAACGGGATGTTCTAGCCTGCGAAACCAACAAGGGAGGGTCTGATGCCATTGCTCGAAGACGGCAGCGAGAAGGGTCTGAAAGGCCACTTCAAGGAAGACTTTAGCCACCGCACGCGCATCGGGCTCGCTCCGCCTGCAGGCGAGATAGACCGCCAAGCGCCCTACAAGCGGATTGCCACCGAAGAAGCCTGGACCTTTCCGGCGCTGGTCAAGGCGCAGGTCGAGTATTTCGAGAGCGGCGAGGCCCCGGACGACGACAGCCTGAAAATGGCAGGCATGTTCTCGAAGATGCCGTCGCTGCAGGAGATGCTGCAGGATTTGGACGAGCTGCGCCTCTCGCACATGGACGAGTATGGGATCGATCGGCAGCTCCTGCTGCTGACCGCACCCGGCGTGCAGGTGGTGCGGCCGTCCGAAGGTACCGCCCTGGCGCGCGAGGCCAACGACATAGCCGCTCACGCGTGCCGCCGGCATCCTGACCGGTTCTCGGCGTGCGCTGCGTTCGATCCGCGCGACGTCGCCGGTTCGGTCAAGGAGATCGAGCGGGCGATGGGCGAGCTGGGGCTCGCCGGCGCGGTGCTGAACTCGCACTTCCAGGGCCACTACATCGACGAGACCGAGTACTTCCCGATTCTCGAAGCGCTCGAGGCGATGGACGCGGCGCTCTACATCCACCCCACCGCGCCCTACAACGCGCCGCATTACGAGAAGCGCGGCTTCTTTGGCGCGCTCGGCGGCTTCCCGCACGACGTGTGGCTGCACACGATGGGGCTGATCTTCTCGGGCGCG
>CAYTPY010000168.1:0-3692 GCA_964439725.1 uncultured Erythrobacter sp. | reverse complement strand
AGGAATACGCCGGCGCGGTGCTGATGATCACCCACGACCGCTACTTCCTCGACAACGTGGTCGGCTGGATCCTCGAGCTCGATCGCGGGAAGTACTTCCCGTACGAAGGCAACTATTCGACCTATCTCGAGAAGAAGGCCAAGCGTCTCGAGCAGGAAGAGCGCGAGGAAAGCGGCCGGCAGAAGGCTCTCACGCGCGAACTCGAGTGGATTCGGCAGACGCCCGCAGCGCGTCAGACCAAGTCCAAGGCGCGTATTCGCAAGTTCGAGCAGCTTCAGGACGCCCAGAACAATCGTCGCCCCGGCAAGGCGCAGATCGTCATTCAGGTGCCCGAGCGGCTCGGCGGAAAGGTCATCGAGGCCAAGAATATATCGAAGGCCTACGGCGACAAGCTGCTGTTCGAGAACCTCTCGTTCATGCTGCCGCCGGGCGGAATCGTCGGTGTGATCGGGCCCAACGGCGCCGGCAAGTCGACGCTGTTCAAGATCATTACCGGCAAGGAACAGCCCGACAGTGGGACGATCGAAATCGGTGAGACCGTGCACTTGGGCTACGTCGACCAGAGCCGCGACCACCTCGATCCGAAGAAGAACGTCTGGGAGGAAATCTCCGACGGGCTCGATTACATGAAGGTCAACGGCCACGACATGTCGACGCGCGCTTATGTCGGCGCGTTCAACTTCAAGGGTGCCGACCAACAGAAGAACGTCGGCAAGCTGTCGGGCGGTGAACGCAACCGCGTGCACATGGCCAAGATGCTGAAGGAGGGTGGCAACGTTCTCCTGCTGGACGAGCCTACCAACGACCTCGACGTAGAAACCTTGGGCGCGCTCGAGGATGCGATCGAAAACTTCGCCGGCTGCGCGGTGGTCATCAGCCACGACCGCTTCTTCCTCGACCGCTTGGCCACGCACATCCTTGCTTTCGAAGGCAACAGCCACGTCGAATGGTTCGAAGGCAACTTCGCCAGCTACGAAGAGGACAAACGTCGTCGCCTCGGCGATGCAGCCGACCGACCGACCGCGTTGGCCTATAAGAAGCTAACCCGTTGAACTCGCAGGCTGGGCGCCCGAGCCGGGTCGCCAGCCTGCCAGCGGTTCAGAAGCTGAACGTTAAGCTATCTAGCCAGTTCACTTAACAGAAAGCGCGAATCGGGTAGCTATCTCCTATTGGGCCGCAGCCACTCGGCGGCATGCCTAAGGAGATGCCGCAGATGTTTTCCGGTAAGTTTTTGCAGGCCACAGGTCTTGCGGCATTGGCTGCCGCCCTGGTGGTCACTGCCCTGCCCGCTTCCGCCCAGGATCGTGGGGGCGCCCGAGAGGCTCGTTCGGCCGAGCGAGGCTCAGCCAATCAAGGTGCGCGTTTCAGCGGCCCGTTCGAGCGGCGGGCTCAGGAGCAGCGCAGCCAGCAACGCTCGGCGCGTAGCGAACAGCGGAGCCAGCCGCGAGCGGCGCAAGTCGATCGTCGCAGCGAGCAGCGAACCGTGCAGCGCACGGCACAAGCCGAGCAGCGGGCCGCGCGGACCGAACGGGCCGGCGAACGAGCTGCTCGCCAGAACAACCGCCAGAACAACCAGCGTCAGAATAATGACGGCCAGGCTCGTCAAACCGACTGGCGCGGCGCACAAACTGGGCGTCAAGCTGACAACCGGGGCACGTGGCGCGCGCAGCAAGTCGAGCGTCGCGGCAACGACCGCCAGGATCGAACCGAACGCCGGGTAGAGCGCCGCGACAACGAATGGCGCGGCGATGCACGCCGGGCCGCCAATAACAACGATCGTTGGCGGAACAACAACAACAACAACGGCTGGCGGAACGATAACAACAACTGGCGCGGTAACGAACGACGCGAGGAGCGGCGTTGGGACCGCCGCTGGCGCGACAACAATCGGTACAACTGGCAGCAGTATCGCAACACCAACCGCGTCGTGTTCCGGCTCGGCAGTTACTCCGCGCCCTACCGAAACTACAGCTACCGCCGGGTGGGCGTCGGCTACCGGCTCGACTCGCTGTTCTTCGGCAACCGCTACTGGATCAACAACCCGTGGCAGTACCGCCTGCCCGACGTTCACGGGCCATATCGCTGGGTCCGCTACTACGACGACGTTCTGCTCGTCGACATCTACTCGGGCCAGGTCGTCGACGTGATCCACGACTTCTTCTGGTAACCTTCTTCAGCCGGAGTGAGTGGCCCGGCCGGAGCGAAACCTCCGCATCGCAAGGTGCGGGGGTTTCTGCGTTGTTCGAAGGGGTTGAAACTGCGACGGTGCGTGTGGAAGAACCGCATTCATGACCGAAGCCATGTCCGAAGTTCCGCTTGTCCAAGCTCCCGAAGATGATCGCGATCACGCACGGCTGCGCCGCATCGGCCGCAAAGTGCGGGAGCGGCTCTCGGCGCTGCCCGAAGCCTATCGCATCCCGACCGACAAGGCAGAGCTCTTCGCGATCGGCCAATTCTTCAGTCCCGAAGAGTGCGGCCGCCTGATGGCGATGATCGACGCGGTGGCGAAACCGAGCCGCGCCTTCGATGCGGCTTACGAGAGCGGCTACCGAACCTCCTATTCGGGCGACGTCGATCCGCACGACCCGTTCGTCCGCAAGATCCAGCGGCGGCTCGACGACCTGCTCGGTATCGACCCGACTTATGGCGAAACGATCCAGGGCCAGCGCTACCTAGCTGGCCAGCAGTTCCAGGCTCACTGCGACTGGTTCCCTGGCGGAACCGACTACTGGGAGCAGGAAAAGGAACGCGGCGGGCAGCGCAGCATCACCGCCATGGCCTACCTCAATGCGGTTGAGGAAGGCGGCGCCACGACCTTCCCGCGCCTCGGCATCTCGGTCGAGCCCAAGCCCGGCGCGCTGCTGATCTGGAACAACGCTGATCCGGAAGGCCGTCCCAACCCTTGGACGATCCATTCCGGCGATCCGGTCGTTAAGGGCGTCAAGTACATCATCACCAAGTGGTACCGGGCCCGCCGCTGGTACTAGGCCTTACGTAGCCCGCACCAGTGCTTCGGCGATCAGCTTGCGGGTGTTGGCGACGCCGTAAAGCGCGATGAAGCTGCCCATGCGCGGGCCTTGGCTCGAGCCGAGCAGGGTCTCGTAGAGCGCGCGGAACCAATCACGCAGACTTTCGAAGCCGAACTCCTCCCGCTTGCCGATCTCGTAGACTTCGGTCTGCAGGTCTTCGGCCGCTGCTCCTTCAGGCATCCGCGCCAGCATCTCGTCCAGCGCCCGCAGCGCGGCTGCCTCGTTGCCGCTGGGTGCGCGGCGATTGAGGGTCGGCGCGACGAAGTCGCGGTTGTAGGCGAGCGCCCGGTCGACCAGCGCCTCGAGATCAGGATAGCGCGCCGGATCGGCATCGGGGATGTAGTTGCCCAGATAGCTCCACACCTGCTCGCGCGTGGCGCCCGCGCCGAGCACGGAGACGAGATTGAGCAGGAGGCCGTAGCTCACCGGCAGCGTGTCGCCGTCGCCGCCCTCGTAGCCGTTGGCGCGCAGCAGGTGCCAGACCGGGTTGCCGAGCTGCTGCTCGAGCGGCTGCTCCGGAATCTTGGCGCGGAACTGCCAGTACTCGTCCACCGCGCGCGGTATGATCCCGACGTGCAGGCTCTTGGCGCTCTTGGGCTCGCGGAACAGGTAGAAGCCGAGGCTCTCCTCGGTGCCGTAAGTCAGCCACTCGTCGATGGTCAG
>CAYTPY010000167.1:0-3719 GCA_964439725.1 uncultured Erythrobacter sp. | reverse complement strand
CGCTGCGGGTCGAGAACGTCGTCGGCCGCGCCGAGGTCAAGCAGGTGTTCCCGGCGGGCAAGCGCGACAAGGCTGCGGGCCTGTTGGTCCTGGAAGGGGCCATCCGCAAGGGTCTGCACGCGCGGCTTACGCGCCAGGACGTCATCGTCAGCGCCACAACAATCGCTTCATTGCGCCGCTTCAAGGACGACGTCGAAGAAGTCCGCGCGGGCATGGAGTGCGGCGTTGTGCTGGCCGACACGAACGACATTCAGGCGGGCGATCACTTGGAAGTCTTCGAAGTCGAGGAACGCGAACGCACCCTTTAATGGAGGGCTCTCCCGCCCTTCCAAAAAGGGCGGGAGATGTATCGGCAAGACGCAGATGACGCGTGTGGATGACAGGGACGGTTGACGATGGCCCGATCGCCTCAAGGCACTGAGGATCGCTCGGTTCGGCTGCTGAAAGTGGGTGAACGGGTGCGGCATGTGCTGTCCGATCTGCTGACGCGTCAGCAGGTGCATGACGATACGCTGACCGCGCATCAGATCTCGATCACCGAAGTGCGCATGTCGCCCGACCTGCGTCAGGCGCGTGTCTACGCCAAGCCTCTGCTTGGGGGCGATGAGGAGGAGGTGCTAACCGCGCTGCGGCGAAACACTGCCTACCTTCAGCGCGAAGTGGCGCAGCGGCTCGGGCTCAAGTTCGCACCGAAGCTCAAGTTCCATCCCGACGAGAGCTTCGACGAGGCAGAGCGGATAGAGCGACTGCTCAACGATCCGCGCGTTGCGCGCGATCTCGGGGATCTAGGACAGGACTGATCGCCTCTATCGCGAGGTCAGCCGGGACCCTATTTGAGCGGCATGGACGGAACACTGCTCATGGCGCTGGCGCTGATCCCGGCGCTCATCATCGCTATTGTCTTTCATGAGGTCGCGCACGGGTGGACTGCGCTGATGCTCGGCGATCCGACCGCAAAGGAAAGCAAGCGGCTCAGCCTCAATCCGATCCGTCACGTTGATCCGATCGGAACAGTGGTGGTGCCGGGCGCGCTGGCCCTGTCGGGGCTTCCGGTGTTCGGCTGGGCAAAGCCGGTGCCGGTGATCAAGAGCCGGCTCAACAATCCGCGCTTTGGAATGATGGCGGTGGCGGCGGCGGGTCCTGGGACCAACTTGGTGCTGGCGGCAATCGGCGCGCTGGTACTCGGGTTCCTGGCGGGGCAGGGCGTCCAACCGGACGGCGCGAGCGGCTTTGCGGCAGGCGCCCTTTATTCTTTCATCCTGATCAACATTTTCCTGGCGTTGTTCAACCTGCTTCCGATCCCGCCGTTCGATGGATCACATATCGTCGAAGGTCTGCTGCCGCGTGGAGCAGCGCGAGCCTACGACAAGCTGCGTCCGTTCGGTTTCCCCTTACTGTTCTTGCTCCTGCTCGTGATCCCGTGGTTCTTCCCCCAGTGGGGGATTGTCGAACGGGTAGTGCTGCCGCCGGTCGAGTGGGCGGCGAGCCAGTTCATGGCCTTGGCGCAATGGGTGGCAGACGCATAATTACCTGGGTGATATTGACAGACTTTCACCCGGGTGATATTCCGCTCGTCTTCGCAAGGAGGGCAGTATGACCCTTACAGTATTTCTGAAAGACGAGATCGTCGCACGCGGCACGGCCGAGGAGGTGGTGTCGGTGATGCGGGCGCTGCAGCCGCTGGAGCGGACTTCGGACTTGCTCGCTTTCGAGGACGAGACCGGCCGGCAGATCGACGTCGACTTGAGATCCCCAGAAGACGCGCCGCGGCCGCGAGGGCGCCCCTCGCTCGGCGTACAGGCGAAAGAGGTAACGCTGCTCCCGCGGCACTGGGAATGGCTGTCCCGGCAGCGCGGGGGGGCTTCGGCAACCTTGCGCAAGCTGGTCGAGGAGGCGCTACGCAAGGGGCGCACCGCGAAAGAATGCCATGATGCCGCTTACCGCTTCCTCAACGTGATGGGCGGCAACCTGCCGCATTTCGTAGACGCTGTTCGCGAGATGTATAATGGAAACCGCGTGGGCTACGATCACTTCACGTACGGCTGGCCGCAGGCGATCCGGGATCACGGGCGCCGCCTCGCCTTTCCCGAATGACAGCCCAAACCCTGCTGCATCCCCATGGATGGATCGTGCTCGACAAGCCGCGCGGCATGGGATCGACCGAGGCCGTTTCAGCGGTCAAGCGCCTGCTGAGGGATGTAGGTCACGGCAAAGTAAAGATCGGGCATGGGGGCACGCTCGATCCGCTGGCCGAAGGCGTGCTGCCGATCGCGCTCGGTGAGGCGACCAAGCTGGCTGGACGGATGCTCGGCGCGAGCAAGACCTATGCCTTCACGATCACCTTTGGGGCGGAGACCGCTACGCTGGACGGGGAGGGGGAAGTCGTCACCATGAGCGACCGGCGCCCGCCAATCGCCGCGGTGGCGGCAATACTCGAGCACTTCACCGGGGAGATCGAACAACTGCCGCCGGCTTATTCGGCGCTTAAAGTGGGCGGGCGCAGGGCCTACGACCTCGCCAGAGCCGGCGAGGCGGTGGAACTCCAGAGTCGGCGGGTCACCGTTCATTCCTTGACTTTCGCCTCGACCGCCGGGGAACAGAGCAGGGCGGACCCGCTACTCTATTCCGCATTCGCAACGACCGCCGGCCGACCTGACGGGTACGATCCGCGCGCGCCACTTGAGCTTGCCGACACTATCACCCTCGTTGCCGATGTCTCGAAGGGCACGTATATTCGTAGCCTCGCACGCGATATCGCGCATGCCTTGGGAACGGTGGGTCACGTGACTTATCTCAGACGCCTGAAGGCCGGGCCGTTCGTGGAGGAACAGGCGATTTCACTGGACATGCTGAGGGAAATCGGCAAGGGCGCGCGCCTTGAAGACCACCTCCTGGCGTTGGAGGCGGGGCTGGACGGTATCCCGGCCCTGAACCTCGAACCGGAAAGCGCTCGGGCGGTCCGTCAGGGCCGGGTCCTTTCCGGAATGCCCCATCCCGATGGGCTCTACTTTGCCAAAGCCGGCCAGGTCCCGGTGGCGCTGATGGAACTTTCGGGCGGTACGGCCAAGGTCGTGCGGGGCTTCAATCTGACCGATACCGCGGAGTAGAAAGAATGTCGGTTACCGCCGAAAAGAAGCAAGAAATCATCAAGGACAACGCTCAGGGCAAGGGTGACACCGGCTCTCCGGAAGTCCAGGTCGCGATCCTTACGGAGCGCATCCGCAACTTGACCGAGCACTTCAAGGACCACCACAAGGATAACCATTCCCGCCGTGGCCTGCTGATGATGGTCAACAAGCGCCGCAGCCTGCTCGCCTACCTCAAGAAGAAGGACTTGGCGCGGTACAACACGTTGATCCAGAAGCTGGGTCTGCGGAAATAAGAGTTTAGCGAAGGGCGGCTCCAGAAAAGGAAGCCGCCTTTTTGCTTTTGGAAGCATGAACGAACGGCGGGAGACCGATTTCCGCTCCTCGCGATGCAACCACAGACGGGTCTCCTTTGCAATTCGGCGGAGGGACCTGGGGTTCAGATAAGGCCCCATACC
Organism: uncultured Erythrobacter sp.; assembly: GCA_964439725.1. Taxonomy (GTDB): domain Bacteria; phylum Pseudomonadota; class Alphaproteobacteria; order Sphingomonadales; family Sphingomonadaceae; genus Croceibacterium_A. The sequence goes on along the minus strand of CAYTPY010000167.1, from coordinate 175 downwards.
GGACCGGGACGGCATACCCGGCATGTAGGCCCCGCCACGCAATTGGGCGCCGCGGGAACTCGTAAGGAAAATCAATGTTCGACACGAAAACCGTATCGCTGGAGTGGGGCGGAAAAACCCTCACTCTGGAAACCGGGCGTATTGCCCGTCAAGCCGATGGCGCCGTGCTGGCGAC
>CAYTPY010000166.1:0-3727 GCA_964439725.1 uncultured Erythrobacter sp. | reverse complement strand
GCGAGCGCGGTGACGAGCATCAGCGAGCGCTCGACGCCCGCTGCGATGTTGTCGAGCCGCGGCTCTAGGCCGGCGAGCAGGTTGTCGGTGAAGCTGTCACAGGCATCGCCGAGCAGCCGCACCGATTGCAGCACGTTGTAGGCCATGACCGGCCGGTAGACGTTGAGCTCGAAGTGGCCTTGGCTGCCGGCGAATGTCACCGCCGCGTGGTTGCCGAATACTTGTGCGCAGACCTGGGTCATCGCCTCCGCCTGCGTCGGGTTGACCTTGCCAGGCATGATCGAAGAGCCGGGCTCGTTCTCCGGCAGTGCCAGCTCGCCTAGCCCCGCCCGCGGCCCCGAGCCGAGGAAGCGGATGTCGTTGGCGATCTTGTAAAGGCTTGCTGCAATCGTGTTGAGCGCGCCGTGGGCGAAGACCAGCGCATCCTGCCCGGCGAGAGCTTCGAACTTGTTGGAGGCGGTGACGAACGGCAGACCGGTCGTCGCCGCAATTTCCGCCGCGACCGCCTCGGCAAATCCCTTGGGAGCGTTGAGCCCAGTGCCTACCGCCGTGCCGCCTTGAGCAAGCTCGTAGAGGCCGGACAGCGTCATCTCGATGCGTTCGATTCCGCCGCGAATCTGATGAGCGTAGCCCGAAAACTCCTGCCCGAGCGTCAGCGGTGTGGCATCCTGAGTGTGAGTGCGGCCGATCTTGACGATTTCCTTCCAGCCGGCCGCCTTGGCTTCTAGGTCGTCCGCCAGCCGCCGCAGCGCCGGCAGGAGGTCGCTGTGAATCGCTACCGCGACCGCCACATGGATCGCCGTTGGGATCGTGTCGTTTGACGATTGGCCCATGTTGACGTGGTCGTTCGGGTGAACTGGCGCCTTGGCTCCCAGTTCACCGCCAAGACCTTGGTTGGCGCGGTTCGCCAGCACCTCATTCATGTTCATGTTGCTCTGCGTACCCGAGCCGGTCTGCCAGACCACGAGCGGGAAGTGATCGTCGAGCCGGCCGGCCAGCACGTCATCTGCTGCTGAAACGATCGCTTCCGCCAGCCGAGCGTCGAGCAGCCCAAGCTTGAGGTTGGTCACCGCTGCTGCTCGCTTCACAGCCGCCAGCGCGCGGATCAGCGGCTGCGGCATCCGCTCGCCGCCGATGCGGAAGTTCTGCAGGCTGCGCTGCGTCTGTGCACCCCAGAGCTTCTCGGCAGGGACATCGATGGGGCCGAAGGTGTCGGTCTCGGTACGGGTCTGAGTCATTCCCTCAATTTAGGTTGCTCTCACGCAGATAGAAGCGTTTCCAGCGCCCCAAGGCTGACGATTGCGGGCTGGCAGTCCTATCGGGCGAGATGGGCTTCTGCGCGCGCGTCCATCTCTGCGACCGGATTGCCCGGCCCGGAACCCCGGTTCGGAATGAATTCGTTGAGGACCCGCCGCTTGGCGATCAGCCAGCGACCGTCGTCTTTGGAGAACTCGTCCTCGTAGATGCCGTAAGTTCCGGTCTTGGGCTCGTCGCCAGGGCCGTTGTTCGCCATTTCGAGCCACTGCGAGCGGGCCCAGGCTCGGTCGCCTTCGACGCGGATCGCGGTTTGCAGGATGATGTGACGCAGCTTGGCCGGCTGCCCGTCGGCGGTTTGATAGAACCGCCCGATACCTTCGGCGAAGCGAGTGACCGCCTCGCGAATCGCGGCGTGGCCTTTGAAGCTCCCGCTGGCGAACTCGATCTCGCCGTCTTCGGCGAAGGTGGCGAGGTAGGCGTCCCAATCGTGATAGTCGATGGCGAACAGGTAGCGCGCCATCAAGTCTTCGATCTCCGCGCGGTCCTGGGCATAGCTGGCGGAATAGCTTTGCGCTTGCCCTGGCGCGGCAATGAGCAAGCAAGTGGCGGCAAGCGCGGTCAGGCAGCGGATCATCGGTCAGTCCTCCCAGTCGTCGCGGGCTCGTGAGATCAGGTAATGTTGAATGGCTTCGGCCTCGGCGCGCGAAAGCACGTCGGCGAACCCGGCCATACCGCTACTCGCGCGCTGCCCTTGCAGCACGATCGGCAGAAAAGCCGCGTGCGTGGCGGGCGTCATGTGCCGCAGGTCTTTGACCCCGCCCCGCGCCGAGGGGCCGTGGCAGAGCGCACAATTCACGCCGTAGAGCCGTTCGCCGAGCGCAACCTGCTCCTGAGTTCCGGTCAATTCTGGCGGCGGGCTCAGCTCGGGCACTTGCATCGAAGTCGCCGGCAGCGGCGGGAGTTGCGCAGCCCCGCCGAGCTTGAACACCAGCAGGCGCGGCTTCGACAGGAAGAGCTGACTGTACGCCGCGCGTTCGACGTGAGCCAGACCCCCGCCCCAGCCGGCGTTGACGGCGATATATTGCTCGCCGTCCACCATGTAGGCGATCGGCGCCGCGATCGGCACTTGCTGCACCGGCATTTCCCAGACCTTCTCGCCGGTATCGGCGCGGTAGGCCGCGAACGTCTGGCCGATGGTGCCCTGGAACACGAGGTTGCCGGCGGTCGCGAGGACTCCGCCGCTGCCCTTCTGCCCGACCGGCCCCCGCCACGCCTCGCTTTGCGTCACCGGGTTCCACGCCGAGAGCCAGCCGCGCGAGTTCGCATCGGCGTACTCGGCAATGGCTTTTCGTTCGGCGTCGTGGCCGGTGAAACTCGTGCCCAGGCTGGGCCGAGCAGCGTCAAAAGTCTCGGCCACGGCGTAGGCCATGTAGGTTTCCGTCACCGGCACGTAGACAAGGCCTGTGAGCGGGCTGAACGCCATCGGGTTCCAGTTGTGCGCCCCGCCCGCGCCGGGCGAGACCATGACCGGCACCGTGCTGTAACGCGCTGCCGGGTTCTCGATCGGCCGGCCTGTCGCCATGTCGATCCCGCTCGCCCAGTTGATCGGCACGAGCTTTTCGGCCGAGATCAGCTCGCCAGTGGCGCGATCGAGCACGTAGAAAAACCCGTTTTTCGGTGCCTGCATCAGCACCTTGCGAGGCCGTTCGCCAATCTCAATGTCGGCAAGGATCATCTGCTGAGTGGCAGTATAGTCCCACTCCTCACCGGGGACGGTTTGGTAGTGCCAACGGTACTCGCCCGTGTCGGCATCGAGAGCGACGATCGAGGCCAGGAACAGGTTGTCGCCGCCGCCCGGGCTGCGCCACTTGCGAGTCCAAGGACTGCCGTTGCCGGTTCCGATGTAGACGAGGTTCAAGTCGGGATCGTAGGACATGTTGTCCCACACCGTTCCGCCGCCGCCGCTCTTCCACCATTCGCCGGTCCAGGTCGCCGCGGCCATTTCCATCGCCGCGTTCTCGAATCCGGCGGCCGGATCGCCGGGTACGGTGTGCCAGCGCCATACGAGCTCGCCGGTTTCGGCATCGTAAGCCGAGACATAGCCACGCACGCCCAGCTCGGCGCCGCCGTTGCCGATCAAGACCTTGCCGTCGAACACCCGCGGCGCGCCGGTGATCGTGTAGTTCTTGGAGTTGTCGACCGTCAGCTTCGACCACACCGGCTTGCCGGTAGCGGCGTCGAGCGCGATCAGCCGCCCGTCTAGCGTGGCGACGTAGATCTTGCCGTTCCATGCCGCGAGCCCGCGCGAGACGATGTCGCAGCAAGCCATCCGCCCGTACTTGAGCGGCACCTGCGGATCGTAGCTCCACAGCACGCGCCCCGTCTTGCCGTCGTAGGCGGTGACCACGTTCCACGGCTGCACGTTGTAGAGCCCGCCGTCGATCGCCAGCGGGCTCGCCTCCATGCCGCG
>CAYTPY010000165.1:0-3755 GCA_964439725.1 uncultured Erythrobacter sp. | reverse complement strand
TGGCCGGGCTGAAGCAGGCAATCCCGCAAGCGAGCAGGGCCGTGAGCGCGATCACTACCGCCGCGGGCGTCTCGCCGGCGAAATCCAGCACGGCGAGCAATACCGACAGCACGAACATGCCGCTCAGCGCTGCCAGCATGATGGTGCGCCTCTCGAGCATGTCGGACCAAGCGCCGGCCGGCAGGGCGAGCAGCATGATCGGCAGGTTGGTCGCGGTCTGGACCAGGGCCACCACGTCGGCCGGCGCGCCGTTCGCCGTCAACAGCCACGCGGCGCCAACGGCCTGGATCTGATTGCCGAAGTTGGCCAGCAGCGAGCCTGCCAGGATCAGCGCAAAGGCGCGATGCTCGAGCGGGCTGAACGTGGCGGAGCGGAGCACCCGGCGCTTGTGGCGCGCTGAGGTGATAGGGGCAAGCCGCTTGGGCGGTGATTGGTTCGTGGTTCGACAGGCTCACCAGGAACGGGAGCCATCTCAGCCGTTCGTCCTCAGCTTGTCGAATACGCACTAAGTTATACCGCAGCGCAACATTCGATTGACTTTCGCGCCGCATCGCCCCATTTGCTGCTCATCGAAGCGCATAGCAGCGTGAACAGGCGGAAAACCGCCCCGGCTGCGCCTCGGTCTTTTCCAGAGCTTCCCTTTTCACGCGGGTCGTTCAGAACCCGCCTCGACGCGTGCGTTCTGCGCCCGCGCCGTCGCATATATTGCGAGTTTGAAAACTACACATGACATTCGAAACACTCGGGCTTTCGCAGCCCGTTCTCCAGGCGCTCGAGCTCAAGGGCTACGATACGCCGACGCCGATCCAGACGCAGTCTATCCCGCATCTGCTGGAAGGCCGTGACCTGCTCGGCATCGCGCAGACCGGCACCGGCAAGACCGCGGCGTTCATGCTGCCGTCGATCGACCGCCTGGTCGCCGCCGACAAGCGGCCGAAGCCGCGGGGCTGCCGCATGCTGGTGCTCGCGCCGACGCGTGAGCTGGCCGGCCAGATCGCCGACAGCGCCCGCGACTATGCGAAGTTCGCCCACCTCAAGGTGGTCACCGTGTTCGGCGGCACTTCAGTCAACAAGAACCGCCAGGACGTGGCTCGCGGCGTCGACATCCTGATCGCGACGCCCGGCCGCCTGGTCGACTTGACTGACCAGAAGGCCCTGGACCTCAGCCAGGTCGAGATCCTGGTGCTCGACGAAGCCGACCAGATGCTGGACCTCGGTTTCATCCACGCGCTCAAGGCGATCGTTCGCATGCTTCCGGCCAAGCGCCAGACGCTGTTCTTCTCGGCCACGATGCCGAACGCGATCAAGCAGCTCGCCGGCCAATACCTGACCGATCCGGTACAAGTCTCGGTGGCTCCCGCCTCGACGACCGCGGAGCGGGTCGACCAGTATGTCTGCTTCGTCGGCCAAAGCGAGAAGCAGGCGCTGCTGACTCTGGCCCTGCGCAAGGGTCTGCAGTCGAACGAGATGGACCGCGTGCTGGTGTTCACTCGCACCAAGCACGGCGCCGATCGCGTGGTGAAGAAGCTGGCCCAGAGCAACATCCCCGCGAACGCAATCCACGGCAACAAGAGCCAGCCGCAGCGCGAGCGCGCGCTCGAGGACTTCAAGGCCGGCCGCGCCAAGGTTCTCGTCGCGACCGACATCGCCGCGCGCGGGATCGACGTCTCGGGCATCAGCCACGTGTTCAACTTCGAGCTGCCCAACGTGGCCGAGCAATACGTCCACCGCATCGGCCGCACCGCGCGCGCCGGGCGTGACGGCGTGGCGATCAGCTTCTGCGCCCAGGACGAGCGCGATTACCTGCGCGACATCCAACGCCTGACCAAAGTCACGCTCGACCAGGTTCCGCTTCCGGAGGGCCTGCGCGAGGAAGTGGCGATCGTCGCCAAGCACGTCGAGCCGGTCCGCGGCCCGCGGCAGACGCCGCGCGGCGGGAACGGCAGGGGCCAGCCCCCGCGTCGTGACACCCGCACCGAGGCCCAGCGCGACGCCCGCGGCGAAGTCCGCGTCGAGCCGCGCGGCGGGGAGCGTCGCCAGGCTGCCGGCGGCAAGCCGGGCGGCTTCAAACAGGGGGGCAATGGTCCCGCCGGTAACGGCGGCAACCGCCGCCGCGGTCGTGGGCGCCCGAACCGGCCGCAAGCCGCACAGGCTTAACGCTCACATCCCCTCCCGCTTGCGGGAGGGGAGTTCTGCGCCGGTTGCTCCTCCCGCTGGCACCCGCCATATGCGCCGCTTCAGCGGGAGCATTTCATGGCGCAGTACGACTACGACCTTTTCACAATCGGTGCCGGCTCCGGGGGCGTGCGCGCCAGCCGGGTGGCGGCAGCGCATGGCGCGAAAGTGGCGGTGGCCGAGGAGTACCGGATCGGCGGCACCTGCGTGATCCGCGGCTGCGTGCCGAAGAAGATGCTCGTCTACGGCGCTCATTTCGCCGAGGACCTGCAGGACGCGAAGGCGTTCGGCTGGACTCTCGAAAACCCGACGTTCGACTGGAAGACGCTGCGCGACAACGTTCTGGGGGACGTCGACCGCATCAGCGGCCTCTACACCCAGACGCTCGAGAACCACAAAGTCGAGATCATCAACCAGCGCGCGATGATCAGCGGCCCCAACGAGGTCACGCTGGAAGACGGCACTAAGGTGACCGCGAAGTACATCCTCATTGCCACCGGAGCCCGCCCACACGTTCCAGATTGCCCGGGCAACGAACTCGGCATCACCAGCAACGAGGCATTCCACCTCGACGAGCTGCCGAAGCGCGTCCTGATCGCCGGCGGCGGCTATATCGCCAACGAGTTCGCCGGCATCTTCAACGATCTGGGCAGCCAAGTCACGATCATCAACCGCTCGGACAAGATCCTGCGCGGCTACGACGAGCAGCTGCGAGACCGGCTGCTGCAGATCTCGCTCGTGAAAGGCATCGAGTTCCGCTTCAACGCCGAGTTCCGCGGCATCGAGAAGCTGGAAAGTGGTGCGCTCAGGGTTTCGATGACCAATCATGACGACATGGAAGTCGATTGCGTGATGTACGCGACCGGCCGCCTGCCCAACAGCGAAGGCCTGGGGCTGGAGAGCGTCGGCGTCGAGCTGGGCGAGCGCGGCGCGATCAAGGTCGATCGCTTCAACAAGACCAATGTCGACAGCATCTACGCCGTCGGCGACGTGACCGACCGCATCCAGCTCACTCCGGTGGCAATTCGTGAAGGCCAGGCTTTCGCCGACACCGTGTTCGGCAACAAGCCGACCACGGTCGACTACAATTGCGTCCCCAGTGCGGTGTTCAGCCACCCGCCTTTGTGCGGCGTCGGCCTGACCGAGGGCGAGGCCAAGAACACCCTGGGGGTGGTGAAAGTCTACACCTCGGACTTCCGGCCGATGAAGAACGTGCTGGCCGGCCGCAACGAGCGCAGCCTCTACAAGATGGTCTGCGACGAGACCGATCGTGTCGTCGGCATCCACCTCCTCGGGCCCGACGCGCCGGAGATCCTCCAGGCCGCGGCGGTGGCGGTGAAGGCCGGGCTCAGCAAGGCCGACTTCGACGCGACAGTGGCGATCCACCCCACAATGGCGGAAGAGCTGGTGCTGATGCGGTAGAGCGGAGCCGCTTCCTTCCCGTTCTGCCAACCTCTATACCCTTCGGGCACTGCTGGGAGAGCGCATGTCCGCTAATATCGAGGAACTCGAGCGCCGCCGCGCCGCGGCTGAGCTGGGCGGGGGCGAGAAGCGGATTGCCGCGCAGCACGCCAAGGGCA
>CAYTPY010000164.1:0-3761 GCA_964439725.1 uncultured Erythrobacter sp. | reverse complement strand
GAACGGCAGGTCCGTGGGTAGCTGTAGCCGGGGCATGCGCTCCAGGATATCCGGGAGCCTGGAGAAGGAAAGCCCCCGGGATGTGGGTCGACCCTGGTGACCTCAAGAGGACGGAGGCGGATTAGGCTGGACGTAGGGTGATCTCACTTCGCCCGGCCCAGATTGGGATCAGGCGACGGCCGCTCCAAACTGGGCGAAGAGGTCTCCCGGCAGCTCATGTGAAAGCCGCCAGGTGATGGCCATGGGGCGCTCGCCTTCGTGACTCACGTAGCTGGCAGGCCCGAGCAGCCAGAAGGCGCGGTCTTCCACCGTAAGTCGGGCCATCGGCAAGATGACGCTGCCTCTTGCTTGGTGGTTCTGGTAACGCTGGCCCGTCTCGCTGGATTCCCGCGTGCCCGATTGGCTCTCCCAATGCAGCATGGAACGGTTTATCGCGTAGTCGCGGTAGCGGGTGGTCGGAGAGAAGCGTCCGCTGGTCTTGTCGAGGGTGAACGCCAGCAGATCAACGTTATGGTTCGGTAGCCAGCGTGTGCCCTCTCGCCATTCCGGGAGCTTCAGCGTGTCGCCGGTCGCGAATGCTGCAAGTGCCTCGCGCCGGGTGTAGCGGGCGTGCACGCTGAGCGGAACCTCAGGGTGGGTGGGCAGCGGGTGATGCACGTGATCGATGCGGTCCGCCAGTGCCTCCATCAGCTGGCCGAGCTCTGCCAGGACCTGTGGGTGGGCCCAGATGAGGGAGGCGGCGTCCTGGAGCGTCTCGGCGCCGATGGCGACCGATTCGATCAGGGTCGCTGCGAGCATATGAAACAGACGCCGTGAGCGCTCGTCGAGGGCATCAACCGAGGGAGCGCGTTCCGCTTCGGCAAATTGGCGGTATTGGTCGATGCGCAGGGTGTCGTCGGTATGCAGGAGCCGGCCGAGTGCCCGCCGCATTGCCTTCTCGTGCGGGCCGGCAGGATGCGTCGCGATGCCGCCGGCCTCGAGTAGGTCGGACCAGCTTCTGCCGTTGGAGTACACGTCTCCAAGCTCTATCCCTGATTGTGCGATGAAGTTCTTGAGCGTGATGCGCGGGTCTGACTCAGCCACTCGACGAAGCTCCCTGGCCCGGGCGGGCCAGGTACTGGGAATGCTCTGGCGGATGTTGTCGAGGATAAGTTGCGACGCAACGGAGTCCAGCTGCATATGGCAGCCGCTAGGCAAGAACGGAAAGCCGTGCTCGATCTGGCTCTCGATCTGTCTTCGGCTTCCTCCAAGCAGCGCCCCAAAGCGCCGGTGCATCCGAAACTCTTTGTGGTGCTGACCAACGAAGTCCAGCACGGTGCACATGCTCTTGTTAGGCTCGCGCCGAAGGCCCCGTCCCAACTGTTGCAGGAAGACGGTTGGGCTGTCAGTCGGCCTCAGCAAGAGCAGGGTATCCACCGAAGGAACATCGATGCCCTCGTTGAAAAGGTCAACGGAAAAGACGATCCGAACCTCGCCGCTGGCCAATGCGAGAAGTGTCTGCTTGCGCTCCTCTTGCGGGGTATCCGCGCTAACCGCCACAGCGGGCAGCCCAGCCGCGTTGAACTGGTCGGCCATGAAGCGCGCGTGGGCCACGGACACGCAAAAGCCAAGGGCGCGCATGGACTCGGGGTTGGGCACGCTTTCCACCGTACGCGCGATGATGCGTCTGGCTAGAACGTGGTCGCCGGTGACTAGCGCGCTCAGCTGTTGCGGGTCGTAGCCTCGTCCTCTGCGCCAGCTCACCCGCGTGTAGTCAGCGCCATCAGCAATACCGAAGTACGAGAACGGCACCAGGCGATGCTGCTCGATCGCATCCCATAGCCGAAGTTCGGCGGCGATCCTGCCTCCGAACCACTGCAGTATCGGTTCGTCATCACCACGTTCCGGCGTCGCTGTCAGGCCCAGCAGCTCGCGCGGGGAAAGATGGTCGAGCAGTGCGCTGTAGGTAGGTGCCGCCGCATGATGGAACTCGTCGACGATCACTACATCAAAATGATCGGGAGCGAGGTTCTGGTGTCCGCGAGCGCTCAGGCTCTGGATCGAAGCAAATACGTATTCGAACCGATCAGGACGATCCCCACCTACCCAAAGCTCCCCAAACGCAGCATCCCGCAATGCATGGCGGAACGTTGCGAGGCTTTGCTCGAGGATCTCCCTGCGATGGGCAACAAAGAGCAGCCGGGCACGGGGCAGACGGTTTCGCAAACGCTGGTAGTCAAGCGCAGCCATGACCGTCTTGCCGGTTCCCGTGGCCGAGACCAGCAGATTCCGGTGGTGGCCTTGCAGGCGCGAAAGCTCGATGAGCTCCAGGAGCCGGCTTTGGAACGGTTCGGGGCGGATTTCGACTGGGCTCAGATAGACCCGCGGACCTTCGTCTCGGCTCTGCGTGAGCTCCTTGAACTCGTCCGGCTCGAAGTCGCGAAAGTCGGCGTGCTGCCAATAGCTTTCGAATACTGCGGAGAACTTGTCGATGACATCCGGGTTTCGGGCGCCGGAGACGCGGACGTTCCACTCCAACCCCGTGACCTGGGCCGAGTGGGTCAGGTTGGAAGAGCCAATGTAAGCGGTGGAGTAGCCCGAGTGCCGATGGAACAGCCACGCTTTTGCATGCAGGCGCGTGCTTGAAGTGTCGTAGGACACTCGGATCTGCGCTCCGATCTTTCGCAAATCTTCAAGCGCCGCCAACTCGGTGGAATTGGTGTAGGTGGTAGTCAAAAGGCGCAACGACCGGCCCTGATCCACATGCTGGCGCAGCAGCTCCAGCATCGGCCGGATGCCCGTGCGCCGCACGAAAGCCATCAACACGTCGATGCGGTCTGCTGACACCACCTCCGAGTTGAGCTGGTAGCCGATGCGCGGCTCTCCCGGCGAGTTGGTCAGCAGGGTCGTGTCAAGCAGTGGGGTCGCCGGAAGGGGGACATTCTCAGCCTCCCCATCAGGGCGGAGGCTGGCAATGGCACGAAGGACATCGCCGGCCCCAGATAGCGCATCGATGGGTTCGACACCCTTCCCGCCGGCCGCCAACAATCCGGCCACTTCACGGGCCAGCCGGACGCCGATCTCTACCCGTTGGCGACTGTCCAGACCTGCGACGCTGCGTCGGACGAGCGATGCCAGATACAAGGCGATGCGGTCAGCCGCTTCCTCCGGGTGGAGGGCGCCACGCTGCGCCCGATGCTTGGGATCGAGCGCCGCCAAGGCCTGCTCGAGCCCTTCGGTCACCAGCTGTTCGTACAATCCACGAGGCAGTCCAGGCATGGCGCCAGGCTAGCAGGCGGCCGGCAGCAATAGGAGCCTGAGTTCGCTGTTCTCAGACATTGAGAACGGAGCCTCCTAGCCTTCCGGCGTCGCCAGCGTGGGAGATCCGGAGTGGACCAGGAATACTCGGTCTTCGAGTACATGTATCGGGATGCCGGCAACTTCAAGACATTCGGGTGCCTGTTGCTGAGTGGACAGGACGCGATTGCGGATGCCGCAATCAGACAGTGTCTTGAGTGGGGCGATCAGTTTGTCGCCGAGCAAATCGGCGTCTCCGCGCTCTGCGAAGCGCACTGGAGCGCTGTCGGAGAAGGTCCATCAGACCTTGACCACGCGTTTCATGAGTTTGTCGCGTTGCGTACGGCCAACACAGAAGACTTGGGTATCCCGCTCTGGAATACGCTTTCGGCGCTGGTCGGGCGGATGCGACAGGCCGCCAGCAGATGGGATGTGACCTTGTCGCCGAACTGCGACCTATAAGCGGCTTTCGATTTAGCCCGTGT
>CAYTPY010000163.1:0-3800 GCA_964439725.1 uncultured Erythrobacter sp. | reverse complement strand
ATCAAGGAAGTCCGCGCCATCACCGGCCTGGGCCTGACCGAAGCCAAGACCCTCGTCGAGAGCGCCCCGAAGGCGATCAAGGAAGCGGTCAACAAGGCCGAAGCCGAAGAGATCAAGAGCAAGATCGAAGCTGCCGGCGGCACCGTCGAGGTCAAGTAAGCCTCGTCCTGCTTCAGCAGAACACGCGAAGGGCGGTGCCGCGAGGCGCCGCCCTTTTCGTATGCCTGTCATCGGCCGTTCAGCTTCGCCGCATAAATTTCGCGGCGCATCAACCACAGCAAGGAGGAACCCATGCGCAACAAGCGTATCGCCATCCTCGCCGGTGCTGCGGCGCTCTCGGCCGCAGGCGCGGCACAAGCCACGACAGCCGAAACCCAGCGGATGCACGTCGCCCTGCCCGGCGGCTCGGTCGCGCAGATCGAATATGTCGGCGACGTCGCTCCGACGGTGACCGTGCTGCCGGCCGAAAGCCGGGCGCTGAGGCCCATCTCGCCGTTCGCCGAGATGGAGCGGATCGCCGCGGCGATGGAGGCCCGTCACCGCGCGATGATGCGGCAGATGGCGGCTTTGCAGCAGTTCGCCGCCCAGGCAGCCGTGGCCCCGCGCCACGCCCCCGGCCTGACGCTGGTCGGCAACCTGCCGGCCGGGTCGCGCTATACGGTGGTGTCGTCGAGCACCGACGGCAGCGGCTGTACCCGGACCGTCCGCTACAGCTCCGATGGCAGCAGCAACGCCGCGCCGGTGATGTCGGAGGTCAGCTCGAGCGGCTGCGATCGGGCGGCAACCCCGGCCGCAGCGGCGCCCGGCCTCGAAGTCTAGCGGGCGCTTCGTTCGCGCATCTCACGCGCCGAGGGCGGCATCGGACAGTGCCGCCCGTATCGGCCGCTCAGGCCGTCCGCGGCCCCCACAGAATGACCGCCGCGCCGATCAGGCAGATCGCCGCGCCCAGCCCGTCCCAGCGGTCGGGCTTCATGCCTTCAGCCAGCCACAGCCAGCACAGCGCCGAGGCGATGTAGACGCCGCCATATGCGGCATAAGTGCGGCCGGCGTGCTCGGCGTCGACCAGCGTCAGCAAGTAGGCGAACAGGCACAGCGAGGCGATGCCGGGCACCAGCCACAGCGGCGACTTGTCGAGGCGGAGCCAGGCCCAGAAAGCAAAGCACCCGGCAATCTCGGCGATCGCCGCGCCGGTATAGGCGAGCACCGTCATCGCCGGCATGTTACGCCCGCCGCCCGCAGGATGCGCGCGCGAACCTCATGCCCGGCCCGCGCGCGCCAAGCTCTCACAGGCCCTTCAGGTAATCGATGATCTCCTGCCGCTTGGCAGCGTCCTTGACCCCGGCGAACGCCATCTTGGTCCCGGGGATCGTGCCGCGCGGATCGAGCAGGTAGCGGTCGAGATTGGCCTGGTTCCAGACCAGGCCCGATTCTTCCAGCTGGTCGCTGTAATCGAAGCTGTCGATGTGGCCGGCCCGGGCATTCCAGACGCCGGCGAGCGTCGGGCCAATGCCGTTCTTGCCCGGCTCCACCGAGTGGCACGCCTTGCACACCGCGAACGAAGCAGGCTCGGCCATCGGCGCCCCGGCCGCGGCGGCGGGAGTCGTCGCGGCGGCCGTCGTGGCTGCGGCGGTCGGCGTGGGCGCCGGGCTCGGCGTTTCGGTCGGAGTCGGCTCGCCCGTCGGCGTGTCTTCGCCGGTCAGGGCATCGCCCTCGACAGGTGCGACGGTCTCGACCGGCGCAGCCGCGGTTTCGGAGGCAGTCGGGGTGCTGTCATCGCTGCTGCCACCGCCGCAGGCGGTCAGCGCGAACAGGACCGTGGCGAGGGCCGCGGCGGTCTTCGGGGGGAACGTCATCAGGAATCCTCAGGTTGACCGAACAGAATTTCGCCGTCTCCTATCGCCGGATCGTGCGCTGGGAAAGGCTTTAGCGAGCCCATTATGTGACCGCGGTGCGTCAGGGCGGGCAAACTTGCTCGCCAAGTCCCGCCTCTGCTTTCAACTGCAACCGCCTGCGCCTATCCGGCCCAGCTTCCATGTTGCACGAATCCCCCTCCACCTGGCGCGGCGAGCTGGCCGCTACCCTGCGCCTCGCGGGGCCGCTGGCGGCTGCCAACCTGCTGCAGATGCTGGTCTACGCGGTCGACGTGATCTTCGTCGCCCGCCTCGGCGAGCAGGCCCTGGCGGCGGCGAGCCTGTCGATCGCGCTGTTCAGCCTGATGATGTGGTGCTTCTCGGGGCTGACCGGAATGGTCGCGGCGCTGATCGCGGCGGAGCTTGGCCGCCGCCGCCATGCCGTGCGCGAAGTGCGGCGCAGCGCGCGCATGGCGCTGTGGCTGGCGCTCGCCTGCAGCTTGCCCGGAATGGCCGTGTGCTGGTTCGGAGAGGAGATCATGCTCCTCGCCGGCCAGGATGCCCAAGTCGCGGAGCGGGCCGGCGGCTTCCTGCGGGTGATCATGTGGGCGATCGTGCCGATGATCTTCGCCAACGTGCTGCGCAGCGTGATCTCGGCGCTGGGCCGGCCGATTTTCGCCACCGCCATCACCGGGCTGGCGGTCGGCGTTGCGGCGCTGGCGAACTATGCGTTCGTGTTCGGACGGCTCGGTGCTCCGGCGCTCGGTCTCGAAGGCTCGGCGCTGGCCAGCGTCGTCACCGCGCTCTTCATGCTCGCGGCTTATGTCGTCGCCATCTGCACCGACCGCCGCCTGCGGCGCTATCACCTGTTCGGCAACTGGTGGCGGACCGAATGGCCGCGCTTCTTCGAGCTGCTGCGCACCGGCCTCCCGGTCGCGGCGACGATTCTCGCGGAAGCCGGGCTGTTCAGCAGCGCCGCGTTCCTGATGGGATTGCTGGGTCCTTCGCAGCTCGCCGGTCACACGATCGCGCTGCAAGTGGCGGCGCTGGGGTTCCAGGTCCCGTTCGGGATCGGGCAAGCGGCGACGATCCGCGTCGGCTACCACTACGGCGCTGGCGATTCGGTCGCGCTCGGCCGCGCCGGGTGGGTGGCGATCGGGCTCGGCACCGGATTCATGGCGGTCACCGCCTCGATCATGCTGTTCCTGCCCAAGCTAGTTCTCGGCATCTACGTCGATACCGCCGCGCCGGCCAATGCCGCGATGGTCGGCTACGCGGTTCGCTTCATGGTCGTCGCCGCTGCGTTCCAGGTGTTCGACGGGCTGCAGGCGGTCGCCGCCGGCGCGCTGCGGGGCCTGCGCGATACGCAGGTCCCGATGGTCTTCGCGCTGCTCGGCTATTGGGTGCCGGGCCTCGGCACGGCCGTGTTCCTGGGCTTTTTCACCCCGTTGCAGGGTGTCGGCATCTGGCTTGGCCTCGCGGTCGGGCTGATCGTCGTGGCGCTACTGATGATTCAGCGCTGGGCGCGGCGCGTTCGCCTTGGCTTGCTTCCGGTTTGAGAGCGATTTTCTTCCTGAACGGGAGTTGACGACCTCATCGCAGCGAACCATATGCGGGCCGCTGGCACTCTCAAGCGGAGAGTGCCAATCATCATCACCAACCTTATGGAAGAGGTCATACATATGGCATTCCGTCCGCTGCACGACCGCGTATTGGTCCGCCGCATCGAAGCCGAAGAAAAAACGGCCGGGGGCATTATCATTCCTGACAGCGCCAAGGAAAAGCCGAGCGAAGGCGAAATCGTCGCCGTCGGTGACGGCGCCCGCGACGAAGACGGCGATCGCATCTCGCTCGACGTCAAGGTGGGCGACCGCATCCTGTTCGGCAAGTGGTCGGGCACCGAGGTCAAGCTCGACGGCGAAGACCTGCTGATCATGAAGGAAAGCGACA
>CAYTPY010000162.1:1165-3804 GCA_964439725.1 uncultured Erythrobacter sp. | reverse complement strand
CCCGTGCTGGAAGATCGCCGCCCTGCCGTCGAGGCTCTGATCCGGGCGATGCGCAAGGCTGGCACCCATTTCATCGTTCCGGCGAACTGGGAGGCTAACGCGGCGATATTGGCCCGGCCGGAATACGTTGATGCCGATCCGCGCCTGGTTCTCGGAGCCATCTCGGATCGGCTTGTGCTGCGGCAGGGCGCCGAGCCGGTCGATTATCCCGACTTCATGTTCCAGCACCGGGAGGCGGCGAACTTCCCCTGGGTCAGCCAGGCCGAATGGCTTTACACACAGCTCGTGCGTTGGGACCGGCTCGCATTCTCGCCCGCCGAAGCCGCCGCGGCGGCGCGGGTGTTCCGCCCCGATGTCTACCGCAGCGCGCTGGCCGGCACCGGCGACCTGCTGCCCGGCGCGAGCTCCAAGGTGGAAGGGAGCCTTGCCCGCCCTACGGCAGTCACAGCGCAACAAGGCGCCATCACCTTGGCAAACAACACGTTCTTCGACGGACGCGCGTTCGATCCGGACGATGTCGAAGGGTACATCGCCGCGTTCGGCTGAGTCTGCTCATTTGCTGCACTGCAAAAAGAACTTTACGCGGCCGGTGAGAATCGGTTAGCTAACCGCTGACGAGGCGCTTCCAACGAAGGAAGCAGCTAAGCCTCACCAACAAACATCCGCGTGGCAACGAAGCCGCCCGATCTGGTCCTCTCAGGGCTAAGTCGTGGCGGCTTTTTTGCGTTGCGCGCCAGCGAAAGGACGTGCCGATGACCGTCTCGCCCACACCCGAAGCGCGGAGCTTCTGGCAATCGGGCCATACGCCAACCCTGCTGGCGGCGTTCATCTACTTCGATGTTTCGTTCATGGTCTGGGTCATGCTCGGGCCGCTGGCACCGGTCATTGCGGGCGAGCTGGGGCTCGACGCGGCGGAGACCGGCCTGATGGTCGCAGTGCCAACGCTTGCGGGCGCCGTGCTGCGGCTGGTCAACGGCGTGCTGGTCGATCGGGTCGGCCAGAAGACCACCGGGACGCTCAACCAGCTGATCGTCATGGCGGGCCTGCTCGCCGGCTGGTGGTTCGGCATCGACAGTTTTGCCGGGACGATCGCGATCGGTCTGATTCTCGGCTTCGCGGGCGCCAGTTTCGCGGTGGCGCTGCCGCTGGCGAGCCGCTGGTACCCAGCGGAGCACCAGGGGAAGGCGATGGGCATAGCCGGCATGGGCAACTCGGGCACCGTGCTTGCGGCCCTGTTCGCACCGATCCTGGCGAAGTGGTTCGGCTGGAACGCGGTCATGGGCCTGGCGGTAATCCCGCTCGCGGTGGTGTTCGTCGTCTACCGGATTGCCGCCAAGGACAGCCCCGACCAGCCCGCGCCCAAGCCGCTTTCGGCCTATGCCGACGTGCTGAAAGTTGAGGACGCGTGGTGGTTCATGCTGTTCTACGGCGTGACTTTCGGCGGCTTCGTCGGGCTGTCGAACTCGCTGTCGATCTGGTTCGTGGACAGCTTCGCGCTCTCCCCGGTGACCGCGGGATACTACACCGCGGCCTGCGTCTTCGCCGGGTCGCTGGTCCGCCCCTTGGGCGGGGCGCTGGCCGATCGCTTCGGCGGCACGCGTACGCTGACCATCGTCTACATCACCGCCGCGCTGGTCCTCGCGACGATCAGCACCGGACCCGCCACCCTGCTGTCGGCGCTCGCCCTGTTCATGCTGGTCATGGCGACGCTGGGCATCGGCAACGGGGCGGTGTTCCAGCTCGTGCCGCAGCGCTTCCGGCAGGAGATCGGGGTGATGACCGGCCTCGTCGGTTTCGCTGGCGGGGTGGGCGGCTTCTATCTCGCCTCATCGCTCGGCTTTGCGCAGAAATACACCGGCAGCGCCTCGGCGGGGTTCCTCGTCTTCTCCGGGCTCGCGCTCGTCGCCCTCACTGCTCTCACGTTCGTCAAAGGCCGCTGGCGCTCGACATGGGGCGCCGACCTTCAGGGGGCGCGCATCTGATGACCCTGCAACGAAAGGACTATGCGTCGTGAACGCTCCTGCAAGCTTTGTGCGGGTCGCTGGACCCGAGAGACTGGTGGTGATCGGCAACGGCATGGCCGGGTGCCGCGCGGTCGAGGAAATCCTGGCGCGTGACCCCACGCGCTACGCGATCACGATCTTCGGCGCCGAGCCGCGGGTGAACTACAACCGCATCATGCTTTCGCCGGTCCTGGCCGGAGAGAAGAGCTTCGACGAAATCGTCCTCAATACCGCCGAGTGGTACGCCGCGAACGGTATCGAGTTGGTCGCAGGCGATCCCGTCGATCACATCGACCGCGAGCGGCAGACGGTGGTCAGCCGTTCCGGGAGGGTCGAGCCGTACGACCGGCTGCTGATCGCCACCGGCTCCGACCCGTTCATCATCCCGGTTCCTGGCCGCGACCTGCCGGGCGTGGTGACGTTCCGCGACCTCGACGACGTCGACAAGATGCTGGCGGCTGCCGAAGGCGGCGGCAATGCGGTGGTGATCGGCGGCGGGCTGCTTGGCCTCGAAGCCGCGCATGGCCTGTCGCTCCGAGGGATGAACGTGACCGTCATCCACCTGATGCCGACGCTGATGGAGCGGCAGCTCGACGAGGCCGCCGGATGGCTGCTCAAGAGCGAGCTCGAACGGCG
>CAYTPY010000162.1:0-1065 GCA_964439725.1 uncultured Erythrobacter sp. | reverse complement strand
GACATCGTCATGCGCGACGCGGCGCGGGGGGTGTACAAGCGGCTGGTGGTCAAGGACGGCCGGCTGGTCGGCGCGGTGCTCTATGGCGATACGGCGGATGGGAACTGGTATTTCGACCTGCTGAAGAGGCAGGAGGACGTCTCGGAAATCAGGGATGCGCTGATCTTCGGGCAGGCTTTTGCGCTGGGCGGAGGCGCCTTCGCGGACCCTAATGCCGCCGTTGCAGCGCTCCCGGACGACGCAGAAATCTGCGGCTGCAACGGCGTTTCCAAGGGCACGGTCGTCGCCACCATCAAGGCGGGGGCATGCAGCCTCGATGCGGTTCGTTCCACCTGTAAGGCCTCGGCGAGCTGCGGTTCGTGCACCGGCCTCGTCGAAAGCCTGCTGGTGCTGACTCTGGGCGACGAGGTGCAGGCCGGCGCGAAGACGCTCTGCAAATGCACCAGCTTCGGCCACGACGACATCCGGCGGCTCATCGTGGAGAAGGAGCTGCGGGCGATGCCGCAGGTCATGCAGGAGCTGCACTGGACCACGCCCGACGGCTGCGCTTCGTGCCGGCCGGCGCTCAACTATTACCTGCTCTGCGCGTGGCCGGGCGAATACGAGGACGACCAGAAGAGCCGCTTCGTCAACGAGCGGCTCCACGCCAACATCCAGAAGGACGGGACCTATTCGGTCGTGCCGCGGATGTGGGGCGGGCTGACCAACCCGACCGAGCTGCGCGCGATCGCCGACGTGGTCGAGAAGTACAACGCGCCGATGGTCAAGGTCACCGGCGGCCAGCGGCTCGACATCTTCGGGATCAAGAAGGAGGACCTGCCGGCGGTCTGGGCCGATCTCAATGCCGCCGGGATGGTTTCCGGGCACGCGTACGGAAAGTCGCTGCGGACGGTGAAGACCTGCGTTGGCAGCGAATGGTGCCGGTTCGGGACCCAGGATTCGACCGGGCTCGGGGTGAAGATCGAGCGGATGACCTGGGGCAGCTGGATGCCGCACAAGTTCAAGATCGCGGTCAGCGGCTGCCCGCGCAACTGCGCCGAAGCGACGATCAAGGACTTCGGCGTG
>CAYTPY010000161.1:0-3809 GCA_964439725.1 uncultured Erythrobacter sp. | reverse complement strand
CGTAATCGAGGTACGAGGTCTTCATTTCATCGACGATGTCGATGCGTTCGAACTCTTCCGGCGTGGCCGGTGGATCAAGGGTATCGGTCGTATCGCTCACTTGCGCGGTTAGCCCGTCTTGTTGTCGTTTCGTCTTGTCGCAAAGGCCCTAGGCCATCGGCCAGCGGCAAGCCAGCCAAGGGGCCGTGCCGATGGGGCGGATCATCCCTTTTTCCACACTTGCCGGCTTCAAACCGACTGGCAGCGTGGGGGCGAGGACTGCTTGATTGTTAAATGGGCATTCAGCCGCGCCAAACTAGGACCGAATTGCGTTCGGGAGTGTTTCTCGGCAGTAAGCCGCCGCCCACATGGAATCTGAGCTGGCGGCGGTTCACCCGACAGGAGAGAATGGTAGAAATGCTTCGTAAATCACGAACCGCGCGTGAAACACGCTCGAAGTCCGGCCGGGGCCTCGCCCTCGCGCTTGTTTTGGGATTGGGGCTTGGCGGCGCGTCCATGGTCGCAACGCCCGTCATGGCCCAATCGAAGGCTCAGAACTCTAAGGCGTTCGTCGCGGCCTATCAGCCGGTCGCCGACATCGCCAATTCCGAAGGCGGAGACTACGCCGCGGGCAAGGCACAGCTGCCGGGCGTACTCGCCGCTGTCGAAACGGCCGACGATCGCTTCCTTGCTGGCAACCTCTCGCTTTTGCTCGGGAACAAGCTGAACGATCCGGCTTTGCAGCGGCAGGGGCTGGAACTGATGCTCGCCAGCGGCAAGGCTGATCCGGCGCAGGTTGGCCAACTCCAATTCTTCGTCGGTAGCCTGGCTTACAACGCCGGGGACTATCCCGCTGCGCGCACCGCGCTCCAGGCTGCCGTCGATGCAGGTTTTACCCAAGACAACCCGCAAGGCCTGATCGCCGAATCCTATTTTAAGGAAGGCCAGGCAGCTCAGGGTCTGGATTACCTGAAGAACTTGATCGACGCCCAGGTGGCGGCGGGGCAGCAAGTGCCGGAGGCGTGGTACTTGCGCGGCCTCAAGGTCGCTTATGACAGCAATCTGACCGACAAGGCGATTGAGTGGTCGGCGCTGCTGGTCGCGAACAGCCCGACCGAGCGCAATTGGCTCCAGGCGCTCCAGGTGGTCAATGCGCTGGTATCGACCGATGCTCAGGCTCGGCTCGACGTGTTGCGGCTCATGGCGCTGACCGATAGCCTCAGCCAGCGCGCCGAGTTCGAGACGTACGTCGCCACGCTCGATCCGCGCGTTCTGCCGAGCGAAGCCGGCAAAGTGCTGGCGGCCGGTGTCCAGAAGGGTGCCTTTCAGCCGAACGATCCGTTCTACGCGGAGAGCAAGCGTATCGTCGACAGCCGCTCCGGTTCGGAAGCCGAACTGGCGTCGGATTACGAAGGCGAGGCGGCATCGGCGGCCGATGGTAAGCCGGCCTTCAACGCAGGCGACGTCTACTTGTCGATCGGGAACTACGCGAAGGCCGAACAGATGTTCAAGCTCGCGCTCGACAAGGGCGGAGTGGACCGCAACCAGGTTCTGACCCGCATCGGCATCGCTCAAGTTCATCAAAGCAAACTCGCCGAGGCGAAAGAAGCCTTCGCGCAAGTTTCCGGCGATCGCGCGCCGGTGGCCCGGATGTGGACGGCTTATATCGAAAGCCGCGCCTGATTCTTTGCAGTCAGGCTCTGAAGCGGCGCGGGAAGCTAGGGCTTTCCGCGCCGTTTTTGTTCAGACGTTGAACTTGAAGAGCATCACGTCGCCGTCCTGGACGCGATATTCCTTGCCCTCCTGGCGAAGCTTTCCCGCCTCACGCGCCGGAGCTTCTCCGCCGAGCGTGACATAGTCGTCGAAGGCGATCGTCTCGGCGCGGATGAAACCCTTCTCGAAATCGGTGTGGATCTCGCCGGCGGCTTGCGGCGCCTTCGCGCCGTCGGGGAATGTCCAGGCCCGCGCTTCCTTGGGGCCTACCGTAAAGAAGGTCTTGAGCCCGAGGAGCTCGTAACCGGCGCGGATCACACGGGTGAGGCCGGTTTCTTCCAGGCCGAGCTCTTGGAGGTACTCGGCGCGCTCTTCGGCTTCCATGCCGACGAGCTCAGCTTCGATCGCGGCCGAAACCACGACCGCCTGCGCCCCTTCGGCAGCCGCTTTCTCAAAGACTCTGGCGGAAAGCTCATTGCCCTTCGCTGCATCTTCTTCGGCGACATTGCAGACGTAGAGGACCGGCTTTGCCGTCAGTAGCTGGGCCTGGGCGAAAACGCGGGCCTCTTCGTCATCCTTGGGTTCCGTCAGGCGAGCGGGCTTGCCCTCGCGCAGCAACTCGAGTGCCTGGCCGAGGACGCTCGCCGCGATCTTCGACTCCTTGTCGCCGCCGGTCGCTCGCTTCTGCGCTGCAGGCACCCGTTTTTCCAAGCTTTCGAGGTCGGCCAGCATCAACTCGGTCTCGACCACTTCAGCATCGGCGATCGGATCGACCTTGTTCGCGACGTGCTGGATGTCGTCGTCCTCGAAGCAGCGCAGCACGTGGACGACCGCATCGACCTCGCGGATGTTGCCCAGGAACTGGTTGCCGAGCCCTTCGCCTTTGCTCGCTCCTTTGACCAGGCCGGCAATGTCGACGAAGCCGAGCTGGGTTGGAATGATCTTTGCGCTTCCAGCGATGGCCGCCAGCTTGTCCAGCCGCGGATCCGGCACTGCGACTTGGCCGACGTTCGGCTCGATTGTGCAGAACGGATAGTTCGCCGCTTGAGCCGCCTGGGTCTCGGTCAGCGCGTTGAACAAAGTCGATTTGCCCACGTTGGGCAGGCCCACGATCCCGCAGCGGAATCCCATGCGAAAGTCCTTCGATTTCGGTTTGCGCGCGCCTTAGCTGCCCAAGCGGGCGGGGGCTAGTCCTGCTGCCGCAGCGCGACGTCGTTCAAGAAGCGGGCATCGTCGCCGCGGACGAGCCATTCGGCCTCGGCCGCGATCGCGGCGAGCATGTCGGTCAGTTCGTCGAACTCTGCCTTGGCATAGTTGCCGAGGACGTACTTGGTCACTCGGTCCTTGTGCCCCGGGTGGCCGATGCCGATGCGGACGCGGCGGAAGTCGGGGCCGAGGTGCTGGTCGATGCTGCGCAGCCCGTTGTGCCCCGCGGTGCCGCCGCCGGTCTTCACCTTGACCTTGAAGGGGGCGAGGTCGAGCTCGTCGTGGAACACGGTCAAGGCATCGATGTCGAGCTTGTAGAAGCGCAGCGCCTCGGCAACCGCCCGGCCGCTTTCGTTCATGAAGGTCGCCGGCTTGAGCAGCAGCACGCGCGTTCCGGCGATGCGGCCTTCCTGCAACCAACCCTGAAACTTCTTCTGCGTCGGACCGAACGAATGCATCTCGGCGATGACGTCGAGCGCCATGAAGCCGACGTTGTGCCGGTGCATCGCATATTGCGGACCGGGATTTCCGAGGCCAACCCAGAGTTGCATCGGCGCTCCCTATAAACAAACCGCCGGTCCCGCTAGGCAGGACCGGCGGTTGCTAAAACGTCGGAAGCAGGATTAGCTGGCGGAAGCTTCGCCTTCGCCGGCTTCCTCTTCGCCTTCTTCACCAGCCGCCGCGTCGGACTGCTTCAGCGCAGACGGAGCAACGATGGTCGCGATGGTGAAGTCGCGGTCGGTGATGAAGCTTTCGCTGCCATCCGGCAGAGTGACCGAGCTGATGTGAATCGCGTCGCCCACTTCCAGACCGGTGACGTCGATCGTGATCTCGTCGGGAATCTTGTCGGATTCGCAGACCAGTTCGAGCTCGTGGCGCACCACGTTGAGCACGCCGCCGCGCTTCAGGCC
>CAYTPY010000160.1:0-3855 GCA_964439725.1 uncultured Erythrobacter sp. | reverse complement strand
GCTCGGCGGCAAGGCGGACGTGGTGTTCGAATGCGTCGGCATGCCGGGCCTGATCGATCAGGCGGTGCAGCAAGTCCGCAATCGCGGCACAATCCTGCTGCTGGGTCTCTGCACCCGCCCCGATCCGATCAACAGCTTCGCGATGCTGAGCAAGGAAGTGCGGCTGGTGACCAGCGCCTTCTTCACCCGGCAGGAGTACGAAGCCGCGCTCGATGCGTTGGCCCGCGGTGCGATCGAGCCCCGGTTGCTGGTCACCGACACGATATCGCTGGAAGATACACCCGAGGTGTTTGAAAGCCTCAAGCGCCGGACCAGCCAGTGCAAGGTGCTGATCGCGCCTTAGCTGGGCAGCGGCTCGCTGCGGATCGCCCCCTCGAGCGCAGCATAAGCCGCTCCGGCCGCGCTTTGCTCGATCTGACTGGATAAGGCGCGATAAGCAGCCAAGGCCGCTTCGCCCTCCGGCGTCAGCCGAGCGCCGGCGCCGGATCCGCCGCCCGGCCGAGCGTCGACCAGCGGCGCCTCGAAGCAGCGGTTCATCGTGTCCACCAAGAGCCAAGCGCGGCGATAGCTCATGCCAAGCGCCCGACCGGCGGCCGAGATAGAGCCCTCCCGCGCAATGGCGTCGAGCAGGTCGGCCTTACCCGGCCCCATGGCGATCTCGTCGCCGCAGTAGAGCTGAATCTTGAGCTTGAGACGGGCCATTGCCCGTCTCTAACCCATCACAGAGGCCGGCTGGAACCGAAGAACAGCGCCTGGCTGATCGCCGCGCGGACCGTGTCTTCCTGGAACGGCTTGGTGATCAGGTAGGTCGGCTCGGGCCGATCGCCGGTCAGCAGCCGCTCCGGATAAGCGGTGATGAAGATCACCGGCACGCTGTCGATGGCCAGGATGTCGTCGACCGCGTCGAGGCCAGACGATCCATCGGCCAGCTGGATGTCGGCCAGCACCAGGCCCGGGGTTTTCTCGGCCACGACTTGCTGGGCCTGAGTGCGGGTCGCGGCGGTGCCGCAGATCTCGTGGCCGAGCGAACGCACCAGGTCTTCAAGCTGCATCGAGATCAACGGTTCATCCTCGATGATCAGCACGCTTGTGGCGGACTCGCGCTCGATCTCCTCCACCGCCTCGGTGACGAGCTTGTTCACGTCGTCCTCGTCCATGTCCATGATCTCGGCCGCTTGCGCTGGCGAGAAATCCTCGACCGTGGTGAGGAGAAGGGCTTGGCGATTGATCGGCGTAATCCGACGTAACTGGTCCTGCGCCGCGGCTTCATGCAGCCCTTGCGCGTCGGGCTCCTCCGCCACTTCCAGGTAGGCACTGGACCAAACCTTGTTGAACGCGCGATAGAGCGGAACGCGCCCTTCCCGGAGCGAAACGGCAAGATCCTGGTCCGCCAGCGCCGCTTCGAGCGTGGCCTTGACGAACGCATCGCCGGTCGACTGCGAACCCGTCAGGGCGCGCGCATACCGGCGCAGAAACGGAAGATGAGCGGCTACTTCGGCCCCAATAGACATAAAACCCCTTCCCGAGGACAACAGGGCACCAACGTGCTGGAGCGAGACTTGTTCCGCCAGGGCCTGCACGCCGCGCCGCCCCTTGATATTGAACCAGCAAATGGCCGCCCCGCGCACGGTAAGCAAGTGCCTTCGCCCCTTGTGAAAAAAATCTTCGGCGGCGGGGAACCCTTATTCGGGCGGCTCATTGAGAGAGTGTCACCGCCGAGACCCCCCCTCCCGTCCAAGCGGCTGGTGATACGATCCCGAAAGGCCTCCACTCAGGAAATGAGTGGAGGCCTTTTTTCTTGCCCGCCTGATCGGTCCCGGTTGTGGAACGATTATAGCCCGCAGGACGCTAGCGCGCATTCCCGAGATTAGGTGATCACGTCTCGCAGCCGGGCGAACAGACCCGTACTCGCCCCATCTACCAGCGCCCGCGCGAGTTCCGCCGGATCATACGGCTTTTCGAACACCGGTCCGAGCTCAGCGATCTCCGGAGGGATGTCTTCAGGAGCACCGGTGGCGAACACGATCCGCGGCGGCTTCGGCCCCAGCAGGTCGACGAGTTCGGCAAGCGCCCACCCATCGTCTCGGTCGGCGAGGTGAACGTCGAGGATCACCGCGTCGGCTTCGCTAGCTTCCAAAGCGAGCATGGCGTCGGCGACGCTCGGGCAGAGCACGACTTCGGCGGCGCCGGCGTCGAGCAGTGCTGATTTCAGCGCGACTCCCTGAACAGGATCGTCTTCGACAACGATCACGCGCCCCAGTTTGCTTTTCCGGGTCTTGAGCTGCTTTTGTCGGCCCATTTTGCTCCCCAAAGGTGAACTACCGCCACCTTGGTGAAGAACGAGGCCGCAGGCGTGTGAGTTCCACCAGCCGTCGCGGCAGAGCCTCTACAGGTCCTTGGAATAAATCCGATATTCGCGATTGATCTTGCTGCCGATCGCGTCGGCGATGGCCAACATTCCCTGGTTGTCCTCCAGGATCCAGCCGACCTCCGCCCGCTGCGCCCCATGTTTTTCGACCCCGTTGCGGCGGATGTACTCGATCATCATGAAAGCGAGCTGGCTGGCGAGGCGGCTGGCCTGAAGCTTGCGCACCACGCCCATCAGCGGGACCCGGAAATCGACCGGCCGCATCCGCCTCGCCCATAGCAGCAGCTTGATCCAGTTGAACGGAAACAGCCTGCCGCGCATCGACTTCAGCACCGCGTTGGCATTGGGCAGCGCCAGCATGAAGGCCACGGGCTCGCCATCCAGTTCGGCGATCAAGTTGGCATCTTCGATGATCAGCGGGGCCAGTTTCTTGGCCCCATAGGCCTTTTCCGCTTCAGTGAAGGGAACGAAACCCCAGTTGTTCGACCAGGCGTCGTTGAGAATGTCGATGATGATCGCCGCATCGCGCTCGAACTGCCGCTTGTCGACCTGCCGTATCCGGATCCGCTCGTTCTTCTCACCGGAAGCAACAATGCGGTTGATCAGCGGGGGGAAGCCTTTGTCGACCGGGAGATCATAGGTGAGCAGCCGCTTGGCGACTGTGTAGCGAGCGCTCTCGACCCATCCCTCGTAGTCGGGGCGATGATGGCCCATCATCACCATGGGCGCGTGATCATGCCCTTTCACCAAAAGCCCCGGCTCGTCCCAGACGGACAGGCTGATGGGAGCCAGCACGCGGGTCATGCCCTGATCGCGGAGCCACTTCTCAGCGCGTTGGATAAGCGCACTGGCGGCAGCTTCGTCTTCGGCTTCGAAAAGACCCCAGTTGCCGGTGCCTGGACCCATCCCCTGCTCGGGCGGTTGCGCCAGAGCCAGCTCGTCGTAGTGCGCCGAGATGCGCCCCACGACGCGGCTATCGCGGCGAGCGAGGAACAGCTGGACCTTGGCATGTTCAAAGAACGGGTTCTTGCCAGGCGTCAGCAGCTCCGCGACTTCGTTGCGCAGCGGCGGCACCCAGTTCGGATCGGCCGAGTTGATGCGATAGGCGAGATCGATGAAGGTGTCGAAATCGCGCTCGCCCGAAACGGGCTCAACCGAGACAGCCGTCATAGTGCCCGTCCGTCTCGACAATCAGGCCGAAGCCTGCTCGCCCTCTTTGCCGAGCGCGCGGCGGCGCGGATGGCCGCTGGCGATGCCTCCGGAAAGCTCCTTCACCCACGGATAAGTCCGCGCCACTTCCTCGTCATAGCCGAGGTTGAACACCGTGGGAGAGCGGCGCGGGCGATCCTTCTTGTGGTAGTAGGTGCCGAGCAGCCGGTCCCAGAAGTAGTTGGTGATCCCGAAGTTGCCGTTCTCGTCGAAGAAGTGGTGTTCCATGTGCCGCTGCTTCATGTGCTGGACCCAGCCCCACTTCGGCTTGAACGCAA
>CAYTPY010000159.1:0-3857 GCA_964439725.1 uncultured Erythrobacter sp. | reverse complement strand
AGCATCTCGTAGTAGGTATCGGGCGGAGGCGGCGCGAACTTCAGGCCTTTTTGCCTGAGGCTATCGAGCGAGGCGTAGAGGTCGTCGCTGGCGAGCGCGATGTGCTGGATCCCTTCGCCGTTGTAGGCGCGCAGGTACTCGGCGATCTGGCCTTTGCCGCCCTGGCCGCCTTCCTGGTTGAGCGGGATGCGGATCTTGCCGTCCGGCGCCATCATCACTTTGGTGTTGAGGCCCGAATACTCCCCGGCCACGTCGAACTGGCGGAACTCGCGGAAGCCGAAGATGCGGGCGTAGAACTCCTCCCAATGCGGGATGCGGCCGTCGTAGACGTTGTGGGTCAGGTGGTCGATCGTGTGGAAGCCGGCGCCCGGCGGGTGGCGTTCGGCGCCGTCCTCGTAGACGAAGTCGATGTCATAGATGTTCAGGTCCTCGCCGTAGCGGTCGACGAGGTAGATCAGCGAATGGCCGATGCCGCGGATGGCCGGGATGTGGAGCTCCATTACTCCCGCGCGAACGTCGACCGGCTCCGCGCCGCGCTCGACCGCGAGCGCGTAAGCCTTGGCCGCGTCGCGCACCCGGAACCCCATTCCGCAAGCCGAGGGGCCATGTTCGGCGGCGAAATAGGCGGCCGGGCTCCGCGGCTCGTAATTGGCAATGAGGTTGATGCCGCCTTGGCGCCAGAGTTGCACGGCCTTGCTTCGGTGACGTGCGACCCGGGTAAATCCCATGCGCTCGAATGCGGGCTCCAGGATGCCTTTTTCCGGCGCACTGAATTCCAGGAATTCGAAGCCATCGAGGCCGAGCGGATTGTCGAAGAGATCCGGCATGGTTTCCAATGTAACCGACTGCCAATGGAGGGACAAGGAAGCTCATCGCGTCGCGCTTGCGGATAACCGCAGCTTTCCCGTGAAAGCTCTTGAATCGAAGGGTTAACTGTGATTCTGTCGATAAATGAATGCTGTGATCACCAGGCGTGACGTCGTGAAGGAGAAGCTTTCCCGCTTTGCAGCGCTCGGCTTCCTGCTCGTCTTGGCGGGCCTTGCGCTTGCGGGCCCTTACGGTGTCCTTTCCTGGGGGGAGAACATGGCGCTGTTGGAACAGCGCAAGCAGCAGATCGCAAACCTCGAAGCGAAGCGCGACGAACTGCAGAATCTGGTGGCGCGGCTCGACCCCAACCAAGTCGATCCAGACCTGGCGACCGAACTCGTTCGCCGCAATCTCAACGTCGCTCATCCCGACGAGTACGTCCTGGAGCTCAAGCCGGCGCGGTAGGCGTTGCGGCGTGGGCCGCGGGTTGCAACCGGGGCGTTGCCAGCCGGGCAAATGACGGCCTATAGGCGGCTCATTCCTGAGCCCTTCGGGGCCGCCACCTGAGGACAAATCCTTGGCAAGAGCAGCCGCTTCCGGTTCCGGCAAATCGACGAGCAAGCCGGGCAAATCACCGTCGCAACAACCTCTCGACCCGTCCGGAGAATCGGACCGGAACTTCGAGCTTCGCAGCCTACAGGAAGCTTTCGAGCGCGAGCGGCGCTATGAAGCGAGCGAAGAGCAACTTCTTGCCTTCTACGAGCAGATGCTGCTCATCCGCCGCTTCGAGGAGAAGGCTGGCCAGCTCTACGGCCTCGGGCTGATCGGCGGGTTCTGCCACCTCTACATCGGTCAGGAAGCCGTCGCGATCGGGCTTCAGTCCGCACTCGATAACGACAAGGACAGCGTGATCACCGGATATCGCGATCACGGCCACATGCTAGCCTACGGAATTGATCCCAAGATCATCATGGCCGAGTTGACCGGCCGCCTTGCCGGAATTTCGAAGGGCAAGGGCGGGTCGATGCACATGTTCTCGACCGAGCATAAGTTTTACGGGGGCCACGGTATTGTGGGCGCCCAGGTGCCGCTCGGCGGCGGACTGGCGCTTGCGCACCAGTACCGCGACGATGGCGGCCTGTGCCTGGCCTATTTCGGCGATGGCGCTGCCAACCAGGGGCAGGTTTACGAGACTTTCAACATGGCCAGCTTATGGAAGCTGCCCATCGTCTTCGCGATCGAGAATAACCAATACGCGATGGGCACGGCCGTCGGCCGCAGTTCGGCGGAGACCGATTTCTATCGGCGCGGGACGGCGTTCCGCATCCCTGGCATGTATGTGAACGGCATGGATGTGCTCGAAGTGCGCAAGGCAGCCGAAGTCGCCTTTGCCCACGTTCGCGCCGGCAACGGGCCGGTGCTGATGGAACTCGAGACCTACCGCTATCGCGGGCACTCGATGTCCGACCCCGCCAAGTATCGGACTCGCGAGGAAGTTCAGGAAGTGCGTGAGAAAAGTGACCCCATCGAAGGCGCCAAGGCGGACCTGATCAAGATGGGCGTGTCCGAAGACCGGCTGAAGGAAATCGACAAGCGTATCCGGGCGGAGGTCACTGAAGCAGCCGACTTCGCGGAAAGCTCGCCCGAGCCGGGCGCAGAGGAACTCTACACCGACGTTCTGGTGGGGAGCTACTAATGGCCATCGAGCTGAAAATGCCCGCTCTCTCGCCCACGATGGAAGAGGGAACGCTGGCCAAGTGGCTGGTCAAGGAAGGGGACAGCGTCTCCTCCGGAGATGTCCTCGCGGAAATCGAAACCGACAAGGCAACGATGGAGTTCGAGTCCATCGACGAAGGCACCGTCGGCAAGATCCTCGTGCCTGAAGGCAGCGAGAACGTGAAAGTCGGCACCGTGATCGCGGTTCTGACCGCTGAAGGCGAAGATGCCGACGCGATGGCGGCTCCGGCTCCTAAAACGCAAGCACCTGAAGAAGATCACAAGGCCGCTGAATCAGGGGCGCCAAAGGGTGATGCCCCTTCCGGTACGGACCAGCTCGCCTCCTCGGCCACGCCGGCTTCCGACCCGGACATTCCCGCCGGCACTAACGTGATCAAGCTGACGGTCCGCGAAGCGCTTCGCGACGCGATGGCCGAAGAGATGCGGCTCGATGATCGCGTCTTCGTGATGGGCGAGGAAGTCGCCGAGTATCAGGGCGCTTATAAGGTCACGCAGGGCCTGCTTGAGGAATTCGGACCGCGGCGCGTAATCGACACGCCAATCACCGAATATGGGTTCGCCGGTATCGGCACCGGCGCCGCGATGGGCGGTCTGCGTCCCGTCGTCGAATTCATGACCTTCAACTTCGCGATGCAGGCCATCGATCACCTGGTGAACTCGGCGGCCAAGACGAACTACATGTCGGGCGGCCAGATGCGGATCCCGATCGTGTTCCGCGGCCCCAACGGCGCCGCCAGTCGTGTCGCGGCCCAGCACAGCCAGAACTTCGCCCCGTGGTATGCAAGCGTGCCGGGGCTAGTGGTGATTGCGCCTTATGACGCGTCCGACGCCAAAGGCCTGCTCAAAGCCGCCATCCGCAGCGACGACCCGGTGGTGTTTCTTGAGAACGAGCTGGTTTACGGACGCAGCTTCGAGCTGGCCCAGCTCGACGATCACGTCCTGCCGATCGGCAAAGCGCGCATCGTTCGCGAGGGCAAGGACGTGACCATCGTCAGCTACTCGATCGCGGTCGGCTTGGCGCTGGACGCCGCCGAAACGTTGGCGAAGGAGGGCATCGAAGCCGAAGTCCTCGATCTGCGCACTCTGCGCCCGCTCGACCGCGACGCGATCCTGACCAGCCTGGCCAAGACCAACCGCTTGATCATCGCCGAGGAAGGCTGGCCGACCTGCTCGATCGCTTCCGAAGTGACCGCGATTTGCATGGAGGACGGCTTCGACCACCTCGACGCGCCGGTGCTGCGCGTCTGCAACGAAGACGTGCCACTGCCTTACGCAGCGAACCTCGAGGCATTGGCGCTGATCGATGCAGACCG
>CAYTPY010000158.1:0-3859 GCA_964439725.1 uncultured Erythrobacter sp. | reverse complement strand
ATCGCGGCTCGCTTCATTCCGGATGTCTTCCCTTGCCCAAGAGCGCGCCTATCGCCGATCCCACCGGAACCGGCGGTTTGCCGCTGAGGATGCGAGCCTTGTCCGCCAGCGTCGAGCGCCCAGCGTAGAAGCGATCGATGAGTTTCGCGTCCAGCCGGTAAAAGTGCTCGAGCACCCGGTAGCGCTGCGGCGGCGGTGCAGCGCGAAACAGCATGCGGTCGAGCAGGCGGTAGAAGCGGCGCTGCTTCCAAAGGCGCGCGGCCTCCTGCTTCAGGACGCGGTGCAAGGACGCGCTGGAGAGGTCCGGCTGGCGAGCGACGAGCAGCGCCATGCGCACCGCGTCGGGAAGCGAATAGCCGGTGGTCGGATGGAAGAACCCGCCGCGCAGGCCCAGCTTGGCGATGCCGGGCTCCTGCTGCCAAAGCGCTGCGACGTCGCCGCCCATCGCCACCGGGAGCACGCCCGTCTCTTCGCGCTCGACCTCCGCCGGCCGCCAGCCCTGTGCCGCGACATAAGCGGCGATCCGGTCCTGCAGCGTCGGCACATCGAGCTCGGGGGACAGCGAGTAGTAGGTATCCTCCACCAGCATCCGAGTGTCGGAGAACGGCAGGCAATAGACGAAGCGGTAGCCCTCGGTCTGGTCGACCGTCGCATCCATCACGATCGGCCGATCGAGCCCGTGCGGCCGTTCGAAGCGGTATTCGCGCCCGACGAACTTCTGCCAGCCGAGATCGAGCGCCGACGCATTGGCGGGACCGCGCGCGTCGATTACGCCTGAGGCGGGGATGCTCTCCCCGCTCGTCAGCAGGACGTGATCGGGTGCGATGGAGTCGATGGCGGCTCCGAGGCGGTATTGCTCGGGCCGCAGCCGCTCTCGCACCGTGAGGTCGAGGCGATCGGAGGAAGCGCTGTTGTACGCGGTCGGCAGCGTGCGCCGGCGCTTCGGGAAAAGCACATCGTACGCTTCCCACCGCGCCATGACGAGGGGATCGACCAGCCAGCGATCTTCGGCGCGCACGTCGGGATCGAAGAACGACCAGATGTGGTTGCCGCCAAAGCTCTCCCCGCTTTCGACCAGTAGGATCGGCGCTTCGGGCCTGAGCTTCGCCAGCGCGAGCGCGGCGAGGCTTCCGGCCAGCCCGCCGCCGGCAATGATCAGTCTGGTCTCGGCGCCCGGCATTCGCGCTGCTTTAGGCAAGCGCATCGCGCGCGGCCAACGATTGTTGTAGGAGCGCGCGTATGGACCTCGCTTTAGCCGCCGTGATCTCGATGCTGGTGATGACCGCGATCGTCGCCGTGCGCTATCTGGCGGTGAGCGGCGGCTTCGCGTGGTTTACGACGCGGCGCCTGCCGGGGCTCTACGACGGGCAGCAGCGGCAGATTCGGCGCGAGATCGCGTGGTCGCTGGCCAGCGCAGCGATCTATGGCCTTCCCGCCGGGCTCGTCGCCTGGGGTTGGCAGGAGCGCGGCTGGACGCAGATCTACACCGATTGGACGGCCTATCCGCTGTGGTGGATCCCCATCTCGATCGCGCTTTACCTGTTCCTGCACGACACCTGGTTCTACTGGACCCACCGCTGGATGCACTGGCCGAAAGTGTTCAAGGCCGCGCACGCGGTACACCATGCCAGCCGCCCTCCAACCGCTTGGGCGGCGATGAGCTTCCACCCGCTAGAGGCGCTGACCGGTGCCGTCGTCATCCCCGCGCTGGCCTTCGTTATCCCCATCCACGCCGCCGCGCTGCTCACCGTGCTCTTGATCATGACCGTGATGGGCGTCACCAATCACATGGGATGGGAGGTGTTTCCGCGACGCCTGGTTCATGGGCCGGTAGGTGACTGGCTGATAACGGCCACCCACCATCAACGGCATCATCGCGAGTACAGGTGTAACTATGGGCTCTACTTCCGGTTTTGGGATCGGCTTTGCGGTACTGACCGGGGTCTGGGTGAGTTCGATCGCGGCGCAGGCGGCGGCGCCAGCGGCAACTGATCTTCGCATCGAGCTGGAGCAGCTGCGCAATGCGAAGGGGAAGATTCACGCCTGCCTGACCCAGGACCCGGTCTACTTCCCCGACTGCAAGGCCGACGACCATGCGCTGCGGTTGAGCGTGGCGGCGGACGCGGGGCACGAGCTGCGCTTCCGAGATCTGCCGAGCGGCAAATACGCGCTGTCGATCATCCACGACGAGAACGGCAACGGGAAGCTCGACACCTTCGCCCGGATCCCGCGCGAGGGCTTCGGCTTCTCCGGCAACCCGGCAATCCGCTTCGGTCCGCCCAAGTTCGACGAAGTGGTGTTCAAGGTGATCCCAGGGCGCAACGAGCAGGTGATTCGGGTCCGTTACCTGCTTTAACCGCAAAGCCAGCCGCCGCCGCGACTCGGGTCCAGCGGTGAAGCGTGGCGTGGCAGCGATGGGCGCGGGGAAGGTTCCAGAATTGATTTTGGTTAACGGACGAGTCGTTTAGCGAGCGGGTTGAAGCGACGCCGGACGGGTATCGCACCTGCGAAAAGCCCCGTATTTCCCGCCTCCGACATGGACGGGACCACGACCATCAAGACCGCGCTGGCCGCTGCCCTCGGGCTTTTGGCTGCAGGCGGCGCCATCGGACCGGCTCTCGCCGAAGATGCCGCCGGGCTCACCGCCCCGGCCGTATCGGCCCCCAACCAGCCCGTGATCGAGGCGCCGCGCTTCGTGCCTTCGGCCCAACCGGAGGCCGATCTGCTCGCTGCGCCGGTGGCCGACCCGCTCGAGGACGAAGCGGCGATCGCCGAGGAAATGCCCGACGGCCTGGCCAGCTGGTACGGCCCGGGCTTTGCCGGCAAGCGCACCGCCAGCGGCGAGCGTTTCGATCCGACCGAGTACACCGCCGCCCACCGCACGCTGCCGTTCGGCAGCCGGGTGCTGGTCAAGCACAAGGGCCGCTCGGTCGTGGTGCGGATCAACGACCGCGGTCCGTTCCACGGCAACCGGGTAATCGACCTCAGCCAGGCCGCCGCCGAAGAGATCGGCATCCGCCGCGCCGGCCACGGCCGCGTCGAACTGGCGCTGCTCCAGAGCTGAGCCGCCAGCCCCTCGGGCTCTTTTCGAACCACCGCCGAAGCTTCGAAAAAGAAGAGGCGGCACCGGTTTGGACGGGGGGAGGGGATTAGGGATCCGGTGCCGCCTCCATTGCCCACCCCAACGTAGCCCTGGCGCCCGGTTTCCGCTGCTTGCGGCGAAACGGGGCGGCCGAGCGACGAGCGGTTCCGCGTGCTGTGCGGTCCCTCTCTCTCGCTGCGGCCGCCGCCGTCGCCCGGGCGCTTAGCCCTGGTGCGGGCTGCCTTCGAGCTGCCCGCGCAGCGCCGCGTTCGGGTGCCCGGTGTCGAGCACCACGTGGTGGTTGCCCGGATTGGCCAGCAGCGATTCGGCCACTTGCGCCGAGACCTGGACGCAGCCGCCGCTGCTGCCGTCGCGCGGCGCCTCGAGGTTGAGCACCGCGTTGCCGTTCTCGCCGGCGAGGACGCGGGCGCTGCTCACGTTCTGCACCCCGGAGACGTTCATCAGGTAGCAGGCCTGGCCCTTGGGCGGATCGACCACCACGGTGATGTTGCCGCTGGCCGTGCCGCCGGTCAGCTGGGCATGGATCGGCACCCCGGTATTGGGCGGCGGCGGCGGGCCGCCGAACTGCGCGGCCGCCGGAACGGCCAAGGCTAGAGCGCCGATCGCGGCGCCGACAGTCAGAAGGCGTGGTCCTTTGCGGAAATCACTCATCGTCTTCTCTCTCCCTAAGTGGACTGAACGCCGGTAACTATAGGTGCGGAGCGCGCGGCGGCAAGGTGTGCGTGGACCGGGACCAGCGGGACTTTGCCTCAGCGT
>CAYTPY010000157.1:0-3882 GCA_964439725.1 uncultured Erythrobacter sp. | reverse complement strand
TAGCCTTCGCAACCGGTGATCTGCCCGGCGAAGCGGATATGCGGAGCGCTCTTCAGCCGAAGCTGCCGGTCGAGCAGACTCGGGGAGTTCAGGAACGTGTTGCGATGCATCCCGCCGAGCCGGGCGAACTCGGCGTTCTCAAGGCCCGGAATGGTCCGGAACAGGCGCACCTGCTCGCCGTGCTTCAGCTTGGTCTGGAAACCGACCATGTTCCACAGCGTACCGAGCTTGTTGTCCTGGCGCAGCTGCACCACGGCATAGGGCCAGCGGCCGTTTGGATGCTCGGGCGTTGCCCAGTGCGGATTGTCGAGACCGACGGGCTTCATCGGCCCGAAGCGCAACGTGTCCACGCCGCGCTCCGCCATCACCTCGATCGGCATGCAGCCTTCGAAGTACGGCGTGTTCTCCTCCCACTCCTTGAACGAGCCCTTCTCGCCATCGAGCAGGCCCTGGTGGAAGGCGAGGTACTGCTCCTTGGTCATCGGGCAGTTGATGTAGTCCTTGCCACCTTTGTCCCACCGCGCGGCCATCCAGCACACGTCCATGTCGATGCTGTCGCGGTGGATGATCGGAGCAATCGCATCGAAGAAGGCGAGGCTGTCTGCCCCGGTGACCCTTCCGATGCTTTCAGCGAGAGCAGCCGCGGTGAGCGGGCCCGTTGCGACGATCGTCAGCCCCTCCTCGGGCAGTCTGTCGACCTTCTCGCGGACGATCTCGATGTTGGGATGAGCTGACAGCGCCTGCTCGACCTCGCGGCTGAACACGTCGCGGTCGACCGCCATCGCCGAACCTGCAGGCACGCGCGCGACTTCGCCGGCGCGCATGATCAGCGAATCCAGCCGTCTCATCTCATGGTGCAGCAAGCCGACCGCGTTGTGCTCGTGATCGTCGGAGCGAAAGCTGTTGGAGCAGACCAGCTCGGCGAGCGCCGTGGTCTGGTGCGCAGGCGTTCCGCCGCCGCCGCCGCGCATTTCCGACAGCCTGACTTTGACGTCGCGCTGCGCGAGCTGCCACGCCGCCTCGCTTCCGGCGAGTCCGCCGCCGATGATGTGAACCCGATGCATGGCGGCGCTCATACTGGCTGGCGGCGCCTTTGATAAGCTCGGCCAGCCAGATACTCGTCCGACTTATGCCGGAGAATTACTCTTCGGCGTCGATGTCGTCGTCCCGATCGCGGGTCGGTTCGGGCTGCGTTTCGGGGCTGCCGCGAGCGACCATTTCTTCGACGATCGCTTCCTCGGCCTCGTTCTCCGGCTCTTCCTCTTCGTCGAGCCGGACCGCGCTGACGATGTGTTCGCCTTCGGCCACGTTGAACAGGCGCACGCCGGCCGATCCCCGGCCGATCACGCGCAGCGAGTCGAGCCCGATGCGGATCAGCTTGGCCTGATCGGTCACCAGCATCAGCTGGTCCGCCGTGGTCGCGGTGAAGCTTGCCACCACCGGGCCGTTGCGGGCGATGTTGTCGATGTTGGTGATGCCTTGTCCGCCGCGCCCGGTACGCCGATACTCGTATGCGGAGCTCAACTTACCATAGCCGTTGGCGCAGACCGTGAGAATGAACTGTTCCTTCGCGGCCAGTTCCTCGAACCGCTCCGCCGTCATCTGCGGCTCGCTGTCCCTGTCGGCTTTCCAGGGGGCGTGACGCAAGTAGTCGTCGCGCTCGTCCTGGTCCTTCACCCCCACCCGGTGGAGGATCGAAAGCGAAACCACTTCGTCGCCCGGCTTCAGGCTCATCCCGCGCACGCCGGTGGAGGTGCGCGACTGGAACTCGCGGATATCATCGCCGGCGAAGCGGATCGCTTTGCCCTGGCGGCTCGCCAGGAGCACGTCGTCGCCCGATTCGAGCAGCGCCACCCCGATCAGCCGGTCGTCGCTGCCGTCTTCGAAACGCATTGCGAACTTGCCGTTGCTGGGGATGTTGGCGAAGGCGTCCATGCTGTTGCGCCGCACGCTGCCGGTGGCCGTGGCGAAGACCACGCTGAGCGCACCCCAGGTATCCTCGTCTTCGGGAAGCGGCAGTACCGTGGCGATAGTCTCGCCTTGGTCGAGCGCGGGCAGCAGATTGACGATCGGCCGACCCCGCGTGGCCGGGCCGCCCTCCGGCAGCCGCCAGACCTTCAGGCGATAGACCTTGCCGGCGGTCGAGAAGAACAGGACGGGGTTGTGCGTGGAGGTGACGAACATCTCCTTCACCGCGTCTTCTTGCTTGGTTGCCATGCCGGCGCGGCCCTTGCCGCCGCGGTTCTGGGCGCGGAATGTCGAGAGCGGGGTGCGCTTGATGTAACCGTCGAGCGTGACCGTCACGACCATCTCGTCGCGTTCGATCAGGTCTTCGTCCTCGATCCCGTCCCACGCCGGCGCGATCTCGCTGATCCGCGGCGTAGCGTACTGGTCGCGGATCTCGACCAATTCTTCGCGCATGACTTCGTAGAGGCGGCGACGATCGGCGAGAATGGCGAGGTACTCTTCGATCTTGACCGACAGTTCCTTGAGCTCATCGCCGATTTCGTCGCGGCCGAGCGCGGTCAGGCGATGCAGGCGCAGGTCGAGGATCGCCTTCACTTGCGCTTCGGACAAGCGGTAGAAGCCCTCTGCGGCGCCCAGATCGGGCTCAACCGCTTCGACCAGCGTCAGGTACGGGGCGATCTCTCCGGTCGCCCACTCCTTGGCGAGCAACTTGGCACGTGCCTCTGCCGGATTCGATGAGCCGCGGATCATCGCCACGACTTCGTCGAGGTTCGACACCGCGACCACTAGCCCGAGCAAGATATGGGCCCGGTCACGGGCCTTGTTCAGCTCGTACTTGGTGCGGCGGGTGATGACCTCTTCGCGGAACTGGATGAAGGCGTGAATGATGTCGCGCAGGCCCAGCGTTTCCGGGCGACCGCCACGGATCGCCAGCATGTTGGCCGGGAAACTGGCTTGTGCCGGTGTGTGCCGCCAGATCTGGTTGAGCACCACTTCAGCCGTGGCATCGCGCTTGAGTTCGATGACCACGCGTACGCCGGCGCGGCTGGACTCGTCGCGGATGTCGGAGATGCCTTCGATCCGCTTCTCCTTGGCGGCTTCGGCGATCTTCTCGACCAGGCCGGCCTTGCCGACCTGGTAAGGGATGCTCGTCAGCACGATCGAGCGCCGCTCGCCGCGACCTTCCTCGATCGTGTGGCGGCAGCGCTGCAGGATCGAACCGCGCCCGGTCGTATAGGCCGCGCG
The DNA here is from genome assembly GCA_964439725.1 of uncultured Erythrobacter sp. Lineage (GTDB taxonomy): Bacteria > Pseudomonadota > Alphaproteobacteria > Sphingomonadales > Sphingomonadaceae > Croceibacterium_A. The sequence continues at coordinate 669 of CAYTPY010000157.1, read as the reverse complement.
GCTTCCCGCGCTCCCGAGGATGAGCGGCGCCGTCGGGAAATCGGGTCCCGGGATGTACTGGATCAGTTCGTCGGTCGTGATCGCGGGATTTTCGATCATCGCCAGGCAGCCGTCGATCACCTCGCCCAGGTTATGCGGAGGGATGTTGGTCGCCATGCCGACGGCGATGCCGCCGGCGCCGTTGACCAGAAGGTTCGGGAAGCGCGCCGGGAGGACCGAAGGCTCCTGCCGGGATCCGTCGTAGTTGTCGACGAAGTTGACAGTGTCCTTGTCGATATCTTCGAGCAGCAGCATCGCCGGCTTGGCGAGCCGGGCTTCGGTGTAGCGCTCCGCCGCCGGGGGATCGGGATCCATCGAGCCGAAGTTGCCTTGGCCGTCGACCAGCGGCACACGCATCGACCAAGGCTGCGCCATGCGCGCCAGAGCGTCGTAGATCGCCTGGTTGCCGTGCGGGTGATAGTTGCCCATCGTATCGCCGGTGATCTTGGCGCTCTTGCGATAGGGCCGGCCCGGCACGAACCCGCCTTCGTTGCAGGCCCAAAGAATGCGGCGGTGCACTGGCTTCAACCCGTCGCGCACGTCGGGCAGCGCGCGGCTCACGATAACGCTCATCGCGTAATCGAGGTACGAGGTCTTCATTTCATCGACGATGTCGATGCGTTCGAACTC
>CAYTPY010000156.1:0-3896 GCA_964439725.1 uncultured Erythrobacter sp. | reverse complement strand
GGCCGTCTGCTGACGGCCCGCTTTAGTTGGCTCGAGGGCTCAAGCGGACATGGTCAGTCCTTCGCCAGCCCCGCCCGCTCGACGTGAGTATCGACTGGCTCGCCCCGATCCTTGCGCTCGGAATAGCGATCGACGAACTGCCGGGCATGTGGCCGCAGCAGCACGGTGAAGCGGACCAGTTCCTCCATCACGTCGACGATGCGATCGTAATAGCCGGAGGGCCGCATTCGCCCTTCCTCATCGAACTCCTCGTATGCCTTGGCGATGCTCGACTGGTTGGGGATCGTCACCATGCGCATCCAGCGCCCGAGGATGCGGAGCGTGTTGATCGTGTTGAAGGACTGGGATCCGGCACACACCTGCATGACCGCCAGTGTTCTGCCCTGGGTCGGCCGAAGCCCCTTGTAGGCGAGCGGAAGGTGATCGATCTGGGCCTTCATTATGCCCGAAATCTGGCCGTGGCGTTCGGGGCTGCACCAGACCTGTCCCTCGGACCACAGCGAGTGCTCGCGCAGCTCGTGCACGGCGGGGTGATCGTCGTTGGCGACCTGGTCGGGCAGCGGCAGGTCCGACGGATCGAAAATGCGCGTCTCGCAGCCGAACAGCTGCAGCAGCCGCGCCGCCTCTTCGACGGCGAGCCGCGAATAGGAGCGCTCGCGGAGCGATCCGTAGAGCAATAGGATGCGCGGGGCCGGGTCGAGCCTGCCGAGGCCGGATGCCGGGCTATGGCGGACGTACTCGCGCCTCAGCGCGGGCACGTGATCGGGGTCCGGGAGAACGCGTATACGGGACATGGTCGTCTGCTGTTCAGGAGGCGGGAAAGCGGTCGCGGGTGCGGTTGGCGTAAGCGACCAGCGAGAGCATGACCGGGACCTCGACCAGCACGCCGACGACGGTCGCCAGCGCGGCCCCGCTGGAAAGACCGAACAGCCCGATCGCCACCGCCACGGCGAGTTCGAAGAAGTTGGACGTGCCGATCATCGCGCACGGCGCCGCGATGTTGTGCGGCACTCTCCACGCTTTCGCCGCCGCATAAGTCAGCGCGAAGATGCCGTAGGACTGGATGATGATTGGAATAGCGATCAGCACGATCAGCAGCGGATTGGCCACGATCGTCCCTGCCTGGAACGCGAACAGCAGCACGACCGTCGCCAGCAGGCCGACGATCGACCACGGCTTGAGCCGCGCGGTGAAGGCATCGACGGCCGTCTCGTCGCCGCCGTGGCGTGCGACGACCCGCCGCCGGGTGATCGCCCCGGCGACGAGCGGAATGACCACGTAAAGCCCGACCGAGAGCAGCAGGGTCTCCCACGGCACTTCGATGTCGGTGACGCCGAGCAGCAGCGCGACGATCGGCGCAAAGGCGACGATCATCACGAGGTCGTTCACCGAGACCTGCACCAGCGTGTAGGCTGGGTCGCCGCGCGTCATCTGCGACCAGACGAAGACCATCGCGGTGCACGGCGCGGCGCCGAGCAGAATGAGCCCGGCGATGTACTCGTCGGCCGCCGCTTCGCCGATCACGCCCGCGTACAGGTAATCGAAGAACAACACGGCCAGCGCCGCCATCGTAAACGGCTTGATCAGCCAGTTGACCACCAGCGTGATGATCAGCCCCTTGGGCTTCCTGCCGATATTCCGAATGCTGGCGAAGTCCACCGCGACCATCATCGGGTAGATCATCGCCCAGATGAGCAGCGCGACGACAAGATTGACCGACGCGTACTCGAGCTGCGAAAGCACGCCCACGGTGCCCGGCGCGACCAGCCCGAGCGCGATCCCGGCGACGATCGCCAGCGCCACCCAGACCGACAGGAAGCGCTCGAACGCGCCCAGCGGCGAGTTCGCCGGGGCGCGGGCTGCCAGCTCGCTGGACACGCCGGTTCCCTGAAGTCCGCTCACCGCAGGCGCCGGCCGTCGGCATCGACGACCTGCTCGCCATCCTCCTTGGCGAATGCACCCGCCTGGCGCGCGGGCAGGAGGTCGAGCACCGCTTCCGAAGGCCGGCACAGCTTCACGCCGAGCGGCGACACGACCAGAGGGCGGTTGATGAGGATCGGATGCTCCATCATCGCGTCGAGGAGCTGCGCGTCGGTGAGCCCCGTGTCGTCGAGGCCGAGTTCGGCGTAGGGCGTTCCTTTTTCGCGGAGCAGATCGCGCGGGGTCAGGCCGGCCCGCTTGATCAGGCCTTCGAGCATAGCGCGCGACGGCGGCGTCTTGAGGTACTCGATCACGTGCGGCTCGATGCCCGCGTTGCGGATCATCGCCAGCGCGTTGCGCGAGGTCCCGCATTCGGGGTTGTGGTAGATGACGACCTCGCCGCCCATCGGGCGAGTTCCGCTCTCTGGCTCGCCCCATTCGAGTTCGCCTGTTAGGTCGACGCACATCTCGGGGGCGCCGCCGCAGCAGTCCTGCAGCAGGAACGTGAGCAGGCGCTTCATACCGGCGTAGTCCGCGCGGTAGCGGATCAGGCGGCTTTCGCGTTCGGAGGTCACCAGGCCGGCGCGCTCGAGCGTCGAGAGGTGATGCGACATCGTCGAGGGCGGTACGCCAGCGCCGCTGGCGATGTCACCGGCCACCAGGCCGTCAGGCCCGGCTTTGACGAGCATGCGGAACACCGAAAGACGCGTCTCGTGGGCGAGCGCGCCAAGCGCATCCACCGCCCAGACCTGTCGTGCGAGCTCATCCATCATCAACCTTTCGATAGCCGTCAAAATAGTTGCAGCTGGTGGGTCGATCAACCGATAATTCGAGAAGCGTCGAAATTTGTTCGCCTGGCAGGACCGTGCCGGCTACGTTGCACGGGGATGGCCTGATCAACCAGGCACGAGGGCATGATGACCGAGCATGACATCATCATCATCGGCGGAGGGCAGATGGGCCTTGCGCTCGGCTATTATCTGCGGCGCGCCGGCGCCGACTTCCTGATCCTCGACGGCGAGGACGGACCCGGCGGTGCCTGGCGGCATGGCTGGGATTCGCTGCGCCTGTTTTCTCCGGCTGGCTACAGCTCGCTACCGGGCTGGCTCATGCCGCCGACCGAACACGGAGGTTTCCCGACGCGCGACGACGTGATCGCCTACCTCACCCGGTACGAGCAGCGCTACGAGTTTCGGATCGAGCGGCCGGTCAGAGTGCTGGAGGTGAGCCGGACCGATAACGCCCTCATCATGAGAACGGATCGCGGCGGCTATCTCGCCAGGCAAGTGGTGAGCGCCACGGGGACCTGGTCCGAACCCTACAGTCCGAAAATCCCAGGACGTGACCTGTTCGAAGGTGCACAACTACACTCAGCCCATTATCGCTCGCCAGACGACTTCGCGGGCAAGACAGTCCTCGTCGTTGGCGGGGGCAACAGCGGCGCGCAAATCCTGGCCGAGCTGTCCCAGGTCGCGGATGCCACCTGGGTAACTCTCAGGGACCCGCTCTTCCTCCCCGACGATGTCGACGGACGCGTGTTGTTCGAACGAGCTACGGCTCGCTTGAAAGCAGGGCCTAGCGCAGAGCCGGTGGGCGGGATCGGGGATATCGTGATGGTGCCGCCGGTCAGGGACGCCCGCAATCGCGGGGTCCTCGGCTCGGTTCGCCCCTTCACCCGCATGACCCGAGATGGAGTCGTATGGGAGGATGGTCGGGAGAGCAAAGTCGACGCCATCATCTGGTGCACCGGCTTTGGCCCTGCGTTGGACCATTTGCGCTCCCTGGGCATCGTCGGCAAGGAAGGCCGCGTCGAGGTGGACGGCCAGCAAGCCGTCGCGGAGCCTCGCCTCTGGCTCGCGGGCTATGGGGATTGGTGTGGTCCGGGCTCGGCGACGATCATGGGCGCGGCGCGAACCGCTCGCGACCTAGCCGATCAACTCGTTTCTTCCCTCAAGACATAGGCCTCCGCAACGTCC